>CAYUXT010000004.1:0-112006 GCA_964448955.1 uncultured Taibaiella sp. | reverse complement strand
TCGTGCTTATCCGTTAGCATCTAAAAACAACTTCGTTTTCGAGTAGGGGAATTGCATACAACGTCAGTCCGTCTAAAAACCACCGTTTCGGCAAAAATAGCATTTTAAACTGCAAAAGATGTATTTACAGATGGAAATTTTAGTTCCCGACCTTGAGGCTTAAAACGCAAACTATACAGCCCGAAAATATACAACACACTTCTTAACCACTCTTGAAAAACATTTTTGTAGATGATATTGAAGAAACAATGTAGATTGTAAGCACTAAAGATTAATCCAATGACTGCATTCACTCGCTGCGTAGTTGTATCAAGTCTTTATAATTTCCCCTAACAGAAACTGTAAGATGTTTTCGGTATCGTATTCATATTTGGTAAGTATTGTAATAGCCGCAATGGTAGGGAGGTCTTGGTTAAAAGTATCTTCTTGCCTTTTGGAGTTCTGTTTAATGTACATACGCAAACCCGTTTGAAAATAAATATCAATACTGTCTTTGCTTATTGTAGATGGACTAAACTCAAGTGATTTTTGATAAAAACTAACCATCAATCTTTCAAGATGATGCAAGTTGTTTTCTTGTACAAGATATTTGTATGATACATAGTTTTCAACACCGGAAGAGTCTAAGGCTTTTAATTGCAGTTGTAGTTCTGTAATTGTGTTAGTAATAGAATCTTTTATGTTTGCTAATGCTATTGCAGCTTCTTTTGTTTCTTTGGTAATGTTAGGTGCGTCTGTTACTTTTTGTAATAATTGATTACTGTTATAGCTTATACTTTCATTGCTTTTTCGGATACTTTCATTTATCTCCTTAAATGTTTGAGTTGTTCTTTTAGAATCATTGAAAGTACAATTGGTAATTACAATAATAGAAATACAAGCTAAAAGTGTGTGTAAAGTCTTCGTTAGGAATTTCATAATTCAATACATACATTTTTGGGTTCGGTAAAAAATCGCATTGCTTCCCAACCGCCTTCTCTGCCTGTACCCGAATTTTTAAATCCTCCAAAAGGTGTTCGTAAATCGCGCAGCAGCCAAGTATTTACCCAAATTATACCACTATGTACTTGTGCCGCTATTCTGTTGGCACGAGTTACGTTTTCTGTCCATATAGTAGCAGCTAAGCCATAATCGCTTGTATTAGCTAATTGTAGGGCTTCTTCTTCTGTATTAAATGGCTGTAGTGTTACTACCGGTCCAAAAATTTCTTCCATATTGGTTGTACAGTTTGCCCCTAAGCCTTCTATTACGGTCGGTGCTATAAAATAGCCATTACTACACCTGCCTTCGGGAGTTACGACATAGCCGCCTGCAAGTATAGTACCGCCTTCTTGTTTTGCTAACTCTATACAACCCATAACCTTATCGAAATGCGCTTTGCTTACCGTTGCGCCCTGTTTGGAGTCTTCGCTAAGTGGGTCGCCTACTTTTAGCTTGGCTACTCTTGCCAAAAATTCTGTTTTAAACTTTTCGTAAATACTTGCTTCTATTAATATTCTGCTGCCACACAAGCATATTTGTCCTTGATTAGCAAAAGAAGATTGTACGGTAGTTCGCATCATTTTTTCCCAGTTGCAATCGGCAAATATGATATTGGGATTTTTGCCACCAAGTTCTAAAGATATTTTTTTAAACATTGGTGCTGCTATAGAAGCAATATCTTTTCCTGCTCTTGTACTGCCTGTAAACGAAATGGCTTTAATGCCCGGATGTTTTACTATTGCAGCGCCACAATCCGCACCATTGCCGTGTACTATATTGAGTACGCCATTGGGTAATCCTGCTTCTTGAGCAATTATAGAAAGTAAATAACCTGTAACCGGAGTAACTTCCGATGGCTTGGCGATGACACAATTACCTGCTGCAAGTGCGGGAGCTATTTTCCAAGTAAAAAGATATAATGGCAAATTCCAAGGCGATATGCAACCTACTACGCCAATTGGATTGCGTAGTGTATAATTAATAGCATTTGCGTTCATATTATGGCTCTCTGATGCAAAATGAATAGCTCCGGTTGCAAAAAATCTAAAATTTTGTGCTGCACGAGGAATATCTACTTTTTTACTTAACCATAAGGGTTTGCCATTATCGTTGGTTTCGGCTAATGCCAATATTTCAATATTTTCTTCTAATAAATCTGCAATTCTGTTAAGGATTTTAAAGCGTTCTTCTGCTGCAGTATTTGCCCAATTCGGAAATGCAGCATTGGCTGCTTCGTAAGCTAATGCTATGTCTTCTTCTGTACTGTCGGGAATATGACAGAATACCTCTGCCGTAGCCGGATTAGTGTTAGTTATATATTGTTGTTTGGTAGGAGCACATAATTCTCCATTGATATAATTGAGTAAATATTCAGGTACATTCAGTTGCATAATCTTCTTTGTTTTAATTGGCAAATATATTTAATTGTCTGCGTTTGCGCTAAATACAAATTTATACTTTGGGTTTAAAAATATCATTTTCTATGGTCATTCCATTGGTGAGCCATATTGTTTTAATACCTGCTAATGTTGCGCCATTTATATGCTGCTCCGAATCGTCAATAAATAGCGTTTCGGTTGGATTAAGTTGGTTTTCGAGCAGTATGTGCTCAAAGGCTTCTTTATTGGGTTTACGCATTCCTATTCTGTGCGATAGATATACTTTGTCGAAAAATACTCCGAAATTCTGAAACCCTGTTTGTAGTTTAAGTTTTTGGTTAAACGCAGTTTCGTGCAGTTCGTTGGTATTGCTAAGCAAGAAAGTATTAAAATGAATTTGAAGCTGTTGTAGTATTTGTAATCTTCTAAGCGGAATGTCTAAAAGCATTGCATTCCACGCATCTATAATTTGCTGTTCGGTAGCTGTGCTTATATGTTTTTTTATTTCCGTTATAAAATCATCGGTACTCATTTTTCCTGTTTCGTAAAAATCGAAAAACGAATTTTGTTGAAACTGCGTATATATTTCTGAGAAATTAGTTAAGCCTAATTTTTCAAATGCTTTTTGGGTAAGTAAATAATCAATATTAATAATTACTCCTCCTAAATCGAAAATAATGTTTTTTATGTTTTGGAACATTGCGTCTGGTATTTTTTCTTTTTATTGTAATGTTCTAAAATAAAGATTAAGTGTGCTATGTAGTAAAACACCTTTTTTAAAAGGAATTTTCATTTATTTTTCTATCTTTTTAAATAATGCATAAAACATTATGTCTGCTTTATTGGGTATGCCGTTGATGATTTTACTGTGTATTAATTTCAAAGATTTATTCTGCGAAATTTGTGCTACTACATCTTCGTTTTCCGTTTTAAATACAGAGCAGGTTATGTATAAAAAATAACCTCCGTATTGTACATAATTAGCCGCATTTATTGTAATGTCTTTTTGTAATTGTTGTAAGGTATTTAATTTTTCTTTTGTAGGGAAAAAGTAAAATTGTTCCGGTGTTCTTGCCCAAGTACCGCTACCGCTACAAGGTACATCACATATTACCAAATCGAATAATTGTTGTTGTATTTTTTGATTTAATTCATTCTTGTCGGTTGCATTGCAAACAATTGTTTCTATATTTTGAATGCCATATAATTTAGCTCTCTGTTGCAGATTATGCAAAATTGTTTTTCTAATATCGGTAGCTAATATTTTGGCTTTGTTTTGCAATACATCTTGTATCAATAACGATTTTCCTCCTGCTCCCGAACATACGTCCCAAATAGTTTTTGGCGAATTTTCTATTTTTTGCAATACTTTTAATATTACGATTTGCGAGCTTCTGTCTTGCACTACATATCGTTTCTCGTTAATTAATTCATTTACTTTTTCGCTGTTGTTGAACGATAAAATGTAATGCTTATTCTGCATTACTTCCGATGCAAATTCAATATTTTTATTTTTTAAAGAATGGATAATACTATTCTCGTTTTCTCTTAATCTTATAAATAATTTTGGTTGATGAAAGATAGACTGTAACCAATCTTCTAAAGCTAAGTTATTCGATATTGGATATAAGTATTGATTCATATCGGGGTGGGGTAGTTCTTTATCGGCAGTAATTTTTTGGCTTAGTGTTTTATTACTGCTTTTACAAAGTTCTATGCCTTTGGCTATAATATTTTCAATACTTTCTGCTTCGTAAAATCTTGCACAACGATAATAAATATACACTCCCTCGCTTATGGCTTTTCTATCTCTACTTCCGATATTTTTATAACCGGAATAATAATTTTTAAGAAAAACAGCTAAAGGAATATCGCCTTTAAATTGTTGGATAATGGCTTGTATATGTTCGGTGATGAAATTCATTGGTAATTATAATTGCTATCCAAAATTAATGTCCATGCCATCGAATGTGCCGGAACTCATCAGTAATATACATACAGGTTGTTCGCTCGAGTGAATACAGTTTTCTATCCAATTGCGTAAATTGTTTTTATCGTCAAAAACTTGTAAATTATCGTCTTGAAAATAGTCGTTTATTTCTTTTGGGTCTAATGCCGGTAAGCGTTTTAACGATAAAGCGTGTTTGCTGAAAAATACTGCAGCATTTTTACAATCGTTCATACTAAATGCATACTCAGACAAAAAATTAGCAGTAAGACTACTAAATGTATGCAATTCAAAACAAGCAATAATATTGTAATTTTTGTATTTTTCTAATGCAGCATTTAATGTAGCTTTTAGTTTTGACGGCGAATGTGCAAAATCTCTAAATACCAACATTTTTTCATTATCCGAAATCTTCTGCAATCTATTGGCTGCACCGCTAAAAGTGGTAATGGCATTGTAAAAATCTTTATCGCTTACACCAAGTTGCTGACACACTTTATGTGCTGCTTCCATATTTTGCAAGTTGTGTGCGCCAAAAATTTGTAATGCAAAATTGCCTTCAGAAGTTTCGATAACTACATCGCCGTTGTGTATTTTGTAATTGGGAGCTACATAAGGAATTTGCTGCAAATGACGGGCATCTTGTTCTGTTAGTTTTACCACTTCAGAGTCTTCTGCACTATAAATGAGCACACTATCTTGTGCGAGCATTTTTAAGAAAATAGCAAATTGCTCTTTATAATTTTCGTAAGTAGGAAAAACATTTACGTGATCCCAAGATATACCCGTAAGTACTGAAATGTGCGGATGGTAAAAATGTATTTTTGGTCTTTTTTCTATTATCGAAGCAGGATACTCATCTCCTTCTAAGATTATAACAGGTGCGTCGGTAATACGTACAGAATTTTCAAACCCTTCTACTTTAGCACCAACCAAATAGTCAAAATCCAAACCTACGGCACGCAGTACGTGCATTATCATTGATGTAGTGGTGGTTTTACCATGACTTCCGGCAATTACCACACGCTTTTTGTCTTTCGTTACTTGATACATATACTCGGGAAAAGAGTAAATAGGAATACCAAGTTCTTGAGCAGCATTAAGTTCGGGATTGTCTTCTTTGGCGTGCATTCCCAATATGATACCGTCTATGGATTGGTTAATTTTTTCGGGATACCAACCATTTTTTTCGGGAAGTAAGCCTTCTTTTTCGAGATTAGATTTAGCCGGATTGTTAATTTCATCATCGCTTCCGGTAATGGTATATCCTTTTTTATGTAGTGCAATGGCTAATTGGTGCATAATAGCGCCACCTATTGCAATAAAGTGTAAGTGCATTTATTTTATTTAGTTGAAAATCGAATATTAACAGTTGGAAATTATTTTATAAAGGTACAAATTGCGCATGAAATTTTAGGGACTTTTCGTGAGTTTTGTATTTAATATCAAAACATTTTAGTGATTTCCTCTTTAAATTTTTCGGTTATTGGTTTTCGTTTTAGGGATAATTTTGGCGTTAGCAAACCTTCTTCTATATTCCATTCTTTAGGGAGCAATGTAAATTTTTTTACTTGCTCTATAGCACTCAAAAAGCCATTGTATTTACTTATCTCTTTTTTGAAAATAGCATTTACTTCGGGCAGTGCTAAAAGTGCTTCATTGCTTTCTGGAATAGCAATGCCATCGGATTTAAGTTTGCTTTTTAGCTGTGTAAATGAAGGGACAATTAATGCTGCAACATATTTTTCACCCGAACCTACAGCCATTGCTTGTTCTATATAAATACTTTGTCTTAATATACCTTCTACATTTTGCGGAGCTATATATTTTCCTCCGGAGTTTTTAAATATTTCTTTTTTTCGGTCTGTTATTTTAATGTATTTGTCCTCTACTAATTCGCCAATATCCCCTGTATGGAACCAGCCATCTTTAATCACTTCATTCGTTTGTTCGGGTTCTTTGTAATAACCCACCATTACACTATCACTTTGTGTGATTATTTCGCCATCTTCCGCAATTTTTACATTTATTCCTTCGAGTGCTTTACCTACAGTACCTATTCTTCTGCTTTCGGATTCTAAGGTATTAACACTAATTACAGGAGAAGTTTCGGTAAGTCCGTAACCTTCCATAATAGTAATATTTGCAGCAGAAAATATACGAATATATTTGGTTTGCAATGCTGCTGCTCCGCTAACTATCGCTTTTACATTACCCCCTAAAGCCTCTCTCCATTTATTAAAAATTATTTTATTGGCTAAGGCTAATTGTAATCGGTAAAAAAATGAACCTTTGTTGCTATTATCGTACTTTTTACCCAAGTTTACCGCCCAGAAAAACAAAGATTTTTTAATGCTTTTAAGGGCAATTCCTTTTCCAATTATTTTATCATATACTTTCTCTAAAAGTCGTGGTACGCAAGTAAATACTATTGGTTTCACTTCTTTAAGGTTATCGCCAATGGTTTCCATACCTTCGGCATAATAGATACATACTCCTGCTTGTATATATACGTAAGATACTGTTTTTTCAAATATATGGTTTAGTGGTAAAAAACTAAGTGATTTATCGCCTTTTTGGGCAAAATGAAATATAGGTTTACACGCTGTTAAATTTGAAGTAATGTTTTTATGCGAAAGCATTACGCCTTTTGGCTTACCTGTAGTGCCGGAGGTGTAAATAATAGTAGCAGTAGTATCTGGAAGTATTTTAGTGTTTATATTGGTAAGCAATGCTTTGCTTTGCAGGGTTGGTTGGAGTTCTTTCCAATGATGTGTGCCTTCTGTTTTGTCGAAAGTATAAATGTGTTTTAAGGTAGGAATGTTAGAGAATGTATGTTCAAACTTTTTGACTAAATTTTTATCCGAAAAAAAGATAATTCTAACTTCTGCTTGATTTAAAATATACTCAAATTCAGAAGGCGTAAGCGTAGGGTATAGCGGTGTAAGTATAGCTCCTGTTTGTTGTACTGCGAGGTCTGTTATCAGCCATTCAGGTCTATTGGGCGATATAAGCGCTATTTTTTCTTGTTGTTCAGGAACTAAAATATCATTTTTTAAATTTAATGTAAGCAAAGCGGCTGCAAGGTCTTGTGCTTGTTGCCACACTTCTTTGGTGTTAATAGTGTGCCAAACGTTATTGGCTTTAAAGCCAAACATAGGCTCGCCGGGAGCTATTGTAACTCGTTCTTGTACAATGTCGAAAACTCTCTTCATAAATTTTAATCAAGATTTTAACTAAAACAAAGATAATTAAATTAAGACATTAAGGTATATTCCTCTCAAAATAGATAAGGAGTAGCGTTAATGAAAAACGGTTAATTTTTTTGAGGCATATAAAAAAACCTTTGCATATTTGATTTTTAGCAGAAACTAACTAACCTCAAAACAAGTTATAAACACCTATACTGTAAAAACATCAAATGAAACATATATTTTCAATATTCATAATGCTGTTAATTGCGATAACACTTAAAGCGCAGACTGCATATATCGGTTATGGCACTGTTCTTACCCATACAAAACAAACTACGGCACTTATAGAAAGTAAAAATCCTTTGCTTAATACCGGAGGGTTTGTGTCTTTGGGCTACATACATCATCAAAAAAAGTGGGATTATATAATGGCTACATCTATATATCGAGGTGTTACATCTTTTTGGCGAAGTGAAAATACTTTTGATGGCTATCCTGGTTCAAATGTATATAGGTTCGATTTAGGCATATCGTACAATTTAATAAATCCTTCTTATTGGCTTTATATTAAGCCTTATGTAGCATTGGGCTTACAGTTTACGTATAAAAGACCAGGGCAAATTGGTGATTTTTTTCCGGTTTATGGACCATATTACTATCAAACAAATCCGCCTTCATCAGATGGACATAGCAGTTTTCAGTTTGTGCCAACAGGTGGTATTAAAATTGGTGTAAGGGTTTTAAAATATTTGGATATATGTTTTAATGCTCAAGGAGTATATGGGTTTCAGTCATTTCAAAAGGTAAATTTTGACTACACATTTTACAAAGACAATCCTCCAATAAAAAGAAGGGCAGTTTTTGAATCAACGGGCACAGGCATTTTCAAATCCATCAATTTAGGCATTAAGTTCGACGCATTTAGAAAAAAAAGTAATAACGACTGTGAAAAATTATAATGCTGCCAAATCATTCTGCTAAAGAGAAGAAAGGATTAAGGTAATACTGTAAAAAATACTACAAATAAGAAGCAACTTTTGCAGTTTTATTTTACTTCATTGACCTATGATAATTTTTATCAGAATTATATTTATACCTATATTATTGCATTCAATAGCCTTTGGTTTTTCTATTAGCAGAATAAAAATTAACTTTGCACCTTCTTATTTCCAAATATGTCAGATGCAATAAAGCATGAATGTGGCTTAGCATACATTCGATTACGCAAACCTATTTCGTATTATTTCAGAAAGTACGGTACCGCCTTTTACGGACTTAATAAGCTGTATCTTTTAATGGAAAAGCAGCATAATCGCGGTCAGGACGGAGCCGGAATAGCTACTCTGAAACTCAATGTAGAACCGGGGTATCAATTTTTGCACCGTCTTCGTATTCCGGGGCAGGGTGCTATTAAAGAAATATTTAATTCGGTAAAAGAAGAAGTAGTAGAATTGGAGCGTATGTACCCCGATTTAAGAAATTATCCGGGCTTAATGAAAGGCTACCTAAGATTTATGGGTGAAGTAATGCTCGGGCATCTTAGATATGGTACGCAAGGTAAAAACAGCGTAAAATATTGCCATCCTTTTGTAAAATCCGACATCAATCCTGCACGTAATATTGCTATGGCAGGTAATTTTAATTTGGTTAATACAGAAGAATTATACAATCAGCTTCCCGATGTACACCCTACCGACACTATGTTTGAAAGTGATTTGGGAGCTATGCTCGATACGGTGCACCATTTTCTTTGCGAAGAAGAAGCACTTAATCCGGAATGTCCCGATATTACTGCTGTACTAAAAAAGGCAGCTGCTCGTTTTGATGGCGGTTATGTATGTGGCGGCTTAATAGGCAATGGCGATAGTTTTGTATTGAGAGATAAAAACGGTATTAGACCTGCGTATTACTATTACGACGACGAAATTATTGTAGTAGCTTCTGAAAGACCTGCAATTATTACTACTTTTAATGTACCGCAAAACGATGTGAAAGAATTACCTGCCGGAAATGCTTTAATTGTAAAAGCAGATGGTAATGTACAGCTAAATGAAATTTTAGCACCTGAAGATAAAACGGCTTGTAGTTTCGAGCGAATATATTTTAGTAGAGGTAGCGATGCCGATATTTACAAAGAAAGAATACAATTAGGCTTAAACCTTGCTCCACGTGTTTTAAATTCACTGAATAATGATTTGAAAAATACGGTTGTTTCATTTATCCCCAATACTGCCGAAATAGCTTTTTATGGACTCATAAAAGGTTTGGAAAACTATCTCAACGAAATTAAAACCGATAGAATTATTAAAAACAAAGGCTCTATGACAGATGCCGAAATTCGAGAGTTGATCAGCAGAAGAGTTAGGGTAGATAAAGTGGCTATTAAAGATGTGAAGTTACGTACTTTTATTACCGATGGCGATAGTAGAGATGAAATGGTGCAGCACGTTTACGATATTACCTATGGTACCGTAAAACCCAATACAGATACTTTGGTCGTTATAGACGATTCTATAGTTAGAGGTACTACCTTAAAACAGAGTATTATTAAAATGCTGGATAGGTTATCGCCCCAAAAAATTATAGTTGTTTCGTCTGCTCCACAGATACGCTATCCCGATTGTTATGGCATAGATATGAGCAGAATGGGTGAGTTTATTGCATTTCAGGCTGCCATTGAATTATTAAAAGATACTAATAAAGAGCATATAATTACCGATGCCTACAATAAATGCGCAACGGCAATGAACAATAATACTTTAGACAAAGAGAATTTTGTAAAAGATATTTATGCTCCATTTACAGATGAAGCCATTAGTTTAAAAATAGCCCAAATGCTACACCCCGAAGATGTACGAGCAGAAGTAGAAATAATCTATCAGACTGTAGATGGCTTACACGCTGCTTGTCCTAACCATAGTGGCGATTGGTATTTTACCGGAAACTATCCGACCAAAGGCGGTAATAGAGTTGCCAACAGAGCATTTATGAATTATGTAGAAAAGAAATCGGGTAGGGGATATTAAAGAATAGTTGGCATAATACTTTTCTGTAAATTGTAGTTAGTCCATATTGGTAGATATTCTTTTCCAATTTTTAAATACATATCGATGAATGTTTTTTAATCCAATATACATTGGAATAGTTAAAAAATATTGACGATAGGACTTTAGCTTAAATTCGGTATGTCTTGTAATAGAAGATGTATTTGTTGTTATCCTTTTTATTTCAAATGTTTCCACGATAGATTCTACGCAAGGTCCAAAATATATATCTGTTTCTAAAAGTTCAAATTTCAATTTCTTATTAGGTTCCCATTCTAATATGTTTTGCTTAATAACTCCTTTGTCCGAAACACATTCTCTGGTATTTCCTACACCTTCTTTATTTGCGTCTTGTAATCTACATTCTATCGGTTTAGGTAATCCAAACAAGAAATAGCAGGGATGTTTATCGTCCATTTTAGAATTAAATAATAATGTCCATAACTGTTCTGGTGTAGCATTAAATGTATTAGTAGTAGAGAGTTGCATAGGTTGCTGCTTATTCCATATTTATATTAATCGTATATAGTGGAATATACATCATCAAAAATAGTATTTCAATTTGGTATTAGAAAAAACGATTTTTTACATAACAATAAAAAAAGCGGTTGATTAATTATCAACCGCTTTTTAGTATTTAGTAATAGCCATTATTTTATTCTGCTATAACTTCAAAATTTAGATTAACTACTTTATCGTTACCAAAGTCTATAACAGCAGGGAAAGTACCCAATTCTTTTACTTCTTCAGAAATTGTAATTTTACGACGGTCTATTTCGTAGCCTTTTTGTTCGCGGATAGCACGAGCAATCTGTGCTGTAGTAACCGAACCGTAAATTTTACCGTTTTCGCCAACTTTAGCACCAATTTTAAGTGCCGCAGCAGCTAATACTTCTTTTACTTTAGCTATTTGCGATAATAATTTTTCTTCTTTTTTAGCTAATTGTTTTTGGCGTTCTTCAAGAACTTTTTTGTTGGATAAGCTTGCTTCTATAGCATACTTTTGAGGTATAAGATAATTGCGGGCATATCCGGGGCGCACTTCTACCAACTCGTGGGCAGCACCTAAGTTATCTACATCTTTTATTAATATTACTTGCATTTTCTTATTACTTTAAAAGGTCAGTTACATAAGGCAATATTGCCATTTGGCGCGCTTTTTTAATTGCGTGACCGAGTTTACGTTGATATTTTAAGGAAGTTCCGGTAATACGGCGTGGTAACATTTTACCTTGCTCGTTCAAGAATTTTTTCAAGAATTCACCGTCTTTGTAATCAATGTATTTAATACCTAATTTTTTGAAACGACAATACTTTTTAGGGCGTTTCTCGATGCGTGCAGCACTTAGATATTTTATATCGTTTGCTCTTGCCATTTTAAATGTTGTTTAATTTTTTTTGAAATAAATGTTTTGATAGAAATGAATTATGCTTCGTTTTCGGCAGGTGTTTCTTCTTTAGTTTCTTTTGCTTTAGCAGGAGCGTTTCTTTTGCGCTCGTTGTATGCTATTGCAAATTTGTCAAGACGATTAACCATGTGTCTCATAACGTTTTCGTCGCGGTTAAGTTGCACTTCTAATTTTGCAATTACTTCGGTAGGAGCATTAAACTCGAGTACATAATAGATACCGGTAGTTTTCTTTTCGATAGGGTAAGCAAGCGTGCGTAGTCCCCAAGGATTAGAATGAACAATAGTTCCCGCGTTTTCTTCTACAAGAGAAGTGATTTTTTTCTGAGCATTTTTAAATTCATCTTCCGCTAAAATCGGAGTGAAAATGACCATTAGCTCATAGTTTTGAACATTTACTGTTGCCATTTGTTAAATAAATTTGGTTAATTAATAAATCGAAAATCAACTGCAACTTTGGTCTTCTTGCAAAAGGTATTTACAAGAGGGTTGATTTTTCGGACGGCAAAGGTAAAAACATATTTTTGTTTTACAAAATAAGATTTTTAATGTAGATTGAATACAAGCATTATAGTTCATATCCAAACGTGGCAATTCCAAAGCATATTACTAATCGAAAATTTTACTCCTTCCTAAACTATCATTTATATTTTCGGTATGTTTTTGGACTATTGCAGTATTACTGCCATTTTGTACGGCAGTTTTAAGTAAGCTAATTATTTCGGGTTTGTCTATATAATTTATTGGATTATTAGTTTTTAAAATCAAATTTAATACATCTAAAATTCTATTGTGTTTTACGATAAATGTTCCTTCCGGAATAAAAGTGATGTCTTTTAATTGGCAATCTCCATAAAAAACTATTATGGAAAAATATGGCACTTTGGTAAATTGTGGTGATAGTCTTTTAAGCTCTTTTATATGCTGATTGTTTTGCAATATAGGATTGTAAAATTTATATTTTCGTTTTCCATATGCGAGTACTTTAGTCCATTGATGTTTATATCCGGTGCCGAAGATCCAACCACTGTAGTCTTTTACTTCAAATGCAATAATACCTATATTTGTAAGCACAACTAAGTCTATCTGTGAATAAGTATTATTATACCGCTTAACGTATAAGTCGTGAAAAATGTTTTGATTCGGAATGCCATATTTTAATAATTTCAACACTAAATCTATTTCTGATTTCGTTCCCCTATTTAATTGTGTAACAGATTCTATGAGCTTTTTATTTTTTTCTTTAATTGAGTATTGAATAAACAAATAAGCTATAAAAATTATCAGAATTAATGTGCCAAGAACGATGATATTCATTTGATGGTATAAAGTTTTTTATTTTTTCTTAGAACAAAATGCCCTAATAAACACGAAAACCCATAAAGCAACCGTCCAGCCGCCAAATAGATTGACGAGAAAAATTAAAAATGTTGCGGTTGCATTTCTGCCGGACGCAATAATAGTTGGAAGAAAATATATTACTAATCCTATGATAATTAAAATTATTACTATTATAATTTCCATAAGTTAACGGTTAGTTTATCTGATTTTTGACGAAAATTACTAAAAATCTAAATTACTTGCCTAAATACATAAAAAAGGCCTTAGCATTTTGGAAATTAATCACAAAAAGCTAAGGCTATTATTACTGAATTTTTTTTTATTTCTTTGCTCTCTTAATAGTGCAACCAACAGATTTTGTTTCTTTTGGTTCTATTGGTTGGTTAGCCACCAAATTTTCCATTGCATTGGCTAAATACATTACTTCTGCTTCGTCGGGTTTGCCAGGATTATCGTCCATAGCCCCTTTATAAACTAATTTGCTGTTTTTATCGAATAAGAAAATTTCGGGCGTTTTGGTAGCTCCTAAGTTATTGGCAAAATTAGATGCTTCATCGTAAAGGTAATTAGGGTATTTATGTTCTTTACCATAAGCCAACATAGCATTTTTACTGTCGGCTTCGTCTCTTTGTGCTTCGTTAGAATTTACGATTACTACAGGTATATTTAAGGATTTGGCTTTTGCCAATACTTCGTTGGTACGTTTAATGTTTTTAATTACATACGGGCAGGTATTACAAGAAAATATTACCAATAATCCTTTGTCATTTACTTGTTGATTGACAGTTAAAGACCTTCCGGTGAGTACATCTACAGCATTGTAATCGGGTAGGGTATAGCCTATTGGAGCAGACTGAATATTAGGTTTAACGATCCCTTCTTGAGCAAATAAATTTGTTGCTGAAAATGCCAAAATAGAGACAAAAAGTATGTTTTTCATAAATTAAAAATTAAAAAGTTAAAAAAAAGTAATAGTATTTATATAATAGTAACAATAAATTCATAATCCACTATAAACTGTCCACTCTCCACTAAATTAATATTGTTCTTTTTCGTTAGGAAAATCTAAGCTTCTTACATCATTTATATATTGTGTAGTAGCATCTTTAATAGTATTGCGCAAGTCGGCATATCTTCTCAAAAATCGTGGGGAAAAATCTTTAGTAATCCCCAATACATCGTGCATTACCAAAACTTGTCCGTCTGTATATTTACCCGCACCTATACCAATTATAGGTATCGTTAATTCTTCTGAAACTCTTTTGCCTAATTGTGCCGGAATTTTTTCTAACACTATAGCAAATGCGCCTGCTTCTTGTAGCAGGTGTGCGTTTTGTACTAAGGCTTCTGCTTCTGCTTCTTCTTTTGCCCTAACGGTATAAGTACCAAATTTGTATATAGATTGTGGGGTAAGTCCTAAATGACCCATAACCGGAATGCCCGAACTTACTATACGCTCCACCGAATCTTTTACCTCTCTACCACCTTCTAATTTTACAGCGTGTGCTCCCGATTCTTTCATTATTCGTATTGAAGAGTTTAAGGCTTCTTTGCTATTGCCCTGATAAGTACCAAAAGGCAAATCACAAACTACAAAACTTCTTTGTGCTGCTCTTACCACACTTCCTGCCATATATATCATTTGGTCTAATGTAATGGGTAAGGTGGTTTCGTGCCCTAACATTACATTAGAAGCGCTATCACCTACAAGTATTATATCCATTCCGGCTTCGTCGAAGATGCCGGCAAAGGCATAATCGTACGCCGTAATCATCGAAATTTTTTCGCCGTTTTGTTTCATTTGTTGCAAAGTGTGGGTAGTAACACGCTTTACGCTCCCATATACCGACATCCAATTTTATATTTAGATGGTAAAGTTAAATAAAAATGTAATAGTGCTAATTTATTAAAAATTAATAATCAGTTATTGAGGTTTTATCATTGTTGGTTTTATTTGTCTAAATGTATTGATTACAAGTTTGTACAACTTTCTACAAATCGTCAAGTTTACATAAAATCTATACGAGTTTAACAATACCAACAATGATTTTAAATTTTTTAAATATTACAAAAGCGATAATTGAATACAATACCAATAATTTCGCTTTTTACATTGGTATTTATCCGTTTTTTATACCTTTAAACTATAAATTCATTCATTTATGAACACAACCCAAATACGAATTGCAATCTTGATTTTTATTGCAAGTTTTAACTCTATAACATCTATGGCACAAAATCAACTATACAAACAACTCTGGGAGCAATACGACAGCCTTATGGATAATGGCTTGGAACAACAAGCAGCAAAGACTGTTCAGCAAATTTTAGATTTTGCCAAAAAAGAAAAAAACAATGCAGAATACCTGAACGCATCTGTTCGTCAAATACAACTAAAAATCAATAAAACAGAAAACCAAGAAGATGCTTTTGAATTATTAGAATCGTTAGATGCAGTTGCGTACAATAATACCGATAAAGCATTGGTAACTGCTATTAAAGCGGTTTCTTATACACAGTATTTTGGGCAAGATAGATGGAACATAATACAAAGAACCAAAGTTAGCACAGCCAACGAAACATTAAAACCTACCGCCTGGACAGAAACCCAATTTGTAGATACTATTTATAAACTGTTCGACAAAACACTGAGCTATAAAGCCGAATTGCTTAAAACGCCAATAGAACAATACAATTCCCTTTTATTAGAAATTAACCAAACCGGAAAAACGGACTATAGTAATTTATACGAGTTTATATTAAAGCAATACCTACAATTTAACCAACAAAATATTGATTATTTTTCTCAAGATTTTAAGCAATACAGAACCGTTGATACTTCTTGGCTTACGCTACAGCATAAAATATTTATAGATAAAAAGTTTGCATCAGATGAAAACAATATAGACATTAAAAAGCAAACCATACAAGCATTTCAGTTACTTACAGAGTATTATCTAAATAATAAAAACACCGAAAAATTAGCCGAAACAGATTGGAATAGAATTATGTTTTTTAAGGATAATTTTGTGTTTGGAAAAAAGACAATAGCCACAATCGTAAATAACTTAGCTCTCCACTATGCACATTTATCCATTTCAGCTAAAGCAAGACATTACAATATTGCTCAAGAATTACAAGATAAAACCATTCAACTGATTGATGCGGTAAAAGAATACGAAGAGTTGATATATAAATTTCCGAATACCAAAGAAAGTAACGATTTGTATGAATCTATTGCTAACTTAAAAGCTGAATATTTTAGTATTAAAGGAGAAAATGTAGTATTACCGGAAACTCCATTTAAAATACTTTTAGAATATCAAAATATAAAACATTGTGAGTTAGCAATAGTACCTTATTTAGAACAAAATAAAAATGAAAGCTATGAAAATTACAAGAAAAGAGTTTCGAATCAAAAGGCAATTAAACAATATTCTATTGATTTACCCGGCACAGAAGATTTAATGCATCATAGAGTAGAATTTAAAATTGATGCCTTACCAATGGGCAGGTATTTCATAATATCTCTATCACCACAGCAAGAGGTAATAGATTATTACAATTGGGTAGATTTAGAATTTCAAGTTTCTAACATAGCTTATCTTAGAGCAGGAAACACCATTAAAATTTTAGACAGAACAATAGGAACACCCTTACCTAATGCAACAATTAAATTTTCTTCTTTTTATAAAGACAATATAAATAAATCCTTTACTACTAATGATAAAGGTGAAATTAAATTAGATGAGTCCATCAATTATAGTTTTGATAAAATGTTAATCAGTTTTAAAGATGATAAATTAACCGAACAGGCTAATTTGTCTTTTTATAAAGAAATTGAAAATTCAGAAAAGCGCAATGCTTTTATATTTACCGATAGAGATATTTACCGACCTGGTCAAACCATTTATTTTAAAGGTATTGTAGTAAACAAAAAACCTAATAATGTTACAGAAGTTGTTGCTAACAAAAAAGTGAAAGTAATCTTGACGAGGTATAGTTATGGAGGCACTCCCGAAACAAGTATAGAATTAACCACTAATGAATTTGGCAGTGTACAAGGCAGCTTTATTGCTCCCGAAAATGGTTTTACAGGAAATTATTTAGTTAAAATTAATGGCAATGAGTCTAAATCCATTCAAATAGAAGAGTACAAACGACCTAAATTCTTTAATGAATTTGATACCCTAAAAGGCGATTTTTTTGTAAATGATTTAGTAAATGTAAAAGGGCAAGTAAAGTCTTCTGCAGGTAATAATATTGATGCCGCTAAAGTTGAATATTCGATAGTAAGAAATGTTAGGTTTCCTTTCCCTTGGCGATGTTATTGGTATCCAATGTTGAATAATAGTAGCGAAACAATAAATGTAGGTAGCACAATTACAGATGAACAAGGCAAATATACTATCTCTTTTAATGCCATTCCCGACAATACTAATCCCGAATTATTTCCTGTGTTTACATACACCATTAATGTAAAAATTACAGACCAAAATGGCGAAACTCACGAATTTACTCAATCGGTAAGTGCTGCATACAGAGATGCTTTAGTTGATGCCAATATACGCGAAGATATTACTACCGAAGATTTAAAGAATATAACCGTAAAAGTTACCAACGTAAATAATATTGAAATTCCAAACGAATATACTTTTAGCGTAGTAAAATTAGATGCTCCCAAACAATTACTAAAATCAAGACTTTGGGAAACTCCAGACCAATTTCTTTATGATGAACCTACTTTTAAAACATACTTTCCAAACGATGTCTATAAAAACGAAAACGATAAAGAAGTTTGGAAAGAATTGCACACCACTTTTACTAAAACATATAGTGGTAAACAGGCTTTGGATTTAATGGCGCTTAAAGCATTTCCACAAAATGGTTGGTATTTGGTAAATATCAAAACCAAAGATGCCAAAGGACAAGAAGTAATTCAAAAATACTATACACACGCTATTATAGATTGGAACAGCAAAATAGAAAAAGATATTGCCATTGTTACCAACAGAGAAATAGCATACACCGGCGACCAACTTAAAACTAAAGTATTAACAAAAGCTAATGATGCAAAAGTGCATACTGTTTTTAAAGCTCTGGAAGAGGGTTCGGTAAAAGATATGATGAATTTTACAGTAACTGAAGGACAAAGAGGAGGAATACATTATGTCAGTTATTTCATTAAAGATAATCGTATTTACGAAACGAAAAAATTTGTAAAAATTCCATTTAACAATAAAGATTTGCAAATTAAATTATTGACAGAACGTAGTAAATTACTACCAGGTAGCAAGGAAAAATGGTCTTATAATATTACAGGAGAAAAAAGTAAGATATTTCAAACGGAATTTTTAGCCGGTATGTACGATGCTTCTTTAGATGCATTGTACAAAAGCAATTGGGATTTTAACAATCTAATGACTGGAGTTTTGGGCGTATATATAAAGAGTAATTTTAATGATTGCAAATGGGGTAGAACTTGGATTAATGTATATAAAGACGAAAAGTTATTTTCAATTGCCGAATTTAATACTCCTTATTATGATATTTATGCTATTCCTAAACTTAGAATTAATTATGATGAAGATATTTATAGATATAGCGACGGGTCTCCAGAGGTAACTGAATATTATAAGAAAAGAGCTAAATCTATACTTGCTAATAAAGCAGTTTCTGATAGAAATACAAGTGGTTTTGCACCAATGAGTGGAAATGAATTCGTTAGAAAAGAGAAAGTTGCCGATGTTAGCCTTAGCCCAAGACACATGACGCTCCTTGAACCTACTGTTGAAGGAGAAAATGACAAAGCAGAAAACACTTCCTTTTCGCCGCGTACCAATTTCAATGAAACGGCATATTTCTACCCACAATTACGTACCAATGCTAATGGCGATGTGAGCTTTGAATTTACGATGCCCGAAGCACTTACTTCTTGGCGTTGGCGAACTTTTGCCCATACCAAAGATTGGAAAATAGGCTATCTCGAAGGCGAGGTAAAAACCCAAAAAGACCTTATGGTGCAGCCTAATATTCCGCGAGTGTTCCGCCAAATGGACGATGTAACATTAAGCTCTAAAATAGTAAATCTTACCAACGAAAACATTCAAGCCGAAACTTGGGTAGAAATACTAAATGCAAAAACATTACAGTCTTTGGCATTGCCTTTCAGACTACAAAATACCAAACAACTCATATCTATCCCTGCCGGACAAAGCAAAGAAGTAAGTTGGAATATCCACATTCCCGAAAGTATCTACGAGCCGGTAATACTGCGTATTATGGCGCAAGCAGGCAATCATACCGATGGTGAAGAGCATTACATTCCTGTTATTACTAATCGTATGTTGGTTACAGAAACGTTGCCCTTGCCGATGCTCGGTAACGGCAACAAAGATTTTACTTTCAACAAATTATTAAATGCCAATAGCAAAACACTTTTGCACAAAGGACTAACCGTAGAATATACCGCTAATCCTACTTGGTATGTGGTGCAGGCATTGCCTTATTTAGCGTCTTATCCTTACGATTGTGCAGAGCAAGTATTTAGCAGATTTTATGGTAATGCCATAGCCGCAGATATAGTAAAGAAAACACCCAAAATAGAAAAGATTTTCAACGAATGGCAGACGAAAGATATGGCTGCGTTAATATCTAATCTACAAAAAAACGAACAGTTAAAATCTGCTCTTTTAGAAGAAACACCTTGGGTATTGGAAGCACAAGACGAAACCGCACAAAAGCAACGCATTGCAGCCTTGTTTGAAACCCAAAAACTAAGCAGAGATGTAAATAAAACGCTAAAACAATTAGAGAAAAAACAATTGTCTAATGGTGCATTCTCTTGGTTCGAAGGTATGTACCCGAACAGGTATATTACGCAAACCATAGCGTTGGGTTTATTAAAAATGCAAGACAAAAATATTGCCATTGCCAAAGAAACGGAGGCGCAAAGCATTATCCAAAAAGCAATGCAATATTTAGAGTCCAAAATGGTAGATGATTATCAAAATTTGATAAATCGTAAAATAAAATTAGACCAAAATAATTTGTCGCCATCAACCATACAATATCTTTACGCATTTAGTTTAAGCAAGCAAAATATACCCACAAAGCACAAGAAGGAATACGAATATTATCTCTCGCAAGTAAAACAATATTGGAACACACAAGGATTAATGATGCAGGCTTATATCGCAGAAATTTTGTACGCCAATCAACAAGAAACTACCGCCAAAACTATTATCGAAAGTTTGCGCCAAAGAGCCATAATAAACGAAGAAATGGGAATGTATTGGAAATACCAATCGGGTTATTATGGCTGGTACGAAGCACCGATAGAAACACAAGCAATACTCATTCAGGCATTTAAGAAAATAGATAAAAAAGCTAATGAAATAGCACAAATGCAAACTTGGCTCATCAAAAACAAACAAACCAACAGATGGCACAGTACCAAAGCTACAGTAGAAGCCTGCTATGCTTTATTGGCAGATAATACTAATATTTTAGACCAACAAGCAAAAGTGAATATACAGATTGGCGATAAAAACATTGCATCTGAAAACATAAAACAACAAGCCGGTACAGGATATTTTATTGCCAATATCGAAGGAAAAGCAGTAAATACTCAAATGGGTAATATTAAAGTAACAGTAACAGATAATAATGCAGCATTGCCATCTTGGGGAGCAGTGTATTGGCAGTATTTTGAGCAATACGATAAAATTACCAATGCCAATACTTCCTTAAAAATTCAAAAAGAAATATTTAAAGCTACCAATACTACCAAAGGCGAAGTACTAAATGCTATTACTTCCAAAACACCAATCCATATTGGCGATAAAGTTGTGGTTAGAATTACGGTAACATCAGATAGAGATTTAGAGTATGTACATATTAAGGATACGCGTGCAGCTTGTTTTGAACCCAAAGATGTTTTGAGCCAATATCACTACAAAGGTGCTTTAGGGTATTATCAGTCCACTAAAGATATAAGTACCAATTTCTTTGTGGATAATTTGAGCAAAGGGACTTATGTATTGGAGTATGTAGTATATGCAAATGCAAAAGGAACTTATAGCAGCGGCATAGCCAATATTCAATGTATGTATGCACCGGAGTTTACAGCACATAGTAGCGGTGAGATATTAAAAGTAGAGTAGGGGATTTTTATTTTGTCAATTCGACAACTTGATAGATATGGCAATACATTAAACGAAAATTCAGTAACAAGTATTTATAAACATTGGCAAGAAGTCAGTTCTTTCTTTACAGAAACCATTAATGAAATATCAACAGAAATGATAAAATCTATATGGTGATACAGTTATATATAGCTTTGGATACTTTTGGGACTACATAGGGCTTGCTAAATAACCCAAACCACTTTATTTAAAAGTATTTCAAGTGGTTAGAGGTGCTATTATCTATAAAGATGTGTATATAAATGACCATAAATGTTTGCATCTATGATAATAAACAACGACTAATAACACAGGGTTGCACAAAGAATTGCAAAGCAAATAAACTCTGTGCAACCCTGTGAAATCTTAGCGTTGCTTTGTGTAAAAAATGACAAGGACTTTTTGGGGGTTATTTAACAAGTCCAATGTAACTTCTTTGTTCTATTTTGTAGCATTTAACGATGCAATATAGCATTACAACGTAATGAAATATTAACTCTTCCCCATTTCTACTTTACTCTTTGTATCTAAACCTCTTTTGCGTAGCAATGGTTGAATATCGGGGTCTTGACCTCTGAATTTACGGTACAAAACTGCAGGGTCTTCGGTACCACCTTTTTCTAATACATTTTTACGGAAAGCATTTGCTTTTTCTTTGTTGAACAAATTAGTAGTTTTAAATGCTTCGAAAGCATCTGTATCTAATACTCCCGACCATATATAGCTATAATACCCGGCAGAGTATCCTCCCGAAAATATATGGCTAAAATAGGTGCTTCTGTATCGTGGAATGATAGAAGAAATTAAGCCTAATTTTTCCATAGATTTTTGTTCGTAATCGTTAAGTTCTTTTATTTCTTCTTTAGCAGTATGATAATTTAAATCGAGATATGATGCTGCCAAATATTCTACCGTTGCAAATCCCTGATCAAAGGTTCCGGCTTTTTGTATTTTCTTAATTAAAGCATCGGGGATAGGTTGGTTGGTTTTGTAATGTTTGGCATACTCTTTCATTACTTCTGGTTCTGCCGCCCAATTTTCCATTACTTGCGAAGGTAATTCTACAAAATCACGTGGCACACTTGTACCCGATAACATTCTGTATTGCACATTAGACAATAATCCGTGTAAGGCGTGCCCAAATTCGTGGAAAAAAGTAGTGGTTTCGTCGAAAGTAAGCAATGCCGGCATATCGCCTACGGGTTTTGTAAAATTACAAACGATTGATATTACAGGATTAACGCGTTTGCCATCAACAGTTGATTGTTTTCTATAAGAGGTCATCCACGCTCCACCTCGCTTAGACTCTCTCGGAAAAAAGTCCATATATAAAATACCTACGTGGCTACCATCGGCTTCTTTTACTTCCCATACACTTACTTCTTCGTGGTACTTGGGTACATCTTGCAATTCGGTAAATTGCAGACCAAATAATTTTTCGGTAACATCAAAAATACCATTACGAACATTTTCTAAACTAAAATATGGCTTTAACTCTTGTTCGTCTAAATCGAATCTTTGTTTGCGAATTTTTTCTGCATAATACCGCCAATCATAAGGTTGTACCTCATCGTTGATACCATCTGCTATCATCATTTTTTTAATATCTGCTGCTTCTATTTTAGCTTTTTCCAAAGCCGGTTCCCAAAGTTTATTGAGTAACCCAGAAACAGTTTCGGGATTTTTAGACATCGTTTCTTCTAAGGTATAATGTGCGTGCGATTCGTAACCCAAAAGCTGCGCTTTTTCCATACGAAGATTAGCTAATTGCAATACAATCTCTTTGTTGTCGTTAGCATTTCCATTATTACCTCGAGATTGGTATGCTTCCCAAATTTGTTTACGTAAATCTCTGTTAGAAGCATATTGTAAAAATGGCATTACACTTGGGTTTTGAAGAGTAAACACGAATTTACCTTCTTTGCCTTTTGCTTTAGCGTCTGATGCTGCAGCAGAAATTAAACTTTCGGGTAATCCGGCTAATTGTTCTTGATTATCCAGCACTAATTCGTAAGCATTGGTTTCGGTTAGGATATTGTCTCCAAATTTTACGGTAAGCACCGAAAGCTCTTCGTTAATTTTACGAAGCTTTGTTTTGTTGGCAATAGAAAGATTAGCTCCACTACGCACAAACGCTTTGTAAATTTTTTCTAAAAGCATAGACTGCTCTGTATTTAAGTGCAATGCTTCTTTGTTTTCCCAAAGCTTTTGCACTCTTGCAAATAGCTTTTCGTTAAGATAAATATCGTCTTTGTGTTTCGATAATTTAGGGGCAATATCTTTAGCAATTTCCTTAATGGTATTGTTAGTATGTGCTCCACTTAGATTAAAGAAAACGGTAGAAACATTATCTAACAAGCTACCACTTTTTTCTAATGCCTCAATAGTATTAGAGAATGTAGGCTCGTCGTTATTTTCTGCAATTTCCAATACTTCTTTTTCAGCTATTTTAATGGCTTCATCGAATGCAGGAACAAAATGTTCGTTTTGGATTAGGTGAAAAGGAGGCACTTCGAAGGGAGTGCTATAAGCCTGTAATAGAGGATTGCTCATATTTTCTTCAGAATTTTTTTGTCCATTATTACAAGCAGCAAAAATACAAATGCTCGCAAACGACATTAACCATATTTGTTTGTTCATAACCTAAAAAGAAATTTAATTTGCCCAAATTTCGCAATAATGTTTACTATCACAAAATTTGGACGAATAAAATATATTACGCTTCAGTCAAAATGTTGATTAAAACCTTAGCCCACGCTCATTACACATCACAAAAAAATCTAACAACAAACCGCCTAAATATATAGATTTTATTTATTATGCAAAAGAAAAAGCAAGAAATTGAAAAAGTTATTTAGAGGGGAATAAAATATTTTATCCAACAATTACGTTTTTAGCTGTTTGTAGCAGAAATTCGGATTTATGTTATATATAAAAAAATCAACAAAAAAATAATTAAAATACATACCTTTGCGCTCCGTATGCAAAAAATAATCATAACAGCATTAATTGCATTAATAGGTTTTTCGTCTTGTAATAGTTTCGATAAGCTACGAAAAAGTAACGATGTAAATCTAAGACTTACTAAAGCTAACGAATATTACGAGCAAGGTAAATGGTATCGTGCCAAAGAATTGTACGAGGGTCTTTTGCCTATATTTAGAGGTACGAAAAACCACGAAGAGTTATATTACAGATATTGCTATACATTATACAATCAAAAACAATATTTGGGAGCATCTTATCAATTTAGAAATTTTATAGAGTTTTTCCCTACAAGTACCAGAGCCGAAGAGTGCGAATATATGTATGGAGTATGTTTATTCAAGGATTCTCGCAATTGGTCATTAGACCCTACTAATACCATACACGCAAGAGATGCACTCAATAATTTTGCATTAAACCACCCACAGTCTCCGCATATTTCTGTAGTTAAGACTTATGTAGATGTTTGTACCCAAAAATTAGAAAAACGCGATAAGTCGGCAGCAGAGCTTTATTATCACATGGAAGAATACAAAGCATCGAAGGTTACATTTAAAAACTTAATCGAAAAATATCCCGACTCTAAAGACATAGACTACTTCCAATATATGATAGTGCGTTCTAACTATTTGTATGCAAAAGGTAGCTTAGAGGAGAAGCAAGAAGAGCGTTACAACGAAACAATTGAAAGTTACAAAGAATTAAAAGATTATTTTCCGACTTCTAAATATTTAAAAGATGCGGAAAAAATTCATAATATTGCAAAATCAAAAATTAGCAAAATAAGAGAAAATGGCAATAAATAGAAAATTGGTTGCATCATTAAATCCAATGATCGAAACCAGAGATGTTGTGGACATCAAACAAAGAACAGGCAACCTTTACGAGTCTATCGTAATAATGGCTAAGCGTGCTAACCAAATCAATGTAACTTTAAAAGAAGAGTTGCACAGAAAATTAGAAGACTTTGCCAGCCACAACGACTCTTTAGAAGAAATACACGAAAACAAAGAGCAAATCGAAATCTCTCGTTTTTATGAAAGAATGGCAAACCCTGCAATTCAGTCAATTGGAGAGTTTAACCACGACAA
The DNA here is from genome assembly GCA_964448955.1 of uncultured Taibaiella sp. GTDB lineage: Bacteria > Bacteroidota > Bacteroidia > Chitinophagales > Chitinophagaceae > MKSF01. The sequence goes on along the minus strand of CAYUXT010000004.1, from coordinate 86,449 downwards.
AATTTACCACCGCAAAAAAGGTGAAGAATAATTAAATATTATTCTGTTTTGGAACATATAATAGTTGCATATCCAACAAAAAAATAATTGGGTATGCAACTTTGTGGTATATTAGACTAATACATTTTTTACACATCTCAATACAGTAAAAATGCAGCTAAAAGGTAAAAAAATAGTTTTGGGTATCTCTGGGAGCATTGCAGCATATAAAACCCCGGAATTAGTAAGGCAGCTTGTAAAATCTGGTGCAGAAGTGCAAGTAATAGCCACGCCCTCAGCTACAGAATTTGTATCTACATTAGCTCTTTCTACTGTTTCTCAAAAAGAGGTATATACCCAAATATTTAGTAATAACCAATGGCATAACCACGTACACCTTGGTCGTTGGGCAGATCTTATGCTTGTAGTGCCTTGTAGTGCTAATACACTTTCTAAAATAGCTAATGGAGCTTGTGATAATATATTAATGGCTGTTTATCTTTCTGCTACTTGCCCTGTGGCTATTGCTCCGGCTATGGACGAAGATATGTGGCTGCACCCTGCCACACAAGCCAATCTTACAAAAGTAAAATCATATAATAACCTCATTATCGCTCCCGAACACGGACAGTTAGCAAGTGGTATTATTGGAATGGGCAGAATGGCAGAAATCGAAAACATTATGCAATATGTTTTTGATTTTTTTACCGAAAAAAAAAACAATGGTAAAAAAGCCTTGGTAACCGCCGGCTCTACACGCGAAGCCATAGACCCAGTAAGATTTATAGGCAATTATGCTACCGGAAAAATGGGCATTGCCTTAGCCCAATCTTTAGCCGACGAAGGCTTTGAAGTAAGTTTGGTATTAGGAGCAAGTACAGAACAAGTGAATCATCATAATATTAAACTTATAACAGTACAGTCTGCACAAGAAATGTTTGATGTAAGCGTAAGTGAATTTGTGGATTGCGAAATAGCTATAATGGCAGCAGCAGTTGCAGATTATAAACCCAAAAACAAAGCAGACCAAAAAATAAAAAAAGAAGACCTAAAATCTTTAAGTATAGAATTAGAACGCACACAAGATATTTTGGCACATATTGGTAACAACAAAAAAAGCCACCAAACCGTTGTGGGATTTGCACTTGAAACCAATAACGAATTAGAAAATGCACAAAAAAAATTGCTCCATAAAAATGCCGATTTTATAGTGCTCAATTCGCTCAACGATAAAGGGGCAGGTTTTGGTTTCGATACTAATAAGGTTACTATTATTAATCAAAAAGGAATAGTTGCGGAATTACCGCTTGCAACTAAAACCGAAATTGCAAAAAAAATCGTAGCTTGCGTATTGGGAAACACCTCTACTAAGTAATAAAAAAAGAAAACTGTTGCCATACAATAAATATTAGATTTCGTAAGTTTTTTATCATACTATTTAACACAAAAATTTAAAAAATAATGCGTTACTTTTTGTTATTAATTTTATCGCTCTTATTTCATACTGCTTTTTTTGCTCAAGAGTTAGACTGTAAGGTAACGGTAATGCACAGAAATGTACAAAATGTTGATGCTAAGGTTTTTAAAAGCTTAGAAAAAGCATTAAATGATTTTCTACAAAACAAAATTTGGACTACCGATAACTACAAACCACACGAAAAGATTGAGTGCAACTTTATGATAAATATTACCAGAAGAATAAGCGAAAATGTTTATTCTGCTACACTCAATATAAGTGCCAACAGACCGGTATTTGGCACCAATTATTCTACTCCTATGATAAACCATAGAGAACAAGAAAGCGATTTTACTTTTAGATTTGAAGAAAGCCAAAATATTATTTACGATGATAACAGAGTAGCAGGCAACGAACCTCTTTCCGGAAATTTAGCAGCTATTTTTGCATATTATGTGTATATAATATTAGGTTTAGATTACGATTCTTATAGTCAAAATGGCGGATTAGAATACCTTAAAAAAGCACAATATATAGTACAAAATGCTCCCGAAGATGGATTAATAAAAGGCTGGAAAACAACAGGGAGTACCAGAAACAGATATTGGCTTATAGAGCAATTACTCAGTCCTCGATTCGATGGGTTTAGAACTGCTTGGTACACTTTTCACAGAAGCGGATTAGATGTAATGCAAAGCAGCCCGGAAGATGCAAGGGCACAAATTCTCAGCCTTATTCCCATACTTGTAAAAATTAATAACGACAATCCAACTTCTTTTTTATTGCAATTTTACTTCACTGCAAAATCCAACGAATATCTTAACATTATAGCCTTAGCTCCTCGCGAAGAAAGAAAGCAATATGTAGATCAGATTAGCAAAATAGATGTACCCAATGCCAATAAGTACAGAGAGTTATTAAATAAACCGTAAACAAAGAAAAATAACACTCAATGATGATGTGGATTAGACAACATTTCCTGTTTATTTTAGTTTTAATTGGTAATGTATTTATATTTTCTTGCAGCGAGAAAATGAATAGTAAGCCTCCGGTAAGTTACGAAAAAATGACGGATATACTTACCGATATTCACTTAGCAGATGCACATAGTCAGGGTTTAGGGACAATTGGCGGTAATGCTTATACCAAAAACAAAGATAGCCTTGCAGTATTTTACCACTCCATTTTAAAACACCACAACCTCACTTACGAAGAGCTTAATAATACTTTAGAATGGTATCATCATCATCCGCAGATATTAGACAGTATATACATTTTGGTGGCACAAAAAATAGAGCAGTATCAATTAGAAGATTCGGCAAGGAAGAATTAGATGATTTTACAATTAGATGATTTTACAATTAGATGATTTGATAATTAATTATTAGGGCTTTCAGAGTAATTGTTTTTCTTTGCAACTTTTAATTATAAATAATCTTTGCGTTCATTGAGAGTAATCTTAACCACTCTTCATTTCTTAATAGTTAAAAAAATAAATAAACTTTACGCACATTGCGAGAAAAAACATACAATGAAACACAATATACACTACATAATTATCATCATTCTTTTCTCTTTCGGAGCTTGTCGCCCATCTGACCCTGTACCCAAACCCAAAGGATATTTTAAAATAGCATTACCCGAAGAGCATAAATACCAACAATTTACCAAAGCCGGTTTTCCTTTTTCGTTTGCGTATCCCGTTTATGGAAAAATTACACAAGACACTGGATTAGTATTACAAGAAAATGCCCCCTATTGGATAAATGTGAGCTTCCCCGACTGGGACGCAACAGTGTATCTTAGCTACAAACCAATAAGTCAAAAAGAACCGATTGCAAAGCTCATAAACGAATCTTACAAATTATCTTACTCGCACGATATACGAGCAGATTATATTAAAACTCCTGCTTTTAAAACGCAAAATGGCTTAACCGGTATATACTATCACGTTGGCGGTAATGCGGCATCAGCCTATCAGTTTTATCTAACCGATTCTTCCCATAACTTTATACGTGGTGCTTTATATTTTAATGTAGCTCCTAACTCGGACTCTTTAATGCCGGCAACAGAATTTTTAAGAAAAGATTTAGAGCATTTGGTAGAAAGTTTAGAATTTAACTAAGTGTTTTTTTACCTTTGCACCGTTTCAGATTTTTCGGCCTTGTAGTTCAATGGATAGAATAGAAGTTTCCTAAACTTTAGATCTAAGTTCGATTCTTAGCAAGGCTACTTTATTAATTTTGAATAAAGTACAGCGAAGCCCTCACTTACAATAGCTTTGCATTACTCCACTTATGTTGAATGGTAAAAAGTGATTACCAGCAAATGTAAAATTATCATACTAAACGGAAACTATTTTATCGGCTATACCAATATGAAATATGCCATAATTTTCAGCTTAGAACAACAGATAATGACTTACCTTCGATTATGGTTAATTTTACAGACTCTAAAACAAAAATAGTTACCAAAGGCACTTTATTATTGCGTTCGGGCGAAATATGTAAATCGGGATATGCAGTACAAAAAGGTTGTCTGAAAAGTTATGTAGTTGATAAAGCAGGAAAAGAACATGTAATTCAATTTGCTCCCGAAAATTGGATTGTTTCGGATATGAACAGTGCCATAAATCAAGAGCCTTCTGTTATTTATATTGAAGCTATTGAAGATAGTGAAATCTTGGTTCTCCCCGTCAATCAATTTTCCTTTGTACCAGAAATGGATAAAAGCATTTTGGTAGATGCCTTAATAAAACTCCGTAATAACCTTATTGCTACTAATAAACGATTAATAGCATTGTTAAGCACATCAGCCGAAGAAAGATATATTGATTTTACACAAACTTACCCAACACTTGTACAGCGACTTCCGTTAAAACTAATTGCGTCTTACATAGGCATTACCCCCGAATACCTGAGTGAAATTAGACGGAAAATTGCAGGGAAATAACTACTAAAGCAAATCTTAAAGTACCTTAATTTTTGTTTGCATTAATAGATAGACCTTTGTGTTTTAAAATTACTTCAAAATGATAAACAAATTATTTTCTACGCTAATCGTAGCAACTGTGGCAGTAACGCTATCTGCCTTTACATTTATTAATTCCGTAAGTTGGCATGTAAAAGAGACTGAATATTCCGTTAAGTTTTCCGGAGGTAGAGTAAATGGTACTTTTAATAATTTAAAAGCAAACATCGAATTAAACGAGGCAGACTTAGCTAATGCGAAAATATCAGCAAGCATTGATGCCAACAGCGTAAATACAGGCAACGGATTAAAAAACAAACACGCACGTCAGGGTTTGGGTGCAGATAAGCACCCAACCATAAAGTTTGAATCCACCAATATAACTAAAAAAGGAAATTCTTATGAAGCGAAAGGAAAACTAACGCTTAAAGGCGTTACCAAAGACATTGTGCTTCCTTTTACATTTAGTAACAACGGAAAACAAGGTGTATTTCAAGGCGAATTTTCTGTAATTACCAAAGAGTATAATATTACTAAAAGTGGTACTCCCGATGTAGTAAAAATACAACTAACCGTTCCGGTAACTCAAAAGTAAAGCTTTAGAATAGAATAGTTGCAATGATATAACTGACTCAACTTATAGCAATATGAAATAGCCAAAATCACTAAATATAATTATGTTAGGTTATCTTTGAAATTGTTGATTTAATTGCAATAGTTTTTACGTAAAAGCCATACAATTGAGTTTAAAAAATGAAATAAACAAATGAACGAAGATGAAATAATTCTGTTCTTTAGCTTTCTGCTTTTCTGGTTATTGTTCACTATTCTGCTCCTTAAAAGCAAAAACAAATTTTTGGTAGCTATCATTAATCTATCTATTCACCTAGTTTATAGTTTATACTTTTCGTACGGTCTACACTATAAGTCAGAAGGTGGATCCGGATTAGTTTGGTGGTTTTTTCTTTTACTATTTCTTTGGACACATTCTTTAATTATTTTGGTGCACATCATTTATTTATTTTTCAAAAGGCAAAAAATTAAAAATCAAAATAAGCTACACTACGTTTACAGTAGAAGATTAAATAAAAATAAAAACCGCCTCTAAAGCAAAATAGAGTAAATTTACACAATGAGCATCTTTTCGTATCATTTAGTAAAAACGTCTTATTTAAACACATTAAGGGCTTTATTGTTTCCTCCAAAAGCCAATAATACTCCCGGATTAATTCACGCAGAATGTATGTCGGCAATGACTTTGGGCGCAGGAGTATTTTCTTTAAAACGAATATTATTGAGACAAGTAGCTGTTTTTGCACAATGGGAAAACGAAGAAGCTATAAACAATTTTTTAGAAAACAATAAACTTGGGAAAACACTTGCAAAAGGTTGGCATACACGATTAACATTTTTACGACAATGGGGTAAAATTTCTGTTTTCGACATTCCCAAAGAGAATATAGAAATAAGTGGCGAAAATACTCCTGTAGTAGCAGTAACAATAGCCCGAATGAAATTACCGGAAGTACCTCGTTTTATAAAATGGGGCAGACCTGTAGAGATGTTAGTACGCGACCACCCGGGCACTACACTATCTTTAGCCTCTATTAGATTGCCGCGCACTGTTTCCACTTTTTCTATCTGGAAATCGGTAAAAGAAATGACTGATATGGTACACGGACACAGCACAGTACCACGCCCCAAAAGACATATAGACGCAATGAAAGAAAGATATAGAAAAGATTTTCATTTTGAATTTACCACCTTACGTTTTAGAGCAATTGGAGAATATGGCGAATGGAAAGAGCAAAAAAACTTAATTCCAAACCTCAACCAAAACCATTAGAATGGATATAGCTTACCCAATGCAAAAATTCCAAGATTGGTTTACCCAACAATGGGTAATTCTTTGGGGTAAAAAAATAAATCCTAAAGCATATCCTTGGCTAATGGGACCATTTGGTAATTTAGGGGGAATTGGTACAGATTTTATTAAACAATTGTCGGAAAAGGAAAATCTAATTATTCAAAAAAACAGTCTTAGCAATGGTTTAATTCCTTCTATGGAAAACCTAAATTTTTCAGCAAAAGAGTATATAAATTTATCCAAAGAAATAATTCATTTTTACGAACACACAACACAATATAATTTAGCTTTAAATGTAAAGTGGAATCCAATTTTTAAATTGTTCGGGATATTAGTCAATAGATTATTTAGCAAAAGAATAAACCAATTAAATATCCCTACAAAGAATACAGACAATGCCGAAGCTGTTACAAGCGAAATAATTACACTCTTAACCCCCAACGACAATACAGTAAAATATACCTTTTGGCTCAGAACTTTTGCTGCTACCGGACAAGTAATATATTCCGGTATTTACAGTACTTGCACATTAGCCTCCGGCAAAACTTGTATAAAAGCCGTATTTCCTTTACCCAAAGGCAATGCCACCGTAATTATGACACCCGAAGTAACCCAAAATGGAGCGTTAATTTTAAATTCCTCGGGTAAAAATTTCGGAGATGCCGGTTTTTATTTTTTACTAAACGATGCAAAAGGAAACTATTGGGCGCAATATATTCGTTCGTTTCGAGACAAATTAATCATCGGTACTAATGAAAAGAAAGAAATAAAAGCGTTACAAACATTATCGCTTTGGAATTCAAAAGTGGTACAATTTGAGTATGGCATTAAGGAAAAATAATAGAATAAGAAATTGAAAATAATACCCAAAAAAGCTTGGAGTACTAATGACTGTAATAATAATTTTTGGACACCTAATATGAAATAAGCATATTTTGATAAATAAATAGCCACGAATGCACGAATATCTATTAGTGCATTCGTGGCATTAATTATTATTTGCGTAAAAATAAAACGATTAATAAAACTATATTACACTGTGTAAAATGATAGAATATTACCATTTAGTTAATTTGTAAGCCATACATTAACATTTTGTTCCTAAACGTCTATTTGTATTTGTAAAATTCACATACTTGTTGTGTATTGGACTTTTTAATATTTCATATTATTTTCTTACCTTTGCAAACTATTTTTAAACAATTATATTTTTTCAAACATATCTTAAATCAAAAAAGATGAGTACAGTAAGCATAAGCGCTTCAGATGTAAACAAATTACGCCAAGCTACCGGAGCCGGTATGATGGATTGTCGTAAAGCATTAGCAGAAAGTGAAGGCGATTTCGAAAAAGCGATTGATTATCTTCGTAAAAAAGGTCAAAAAGTAGCTGCTAACCGTAGCGATAGAGATGCTAAAGAAGGCGTAGCAATTGCAGTTGCAAACAACGCAGGTAATTTTGGTGTAGTAATACAAATTTCTGCAGAAACAGATTTCGTTTCTAAAAATCAAGAATTTATTGACTTTTCTAACGACGTTGCCAATATAGCATTGAACAATCAACCTGCGGATATAGATGCTCTTAAAGCATTACCAATGGGCGATGCTACCGTTAGCGACAAATTACTTGAAATGGTTGCTAAAATCGGAGAAAAAATAGACATCGTTCGTTACGAAAAAGTAAACGCAGATGCAGTCGTTCCTTATATTCACGGTAATTACAGAATAGGCGTTTTGGTAGGACTTAACCAAACTAATAACGATAGCATTACTGCTGCCGGTAGAGATGTAGCTATGCAAATTGCTGCTATGAATCCATTAGGCATAAGCGCAGACAATATTGCTCCTGATGTAGTAGAGCGCGAAAAAGCAATAGCAATAGAGCAAATAGTAGCAGAAGGAAAACCTGCTGATATGGCAGAAAAAATTGCTGCTGGTAAATTAAATAAATTCTTTAAAGAGAACACATTATTACCACAAGCGTTTGTAAAAGACAATAGCAAAACTATTGCAGAATACCTTAACAGCGTATCTTCCGGTTTAACGGTAAATACATTCCACCGCTTAGCGATTGGGTAATTATAGGTAGAATTCTACAAATTATAAATAATCCTCGAAATTTTTTTCGAGGATTATTTATTTCAGCATTGTTTTGTGTGATGCAACAAATTGAAAGTCTATTATTGGTTTTTTTTAAAAATTAACTTACGCAAAAATGTACAACATCTGCATTATTATCTTTAATCTTAAACCTTTCATCTAACCGCATACCTATTACCCACACTATTCTTTTATTGCTCTCTATTACCCAAACATTTTCCTTTTCGTGGATTGGTACTTTTTGGTCAATCAAGTAACGACTAACTTTTTTCTTTTTCATACCCATTCCGAAAGGATAAAAATAATCGCCGGTCTTTTTGGGGCGTAATATTATGGGTTGCTCCATTTTGGATAAATTAACGTACACTTCATTTGAGGAAGTATTTAAATCCTTAACAGAAGGCACAACTTGCAATGCTAAGATTTTATCGCCAAATTTTATTACGGATTTACCCGTTTGCAGTATTTCTAAATTAATATGGGTACTGTCTTCTGTGCTTTTAGGTGTTATTATCAAGAATGCTCGGTCTTTAATAATTCTGTGTGTGCTTGCAATTACTTGCTTACCACTCTCTGCATTTAATAATTGTACTACATCTGTTATACTTGCAGCAGTAAAAGAGAATGGTTTAAGCAATTCGTATAATATAGTATATAGTGGTTGGTAATTTTTAATTTTCCTAATAGAAATATAATAATCGTTATTTCGATTTTCGATTAATTTCTTTTTTAATTGTTCTATTCTTTGGTTGTAAATTATTTCTACCTCCTCTAATCTTTTGGTATTTTTAAAAAGGTTTTCGGTAGCATTGGGTACTATTTGGTTGAGCAAGGGAATTAAATTATGTCGGATATTATTTCGAGTATAGGTGTCTTTTTTATTACTGCTGTCTTTGCGCCAGGCAATATTATTTATTGAACAAAAAGTAATTATTTCCTCCTTACTAAAATCTAATAAAGGGCGTATTATAACATCATTTTGTTGTTTAATACCATGTAATCCGGCTATGCCCGTACCTTTTAGGAAATTATACAATAAGGTTTCTACAGAATCTAATTTATGATGCGCTACTGCTATTAAATCGTATTGCAATTCTGTTCTTAATTTTTCGAACCATTCATATCTAAGATTGCGAGCTAATAGCTGAATGTTTTCCGGATTTTGGCTTAAATATTTTTGGAGTTCAAATCGATTGACAAAACAAGGAATGTTTTGCACTTTTGCCCAATTGGTTACAAATACTTCATCGTCATCAGACTCTTTATTTCTTAATCCAAAATTACAATGTGCAATGGTAATTTGTACATTAGATTGATGCAATAATAAAGCTAAAGCCATACTATCTGCTCCACCACTAACAGCAACGATAATCTTACTGTTTTGCCAACCTTTTTGTTCTAATATTTTTTTAAAAGTATGTAACAAGAAGAAATAATATTTTGATGAATAATGTTACAAAATTAGGGAATTACACTACCCACAAAAGTAATAAAAATGTAGTTTGGCATTAGTTATTATCTTCTTACATAAACTCTTGTACCAGGTTCTATAAATTTATATAAATCTACAATGTCTTTGGGTTTTAATGCCACACAGCCGTCTGTCCAACCGATGCCGGTATCTATTAATTTTTCCCCTCCGGTAAATGTACCATGGATGCCAATTGCATAGCCTATTGCCGCATCAGATGGAATTTCTTTTTTGGCTTTTCTTTCATTAAATTTTTTGTACGATGCATTGTTTGGATAATCTAATAATATAAACTTTTGCCACACATTGTGGTTACGTTTGCTTACTACTTTAAACCAACCTTCGGGAGTACATCTATCTCCCATCATCATTTTATCTTGAAGTCTATCGGGACCAAAACCTGCACGATATTGTCTAATACGCTTACGACGATACACTACTGCAAGTAAATAATTGGTTTTATCCACTAATATCATTAAAGAATCTTGGATGAGTGTGTCTGCTTTTACGGGTATCCTTTCGTCTAATCCGGGAAAAGGAGGTAATACTATGGTCTTAGTAACCAAAAATCCACCTTCTTTGTATTGTACTTCCCTAATTGTGTAACCTCTGCTGTCTTTGGTTTCTTTAATTACTTTTAAGTCCTGCACTTCTGCAACGTCGGTTTCTTTTTTAGTAGTCTTATTTTGTGCAATAAGCACTATTGAGCTTGCTAATAATATGGTTAGAACAACCCCAACAGTGATTTTCCATCTCTTCATTAATATTTAATTATGGTTTTACTATTAAAAAAAATAAATAGCGTAAAGCTATTGCTTTAGTGGTTACAAATTTAGTGATTTATTGTAAAAGAAAAAATCAGGTAGTATTTTTAAATTTACTACCTGATTTTTATTTATTAAAATCATCATTTAGCTTCTACTGGAGCCAAATAAACGAAGTAACATTAAGAATAAGTTTACAAAATCTAAATAAAGAGAAAGTGCTCCCATTATACCTGCTTTTTTTCTTGTTTCTTCATCTGCAATTAAGGCATAAGATTTTATTTTTTGGGTATCGTAAGCTATAAGCCCTACAAATACACCTACACCCACATAAGAAATAATCCAATATAGTGTAGAACTACCCAAAAACATATTAACTACTGAAGCAATAACGATACCGATTAAACCCATTATCATTATTTTACCGAAAGAGGTTAGGTCTTGTTTGGTAAAATATCCTACTGCACTCATCACTGCAAAGGTACCTGCGGTAATACCAAATACTGCGGCTATAGATGATGCTGTGTAAACTGCTAAAATAGCTCCGAAAGTTAATCCATTTAGTGATGCATAAAGTATAAATACAGAAAGAGCAGCAATAAACGACATTTTATTAATCCGAAAAGAAAGATAGCCCACTAAGAATAATTGCACTAAAAATAAACCAATAAGCATAAATCTGTTTTCAAAAAACATATTTAAAATAGCGTAAGAATTAGCCGTAAAGAAAGCAATAACAGCAGTAATGGATAGTCCTAAAACCATCCAACCATACACTTTAGATACATAGCGTGCAATGTAAGATTCGCTTACTTCGGTATAATTAACAAACACATCTTCTGATGTGGTGTTGTTATTGTTATCATATTGTCTGATGTCCATTTTTTAAAAATTTAATTTGCTTACGAAGTTACTAAGTTTTTAAAACATTTTAGCAATCAATTTGTGAATGTAAAGAATGGTAATGTGATTATACAAAAAAACATACTTCAATAAATTATATATCGGAATAGATGTCCATAATAAAAGTAAGAAAAAAACTTTTAGGGGCTTTTTTCAGTTAAAAAAAATATTGGAAAAATCTACCACCCTCCAAACTGGGAGACATATAAAATTATTTATTTACCTTCTATAGAGGAATTGTGTTTTATAAAGGAAACGATGTTGTTGGCAAGTAATGGTTATTCAAATTTAGAAGTATGAAATTTCTGCGACACTTGCCTCAACCACTTTCCAGTCTTTAATTAAAACTCCTAGTCCATTTTCTATATCCCAAGTGCAGTCAAATTCAATTCCCAAGGTACCATCCTTGCATTCTTTTTCATTTTGAATATGAATAATTACTGGGGTTATATAAGGTTTTAGATTTTCAGGTGTCGTTGGCGTTGGTAAGTGTTTTTCAAGTTCTTCATCGCTTATTTGTCCAATCAATGTCCAACCGGTTTTATAGTCAGCATAAGACCTTTTGTAAAAGTCAAATATTATTTGAAGAATTTCAGTAGTCAACAAGTCTTGCTTTAAAACGAAATTTTCAAAATTTTCCTTTTGTTTATCACCAATAGTTTTTTTAGTGTCTGTAAATAATACTTCAATAGTTGTATCAAATGAATTAAATTTTGCTGTAAGTCTTATTTCTAGATTTGTTGTGTCAGAAATTACATTATTTGAGTTTTGCAAATGGATTGTCTGCTCATTCTTTTTGTCAAAGTTGCAGGCTAAAAGAATGATAATAGAACTTGGTATTATTAGTTTTAGCATAGTGTAAAATTTATTCTGACTAACAACAAATTTAGTTATTGATTTTCAATTAGTTGTAATTTAGTTGATGCTTTCAGTAAGTATCGAATTTACAGGGTTATTGTTTGCGTCGAATTCAACAAATTGATTTGTTGATTTTGTAACATTCACAATTTTATTGTTTTCAATTGAAATGATTTCAGATTGCTCAACCATTTCAAATAGAATTTCTGTGTATTTCTTCTCATCATTTTTAAAAATGTAAGAATAATCATTAAACCATTGATATTTATATTTTTTATTAGATGAAGATGTAGGCGTATCCAAATAATTACTTTTAACCCACATTGCGCAAAAGTGGCATTTTTAAAAAAATTTAAAAAAACTTTGGCTCAAAATATTGTAGGAGGGTACGGGTAATTTTTAAATATTCCGTTCTCAGGCAGTTTATGTGGTTTGTAGTACACAGGGGGGTGTGACACTTAGGGTGTCTAGGCTATACCTTTGTAGCCGATATGTATTTCCAATTTAGCAAAACATAAAAATTTGTAGTACACAAAGCACAATTTCTAAAAATAAAACCCAATGCCATAGCTAATTTGAGCGTTTTTATGCGCAATGTGGGTTAATTTCTTCGTAAGAAATATCATATGATTTTACAGAGAATACCATATTCCTTTCAATATTAAAATATGGCAGATTTTTATTCCTAACGTTAATTTGTATTAAAGACCCATCAATACTGTTTTCATAATTATACCTCAAAACAAAAGAATTGATATCTAATATTTCCGTGTTAGTGTTGAGATAATACCTTGACACCGTTTTGATTTTACCATTGAGTGCGCTTCTTTTAACTGATTGTATTTCTCATGATGTTGATTTGCATTGCAGCAAACACAATTTAGACTTGTCAATAAGCAAACTATATAGGTTTTCATTTTTTTTATTTGATATTCAAATCATAAAGGTATTCAACATATTGCAAGTAAAATATCATTTTAAAACTATTGATTATTTTACTCTTCAATTTCCACAAATACAATATCTTGAACTACGCTACGATGCGAATTTTCAAATTGATTGTTGTTGCCAAAATATTGATTTGTTTCTTCTCTTTTCAATTTGGTTTCTTTGTCGGAAATTATACTATTATATGAACTCCATTCCCAATCTCGAAAATCCTCCACCATGTTGTGGTGTTGTGCATTTTGATGAATATAGGTTATGGTATTTTGAAGATATTTTTGATTGTCAATAAATGCTCTTTTGAAAGGTTTTTGAAATAAACTTCCAACACGTTTATGTTGTTTATTGAAAGCTAAAGTGTAAGATTGAAAAAGTCTTTTGAATTGTGCACTTATGATTAAATGAATGGGCTTGTCTTTATAAACTGGATTTTCTGAAACAAATAAATCAATGTCACTTTTTGATTTGACTTTTATACATAAATGAAAATGATTCCCTAACAGGTTGTAAGCATAAGTGTCTACAACTTCAGATAGGAAATCATTGTATCGTTTTAAAAAGAACAAATAATTATCACGGCTTTTGAACATGGGCTTCAAATCAATAGCACGATTGTACACATGATAGAAACAATCATAGTCAAATTTGGTGAAATAATGTTCTTCTTTTGCCATGATGATGTTTTTTGACATCCAACATTGCCAATCTTTTAAAGATTGGCAATGTTGGATGTTGGACAATTACATATTCCTTCTATATTGCCCGCCCACTTCAAACAAGGCTTTGGTGATCTGACCCAAAGAACAATATTTAACCGTGGTCATCAATTCTTCAAAAATGTTGCCATTGCGAATAGCTACTTCTTGTAATCTTTTCAAAGCTTGTTGACCAGCATCACCACTGCGTTCCCAAAGATTGTTGATGTTTTTGATTTGGAATTCTTTCTCTTCTGTTGTAGAACGAATAACCTCTGCAGGCACCACCGTTGGCGAACCTTTAGAACTCAAGAATGTATTTACACCAATGATTGGGAATTCGCCCGTATGTTTCAATGTTTCGTAATACAATGACTCTTCTTGGATTTTGCCACGTTGATACATCGTTTCCATCGCACCCAATACACCACCACGTTCTGTGATTTTATCAAACTCAGCATACACCGCTTCTTCCACCAAATCAGTCAATTCTTCGATGATGAAAGAACCTTGTAATGGATTTTCGTTTTTCGCCAAACCTAATTCACGGTTGATGATCAATTGAATGGCCATGGCACGACGCACAGATTCTTCTGTTGGCGTTGTAATCGCTTCGTCATAAGCGTTTGTATGTAATGAATTACAGTTGTCATAAATCGCATACAAGGCTTGAAGCGTCGTACGAATATCATTGAAGTCGATTTCTTGCGCATGCAAAGAACGACCCGATGTTTGAATATGATATTTCAACATTTGCGAACGCTCGTTACCACCATATTTCAACTTCATGGCTTTAGACCAAATTCTACGCGCCACACGACCGATTACAGAATATTCTGGATCGATACCATTAGAGAAGAAGAATGATAAGTTTGGTGCGAATTCATCAATATGCATACCACGACTCAAATAGTATTCTACAAAAGTGAAACCATTAGAAATCGTGAATGCCAATTGCGAAATTGGATTGGCGCCCGCTTCTGCAATATGATAACCAGAAATAGATACAGAATAAAAATTACGAACACCTTTGTCAATAAAATATTGCTGCACATCGCCCATTACACGCAAAGAAAATTCTGTAGAGAAAATACAAGTATTTTGCGCTTGATCTTCTTTCAAAATATCTGCTTGAACCGTACCACGAACAGATTTCAAGGTTTTTTCTTTGATTGCTGCATACACATCAGCTGGTAAAACTTGATCGCCGGTAACACCCAAAAGCATCAAACCTAAACCATTGTTACCTTCTGGTAAAGTGCCTTGTTGTCCTTCGGCTTCTTTGCCAGAACCTACATTTGCAGAATAATAAGGACGCGTTACGCCTTTGTCTTTATAAATAGCATCAATCTTAGCATTCACTTCATCTTCCAAACCATTTTCTTTGATGTACAATTCACATTGCTGATCGATTGCAGCATTCATAAAGAAAGCAGTAATCGTAGGCGCTGGACCATTGATCGTCATAGAAACGGAAGTCGTAGGATCGGCTAAGTTGAAACCAGAATATAATTTTTTGGCATCATCCAAAGTCGGAACAGATACTCCCGAGTTACCAATTTTACCATAGATATCTGGACGATGATCTGGATCCTGTCCGTATAAAGTTACAGAGTCAAAAGCGGTACTCAAACGCGCTGCTGGCAAGCCTTTGGATACATAGTGAAAACGCTTGTTGGTTCTTTCTGGACCACCTTCTCCGGCAAACATACGCGTTGGATCTTCTCCTTCACGTTTGAAAGGATAGATACCTGCAGCATACGGAAACTCGCCTGGGAAATTTTCCAATAAAGTCCATTTCAAAATTTCGCCCCAAGCTTCAAATTTAGGCACCGCCACTTTTGCAATTTGAGAATGCGATAAAGATTCGGAATGTGTTTTAATTTTTAAAACTTTATCACGCACTTTAAATTCGTAATATTCGTTTTGATAATTCGCTTTTTTAGCTTCCCAATTTTTGAGTGTTTCTAAATTTTTAGGATCTAAATCTAAGCTCACTTTATGATACACCTCTTGCAATTCCTTAATCAAGCGGTCTTTATCTTCAATGTTAGAGTTTTGTAAAGTATCAATCGTTTTATGAATACCAAACAATCTTTGCGCCACATCAGCTTGCTCTTTTGAACGTTTGTCGTAGCCTCGATTGTTCTCCGAAATTTCAGAAAGATAACGTGTGCGAGACGGTGGAATGATGAAGATTTTTTCACTCAATTCATCTGTAGCTTTGAAATCAGATTTCAAATTCGCGCCTGTTTTTTCAACGATTTTATCCATCAATGCACGATACATCGTGTTCGTTCCTGGATCGTTAAATTGCGATGCGATTGTTCCAAAAATTGGCATGAGCTCTGTATCAACATCCCATAATTTATGGTTGCGTTGGTATTGTTTTTTTACATCACGCAAAGCATCAGCAGCGCCTCGTTTGTCAAACTTATTAACCACTACAATATCCGCAAAATCCAACATGTCAATCTTCTCAAGTTGTGTAGCAGCACCGTATTCAGGCGTCATGATGTACATACTCACATCACAATAATCTGTTATTTGCGTATCGCTCTGACCAATACCTGAAGTTTCTAAAACCACTAAATCGTATTGCGCCGCTTTCAAGATGTTTACTGCATCTTCGATATATTTAGACACTGCCAAATTGCTCTGACGGGTAGCCATAGAGCGCATATACACTCTTTCGCTGCGGATGGCATTCATACGAATTCTATCGCCCAACAAAGCGCCGCCTGTTTTACGTTTAGACGGATCTACAGAAATAATACCGATTGTTTTTTCTGGAAAATCCAATAAATATCTTCTTACTATTTCGTCTACAGAAGAAGATTTGCCAGAACCACCTGTACCCGTTATACCCAAAACTGGGGTTTTACTTTCTTTGGCTAATTCGGCTACTTTCTTGAGCATAGCTTGTGTTTCAGGTAATTCGCCATAGTTTTCAGCAGCAGAGATTAAGCGACCAATATCTTTAGGATTTCTGTCGGTGATATGACCCACTTCGCCATTCAATTGATTGCCTGTAGCGAAGTCAGATTTTGTCATCAAATCGATAATCATTCCCTCTAAACCCATCGCACGACCATCATCCGGAGAGTAGATTTTATCGATACCATAATCTTCCAATTCTTTGATTTCTTCTGGTAGGATTACGCCACCGCCGCCAGCAAATATTTTGATATGTCCCGCACCTTTTTCACGAAGCAAGTCGTACATGTATTTTAGATACTCCACATGACCACCTTGGTAGGAAGTCATCGCAATCGCATTGGCATCTTCTTGAATGGCACAGTCCACGACATCTTGCACCGAGCGGTCGTGACCTAAGTGAATCACTTCCGTACCATTGGACTGCATCACACGACGCATAATATTAATAGCGGCATCATGACCATCAAATAGGGAAGCGGCTGTAACGATTCTGATTTTGTGTTGGGGTTGGAATGACATATATTTCTTTATGATTAAATTATTGATAAACTTTAAAAAAATCTTCGTTTTATTGCCGAAGATTTTTCTCTACAAACATACAAAATATTTAGCCCAAACAGCACATAATACCAATATGAAAAATAAATTAGCCCAATATGCTTGTTCTTTTTCGATTTTTCTTCTTCAAAAGATATTTCCGTAGTATGGACTATGCAAATATTTTTATCATTGCAAAATCAAAAAGTAATGCACTACTTTAGTCTAATTTGTAATTCACATTAGCAAAAGCTATTTTAAATATGCAAATTTTTCTGTAATGGTTTTAACGGAGGGCAAAGGTATAAATTATCGTTCGCTTTTTTCGTCCATATTCAAGTCTTTATCAAAAGGACTTTTAGTAAATGGATATACGCTTTGCTTTATAAACCCTTTTGGGTATTCGGCTTCTAATAATCCTGTACCATTGGGCCACTCCTTACCGGGTAAATAGTAGGTGCCAAAAATCCGGTCGATAAAAGGAAAAATAGCGGCAAAATTTTTACCATAATATCGTGGGTCATCGCAATGATGCCAATGATGATATTGTGGCGTAGTGAAGATGTATTTTATAAATCCAAAATTTATTCGAGTATTAGAATGTATTAAAACAGCGTGGATAGCTATAAATATGATGTATGCGCTAAAAACTGACGGGGAAAATCCTAAAATGTATAAGGGTATAAAAGTCATTGCTCTTGTAAAAAATATATCCATAAAATGTGTACGACTTCCGGCAAGCCAATCCATATTTTTGGTAGAATGATGCACCGAATGAAAACGCCATAAATACACATGATTGTGGAAGATACGATGCGCCCAATATTGAAATAAATCTGTAGTAAAAAATGCTAAAAACAACCCTGCGATAAATGGTAGATTTCCTACCCATTTATGTACTGCATCTAATCCTATCCAACCAAAAAATAACATAGCAGGCTTTTGCGTAACAACTCCAAAAAATTGTATAAATAAGTGGCTCATTGCAAAATAGATTAAATCGGTACGCCATTCTGCGTGAAATTTTGTTTGGTTATTTCGTTTCGGATAAAATAATTCTAAGGGAACAAATATGGCTACCATCAACAATAAGTCGAGTAATAACCAATCTAAGCCAATATGCCAACTTACTTTTTCTACCGAACGCCCCTCTACGCTAAATGCTCCTAATAATACAGCAATGCCCGCAATGGCACTGCCAATAAGTGCCAGCCGATAACGCTTGCTTAAAATCAAACTTAATAAAGAGAAGAAAAATGAACCTATAATAACACCAAACATAAGTATCGACATACTTTCTCCGGTATATACTTCTCTAAACTCCGGCGTTGTTAATCTTTCTGGAAATCGAAAACATAACATACCTACTAATGCAAGTATAGCAAGGAATATAGATACATATCCACTAATAATTCCATCTCCAATTTTAAGGCGTTTAGGGTTACTCATATTGTTTGTATTGTGTTGTGCTATTTTGTAATTATTCTTTATGATAAAAAGGGGGTGGCGGTATTATTGATGTGTCTTTTACTTCTTTTTCTTTCCAAATAAGAATTATAATTAATTGTGGTGCTTGATTATAATATTGAAATTCAATATTATCCTTATTAATTCCTTGATTGACTAATATTTTGGAAATAGATTGAAGTTTATCGAAAGCTTTGAAACTTTTAACGCAACTCAAAGGTTGAGAATATGAAATAGAAACAATGTAATTGGAGTCGGCTATTTTAAGTTCTATAAACTCCTTGATTGTTTTTTTGGATTTGGAAGTAAGTGATTTGGAATTCTTTTTAAAAGTTACAAATACTGAATCTTTTTGATTAGCAACAACCTGTTCTGAAAATATATTTAACAATAATAAAGCAATAATAATACTAATTCCAATTTTGCTTTTGGAAGTTATCTTGAATTTTAGTTTACATACGATTTTTTTCATTTTTACTTGAGTTTGTCGATAGTGATAACACAATTAATATCATACCAAACAAATTTTAACAAACAATAAATGATGTATTTGCAAAATTAGTATTATTTCTCTTATTTTTTGGGATTACAAGCCAATAGCTTACTTTTGAACCGTATGCGGTATTATCTTACCTGGAAAACTTTTGTGCTCTTTGTCGCATTTGTAATTGCGGGCATTGCCCTATACTATTTTAGTAATTTAGTAGAAGAGATAGAAGCAGAAGAATCCAAACGTATGGAGCTTTTGGTAGAAGGTATTCAAACCATTAATAATGTCGAAATTAACAATGGCACTTCAGATATTACTTATGCGGCTAAAGTTGTTTCGAGCAATACGAGCATACCTTTAATTATTATTGGAGATAATGGTCAAATAGTAGATTATAGAAATTTAGACTCCCTACGAGTAGCTACCAATCCACAATATTTAGAAAAAAAGTTAGAAGAATTTAAAAAACAGCACCAACCCATATTTATCCAAAATTATGGTGTAATCAATCATATATATTATGGCGATTCTCATTTGCTCAATAGATTACGATATTATCCTTTTATTTTAATCGGTGTACTTGCTTTTCTGGTAATAGTTTTAATTGCTATTGTAACTAATTCACAAAAAAGCATTCAAAATCAGCTTTGGGTGGGAATGTCTAAAGAAACGGCACATCAGTTGGGTACGCCGCTTACTTCTATTGTTGCTTGGATGGAGTTATTACGGGAAAACGAAGCCAACAGAGAGTGGGTAGATGAAATGGAAAAAGATATAGAACGACTTCAACTCATCGCCGACCGTTTTTCTAAAATAGGTAGCGTACCACAACTATACGAAGAAAATGTAACCCAACGCTTACACAATATGGTAGCGTATATGCAAAAGCGCGCTCCTGTAAAAGTAAATATTAGTATAGATACCGAAAAAGTTCCGAATGTTTTTGCCAACCTAAGCGCACCGCTATTCGATTGGGTATTAGAAAATCTTATACGCAATGCTTTAGATGCAATGGAAGGTCAAGGAAATATTCATATTGAATTATGTAATACTCCTCGCGAAGTAACCATCGACATTTCCGATACAGGAAAAGGTATTCCTAAAAAGAATTTTAAAAAAGTATTTACACCCGGATACTCTACCAAAACGAGAGGGTGGGGCTTAGGTTTATCGCTTGCAAAGCGCATTATTAATGATTTTCATAACGGTAGCTTGTATGTGAAAAAATCTGAAATAGGGAAGGGCACTACATTTAGAATAATTCTGAGAAGGTAAGTCCAAGATGTTTTTTATTATTATTGTAGTATAATTCATAAAAGCATAATTTACCTTTATTATATTTGCGTTTCAAATGTTTAGGTTGATAAATGATAAAAAAAATACTTTTCGTTACACTAATACTTGCAATGCACTTAACGCATTTTGCACAGAATAAGTTTCCCTTGAGTGATGATGGCTTATATTGGCAGAACAGAAAACCGCATAATAATTATTGGCAGCAAGATGTACAATATAAAATAGATGCGGTTGTAGATGAAACCAACCATACCATTACAGCACATCAAGATTTGGAGTATTGGAACAACTCGCCCGATACATTACATTTTGTATATTTTCATTTACACCAAAATGCATTTATTAAAGGGGGCTACACACACTCTTTACAAGAAGCTAATAAAGTAAAACCAATCTTTGGCAGATACGAAGAAAACGGTTTGGGAACAACAGTGGATAACATTAAAATAAATGGGGTCGCTCCTGTTAAAACGGAATTAGATTTTACTATCCTCAAAATATTTTTGCCACAACCACTCTTACCCGGAAATAATATTACCATTAGTATGGATTTTGTTTCCTATTTCGATATGGGTAGCACGCGCAGGAGAATGAAAATGTACCCTGCTTGGGGATTTATGCACTACAATGGCTGTCAGTGGTTTCCTAAAATATGTGTGTATGATGCCAAATTTGGTTGGGATACCTATCAGCATTTAGGCAAAGAATTTTATGGAGATTTTGGCATTTACGATGTTACTTTAGATTTCGCCTCTAATTATATAGTAGAAGCTACAGGCGCATTACAAAACAGAGAAGAAGTATTACCAAAAGATTTAAGAGAAAAATTAGACCTTAAAAATTTCGAGAAAAAGCCTTGGAACGAAGCCCCTTCGGAGATAATCCCATACAAGTTTGGAGAAAGAAAGAAATGGCATTTTGTAGCGCATCACGTACACGATTTTGCATTTACCGCAGACCCATCATATCGTATTGCTACCGAATATTGGAATGGCATAGAATGTGTTGGTATTGCTCAAGAACCACACGCTTCCGGTTGGCAAAATTCTGCTAAATTAGTTGCACAAATAATACAGACATTTTCCGAAAATTATGGAATGTACCATTATCCTAAAATGGTAGCTGCCGATGCTGCCGATGGTATGGAATATCCAATGCTAACTTTAGATGGTGGTGCAGACCCGGGTTATCGAGGCTTATTAGTTCACGAAATCGGGCACAATTGGTTTTATGGTATGGTAGGCAGTAACGAAACTTATCGTGCTGCTTTAGATGAAGGCTTTACGCAATTTCTTACCGCAGAGGGTTTACGAATGATAGATGGCGATACATTGCTACAAGCCAAATCTAAAGGCTGGAGAGCCAAATTTGCAGAACCAAGACTTGCCATAGATGCAAGAGTTTATTATTCTTATATTTACTATGCGGGTAGTGGTGGCGACCATCAGCTCAATACTCATTCCGATGATTTTGGCAGCGCATTAGGGCATGGAGGTGGTTATGGTAATGTGTATTATAAAGCAGCAACAATGCTTTATAATCTACAGTATGTTTTAGGCGACGAATTGTTTGCAAATGCTATGCTGCATTATTTTAATCAATGGAAATTTGCACACCCTTATTTCGAAGATTTTAGAAACTCTATAATCCAATATACCAAGGTTGATTTAAACTGGTTTTTCGACCAATGGTTAGAAACTACAAAACCTATTGATTATGCCATAGGAAATGTCAAAAAAGCGAAAGAACAAAATACTTATGCCATTGTTTTAAAAAGAAGAAAAACAAGTATGCAAATGCCGATAGACTTATCTATAATCGATAAAAAAGGGGTACAGCACAACTATCATATTCCTAATACTTGGTACGAGAAAAAAACAGATGCTCAAATTTTACCACGCTGGACAGGATGGGGAAAACTCAATCAAAAATATACTGCTTATGTTAACATACCCGATGGCATTAAATCTGTAACCATAGATACATCGCTCCGATTAGCCGACAGATTTATGCTTAATAATACCAAAACTGTTGGTAGCCTTTGGAATAAAAACAAAATACTAACCAAATTAGATGGTGGAATTTACGGCGCGCAGGAATGGAAAAAGTATAAATTATACTTTCGTCCAGATATATGGTACAACGCTATTGATGGAATAAAATTGGGCGCTCATTTTGAAGGAAATTACCTTAACAGAATACTCAATATTAATGGCAATGTATGGTATAATACCACCATTGGCAGGTGGTTTCAGTATTATCCCGAATACAACGAAGGTATTTACCAACATTATGCACCAGTAAATTATCGGATAAATGTAACCACACCACTTACATTAAATATTCCTAACCTTACACTAAATGGTAACAGCAGATTTTTAGATGGTCTATGGAGTCATCAATTAGGTTTTAATTGGGCTATTAACGATAAAAATAAAGTTACCGCTTATGTTAAATCTATGCATCGTTCCGGTAGCAATAGAGATTACCTTTTATACCCTCAAGAATGGAGCAGTACGCAGCAAAATAAGAATACTTCTTTCAATTTAAATTATACTAAAAACTACAACACATTTAAGGGTGCAGGGTATTATACTATTGGATTAAGAACACCATTGCTTACCCGAAATTTCGATTACAGTTATCTTCAGGGGGAGTTAAAGCACATACAGGTACTACACAAAATGGTATTACACACACGATTATTTGGCAGAATAGGAATGGGTAATAATATACCTTACGAAAGTGCTTTGTATTTAGCAGGCGCTAATCCTGAAGAAATGATGGAGAATAAATATGTACGCAGTATGGCTTTTGTTCCGCAATCTTGGTTAGGATATTCACCTAATACTACCAATCATTTTCATTATGGTGGCGGATTAAATCTTCGAGGCTATGCCGGTTATTATGCTTATGATACACGCAATGGAATACAGTTTTTATCCTATAAAAGCAGAAGTGGTGCCGCATTGAATACAGAATTGGATTTTACAAATTATATAAACATTAGACCATCTTTTACACGCAATTGGTTAAAAGCCAATGTATATTTATTTGCAGATGCCGGCATTGTAGAGTTGTCTGAATTTACTTCCGGAGGATTTAATTTTGTAAGTCATACTAAATTCGTTTCAGATTTTAGAATGGACGCAGGATTGGGTTTTGCATTTACGATTAAAAAATGGGGTGCTTTTGAAAAAGCAAATCCATTGACCATAAGATTAGATTTGCCATTATTTATAAATCGTCCTACATATACAGAACCACAGTATTGGGGTGCAAGGTGGGTTGTAGGAATTAGTAAAGCAATTTAATCTAAGTGTTAATTTTAAAGAATAAGATGTAAATTTGTAAGTAATTATAACCAACAGATTGACAATTAATGAATAAAAAGATGTAATAGAAAATGAAAATTATTTGTGTAGAGAAAAATTATTTTAATGATGAAATTACTCCGGACATACCGACAGCAAAAGTACCAATCATATACCACAAACCGAGTACAGCATTAATCCGAAAAGGCGTTACAATGCCTTATCCGGAAACAATAGAAGAACTTCGATATAATACCGAAATAGTATTACGAGTGAGCAAGAATGGCAAGCGTATTAGACCTCGCAATGCCTTTCAGTTTATAGACCAATGGACTGTAGGCGTTAATTTTACAGATGCCAATTTGTTTGCTACATTACAATCCAAAGGCTTGCCCTGGGAGCTTGCAAGAGCATTTGACAACTCATCTGCTGTAGGAGATTTTAGACCTTTAGAGAAATATAGCCAAACAAAAGATGCTTCATTTTCTATGTTTTGTAATGGCGATAAAGTACAAGAAGGCAACACCTCAAATTTGATTTTAAAATTTGAAAATTTAATCGCTTACATTTCTGAGTATTTTACATTACAAATAGGAGATTTAATATTTACAGGCACTCCCATTCCGTATGGCGATACAATATATCCGGGCAATAAATTAGAGGGCTATCTTAACAACGAACTACTTTTGGATTTGTATTTAAGATAATAGACCTCTAACATAACTATCCATTTCCTCTCTTTGGGTTATTTGAGCGAAGTCGAAATATGGAGAGGAAAAATAAAGGAGAGGTAATAAGAAAAAGGAATTATGGTAGAGGTCTAATGTAGAAATGGTTAAACTTATTACAATGCTTATTGTCTTAGAGCTATGATTAAATTTATTCTTACAGCAATAGCGTGTTGCTTATCTGGTTTTCTTTTTGCCCAAAAAGTTTTTTCTGTCGATTACCAAAGTCAGGCAGATGTAAAAGTATATGTGGTAGATTACGAAAGCCAAGCCGACTTAAAAGTGTATAAAGTAAATTATGAAAGCCAAGCCGGTAAAAACGATGGTAAATGGTTTTTTACAAATTATGCCAGCCAAGCAGAAAAGAAAATATTTTTTGTAGAATACGAAAGCCAAGCAGATGTAAAAATCTATTTTGTAAAATACGAGAGCCAAGCAGGGTGGCGTAACGCTTCCAAAAAGCATTTGATGTATTAAGCGCTCATACCAAAAACATAATGGTATATATACTCGGCTTTATTGAGTACTACTAATTTTCAGCAAAAAAAGTTGCCAAATCTTTAATAGGCGATTTTATTATTTTTCCGGTTTCTAAGCCGTATAAACTATGGACGTGTTGGATAACATCTTTAAACGCATAAGCGATACTGCCTACAAAGTGTATGGGGTATTTCCAACTTTCTCTGTATTTAAGCACATGCTTTTGATGAAATTCCAAAAAAGAATCTTCCAAAATGTTTTCTACCATATAATGCCCTCTGTGTTCGGAAAGGAACAAAGCGAACGAGGCTAAATATCTATTACCAAAAGGTTTGTTGTAAATATTGTCTAAAACTTCGTCGAGGTTGGCTTTGTATTTATCTAAGAACGCTTCGGCTAATTCGTCGTCGAAAGTGTTATAAAAATAGTATTGCAATACTTTTTTTCCGAGAAAAGCTCCGCTGCCTTCATCTCCGGCAATATAACCAAGCGATGGAGTTTGTACGGTAATTTTTTTACCATTATAAAATCCGGAGTTACTGCCTGTCCCTAAAATGCAGCATACGCCTTTTTCGTTGCCACAGAGAGCTATTGCTGCGCCGAGCATATCAGAGTGTACTTCGGTACTTTTAGTTTTAAAATGATTTTTAAGAACTTTTTCAATTAATTTTTTATTGGCAATTCCTTTTTGACCTGCTCCATAAAAAAGCACTTTATCGACTTGCCCTGCTATTGTAGTGAGTTTTTTTTCGCTGTTTAAAATGTTGTAACAATCTTCTTCTGTACAAATAAAAGGGTTCATACCTGCGGTTTTGAGAATTGGAGATAATTTATTTCCCGTAAGTATGCACCAGTCTGTTTTAGTAGAGCCGCTATCGGCTATAAGCGTGTACATAATAGATAGTTTTATTAATCAACATTTATTGGTTTTATTTCTACAAAAGTAGTTTAAGTGTAAATATAGTTTTTCGTTTTGAATATTCTAAATAAAATGGAAAATTAGTTAGGGGGAATAAGTTTATTATATTTGCGTTATCTCTGTAAATCTCATAATACTATAATTGTTAATCTTGATAAGCAAAACATTTCAATATAAAAACATTGCAATTTTGTTCGTGTTTGGTTTTATGATAAATAATAACCAATGTATGGGACAGGAGTTTAGCTCTGATATTAAGTTGCATTCAAAGGATTTTATAACTATTGATACCTTAATGGGAGATTTTATTGACTCAATGTCTGAAACAAAATATCGAATATGTAGTGGTGATACTATTGCAAAAGAACATATAATTGCCACCTATCGCTATAATTTAAGTGAAGATAGACAAGCATTTATCACTGTTTATTTTAATTCTAATTATCACTATAAAGAAATAGATGTTACTACAAGTGCAATTTTAAACGAAGGAAAACTAACTTACGATAAGTCTAAGTTTCAAACAAAACCAATAAAAACTTATGCTATTGACCCCGAAACTCTTGAAGAAAATGAAATTGTAATTTATGACACTATCTACTCTTTACTTCCAGTAGAAACGTGGAAATATAAAATTAAAGAAAAGCAATATTGGGTAGGCAATTACGATTTGGGTAATAAGTCGGCTAAGTGGTTAAGAATAAATGAAGAAATTGGATTGGATTTTATTTACGAAGAACGCATTTATAATAACAATCAACTTATTGGCAGCACTTTGTTTGACCTTTCGGATAGTATTGAAAGTATAAAAGCAGCATTAAATGGATTATGGTATTTATTAAATAGTAAAATAGGAATAGAAAATGTAAATATAGCAGTTAGCGATAGAGCAAGTATGCGTAAATATCCTAATTGGAAATTTTATAGTACTTTGGAATTTCTTGATAATGGTACTGTAACAAGAAGAAATATAGCTGCACATAGTGGAAAAATAGTTCAATTAGGTAAATGGCAATTAACAGATGACAAAGAACTGGTATTTGAAAAAGCTAAATTGAAAATCGTTTTCTATACTAAAGATTTGATAGTTTTTAAAGTCCTTGAATAATTCTTACCCTTTCCTTATCGATTCCGTAATAGCACTATATACTTCTTGCCATTCTTTATTAGATTTTAAAAATTCTAAATGTTCTTGAATGGTTGTATTATCGCCGCGTATAGCCGGACCGGTTTGTAATTTTGCGGGTGATTGGTCTTTTATTTGTGTAAAAGTTTGTTCGATAATAGGGTAGAGCATCTCGAAAGGCAATTGGTTTTCTTCCGATATTTTTGCTGCTATATCTAATAAATGATTGGTAAAATTATTGACCAAAACTGCATTGAGGTGCATTATTTTTCTTTTTTCATCACTGAGTTGCATTGCAGGGTACTCCGAAATGTCTTTGGTTAATTGAGCGATAGTTTTTTGCGCAATATCTGTAGTGTTGTCCGTAATAAGTGGAATATTGTTTAGTTGCGTTGCGTTTTCTTTTTTAATAGAATATAGAGTCCAAATTACACCCAAATGTTGCGAAGATTTTTGCAAAGATTGAACAGAAGAAGTTCCGGAACAATGTATCAATACTGCATTTTGCAGATTATCGGGTAATGAAATATTTTGTAACACATCATCTTTAACTGCTATGAAATATGCATCGGCATTAGGTACTATATTGTTAATATTATTTGTAGCAGCAGCATTAACCTTATCGGCTAATAATTGTGCATTTGCTATTGTAGGGCTATAGATTTGTAAAATATTATGTTGCTTTTTATGTAAAGCCACAGCATAATATGTAGCAACATTTCCGGAACCAATAAAAACGATATTCATTATTAAAAAGTAAAAATTCAAAATTTGTCTATGCCTAAAATAAGTTGACAAAAATGGTTATTTATTACGGTTAAAATTAAGAAAATTTAGCAATCCGAGAGCGAAGAATATTTTCGGAGGTATCAAAGAAGTAAATAGTAAAAGAATATTTTGAGAATATACAAAATGTGTCAGCCTATTTTAGGCAAGCACAAGTCAAATTGTTGCATTACAAAATTATCGAATTATGGAATTGCCAATTATAAATTATCTTTGTAGCAAATCACACAATTTATGGCAGGAAAAAACGGTACAAAAACTAAAGACACGAAATTATCCTTTGAAGAATTTAAAGCAGAAGCTTTAAAAGATTACGAATTAGCAGTAGTCAGCAGAGAGGCAAGTCTGATTGGTAGAAAAGAAGTGCTTACCGGAAAAGCAAAATTTGGCATTTTCGGTGATGGTAAAGAATTGGCACAGATAGCTTTAGCAAAATGTTTTCAGCCCGGCGATATACGCTCAGGTTATTATAGAGATCAAACTTTAATGTTTGCAACAGGAATGAGCGATGTAGAAAAATTCTTTGCACAATTATACGCTAATCCCGACCCCGACCAAGAGCCATCATCTGCCGGCAGAATGATGAATGGGCATTATAGCTCCCGTTGGCTCGATGCAAACGGCAATTGGAAAGACCTAATGCAGCAACCTAATTCTTCTTCCGATATTTCTCCTACTGCGGGTCAAATGGTAAGAGCCTTAGGTTTGGCATTTGCCTCAAAGCTATACAGAAATGCAGATAGCTTAAAATCAGGATTTGAGACATTTACTAATAATGGTAACGAAGTTAGTTTTTGTACCATAGGCGATGCCTCTACTTCCGAAGGGCATTTTTGGGAAACGCTCAATGCGGCGAGTGTGCTTAAAGTACCATTGGTGGTTTGCGTTTGGGACGATGGTTATGGTATCTCTGTACCACGTGCATACCAAACTACCAAAAATTCTATTTCAGAAGCACTTGCAGGTTTTCAGTATGATGAAAAAGTAGGTGGGATGCGTATTTTTAAAGTAAAAGGTTGGGATTATGCCTCATTGGTAGCTACTTTTCAAGAAGGTGTGGCATTAGCCAGAAAAGAACATATACCTGTACTTTTTCACGTACAAGACGTAACACAACCGCAAGGGCACTCTACTTCCGGCTCTCACGAAAGATATAAAAGCAAAGAAAGATTAGAGTGGGAAAAAGAATGGGATTGCGTAAAAAAGCTAAAAGAGTTTTTATTAGAAAATGCTGTGGCTAACGAAGAAGAACTAAATGCAATAGAAGAAAGCGCAAAACAAGCAGCACGAGAAGCCAAACAAGCAGCTTGGAATAATTTCTTAAATCCTATAAAAGACCAAATCCAACAACTTACCACAATAGCTAATCAGGTTGTGTTTGAAGGAGGCGACAATGCAACTTTAATAGCTTCTATGCTACAAGAATTAAATGGCATTAAAGAGCCAATTAGAAAAGATGTATTGCGTACAGCAAAACGCATAGTATCGCTTGCCGGAGGCAATAGCGTAGCAGCACGAGCAGTACAGAACTATTACAATAAACTTAAATCAGAAGCGGAAGATAAGTTTAACTCACACTTACATTCACAGTCCGAAAAATCTGTGAAAAACGCTCCGGTTATTAATCCTGTTTATTCTGATAATAGCCCCGTAATAAATGGTTTTGAGATTTTAAATAAATTTTTTGACCAAACATTTGGCAACAATCCTGCAGTTTTTGCATTTGGAGAAGATGTAGGCAAAATAGGAGATGTAAATCAGGCGTTTGCCGGCTTACAAGAAAAATACGGTGAGATTAGAATTTCGGATACCGGAATAAGAGAAGCTACCATTGTAGGACAAGCTATAGGTATGGCTTTGCGTGGATTGCGCCCCATTGCCGAAATACAATATTTAGACTATTTATTATACGGATTACAAACCTTGAGCGATGATGTGGCAACACTTACTTATCGTACCAAAGGAGGACAAAAATGTCCATTAATTATTCGTACACGCGGACACAGATTAGAAGGCATTTGGCATAGTGGTTCGCCGATGGGAGTAATTATAAATGCTTTAAGAGGAATTAATGTATGTGTGCCACGGAATATGGTGCAAGCAGCCGGAATGTACAATACACTATTGCATAGCGATGAACCGGGATTGGTTATAGAATGTCTTAACGGATACCGACTTAAAGAAAAAATGCCTGACAATCTTGCCACATTTACTGTGCCCTTTGGCATACCGGAAATTATACAAAAAGGAGATGATATAACTATTGTTTCTTATGGCTCTACATTACGCGTAATTCAAGAAGCAGTAGATTTATATTTAGCACCTGCGGGAGTTAGTTGTGAGATTATAGATGTGCAGACATTATTACCTTTCGATACCGAACACAAAATAGTAGCATCACTCGAAAAGACTAATCGTATTATTTTCATAGATGAAGATGTACCGGGAGGAGCTACTGCATATATGTATCAGCAAGTAATGGAAATACAAGGAGGGTATAAATGGTTAGATGCTACACCTAAAACCCTATCTGCAAAAGCGCATCGTCCGGCGTACGCTACCGATGGCGATTATTTTTCCAAACCCAATGCAGAAGATATTGCAGATGCAGTATTTGAAGTGGTGAGAGAATAGTCAGAGATTAATTTGTTTTAAACAAATTATTGCTTAGGGCTTGCTAAAAACACAATATTGCAATTGTGTTTTTAGCAAGCCCTAAGTAATTTCCATAAGATGAATAATAATTTTATTAATGCACAAACTTTTTTTTATTTTGTTATGTCTTATTTTAAAGTGGTGCTTTAGTAAGTAGAATTTATGAAATTAACCTTAAATGTTTTAAAAAGTTAGTTTATACATATAAATACTCAATAAAGCATTAATTGTTTTTTTATTTGAAAAATATATTATTATATTTGTGAATTAAATTTTTTGCATTATGATTAAATTGTCCAAATTAACTTTCTTGTTTTGTTGCATATTTAGTAGTGTTAGTAATGCACAGATGTTTACTATAACACCAACATACACTACATTAGTGCAATCAGGATTATTAGCAGTAACAGATGCTTGTATTACATTTGGTGTTAATAATAGTAATCCTTCCCCTATTCAAATAGAAGAGGTAGCCTATATAATGCCTGCAAATAGTACACAAACTTGGACTTTGTGGTATAAAACTACTCCATTAAATGGTAATCCTGGTAATATAACTGTAGCTAATGGGTGGACTGTAGTTACAACTCAGGTCGCTACAAGTACTGCTGCCGGAATTACTACGGTATTAACCAGTGTAGGATTTTCCATACCAGCGAGTACAACATATAGGTTTGCCTTATCTAAAAATGATCCTAATATGGATTATGGTGGTGCAGGATGTGCTCCAAACTCGTTTACCCAAAATGGTGTTTCGTTATATGTAGGAGATAATCCGATAAGCGATGGTTGGAGTGGAGATGTAGTAATAATGTCATTCAACCCAAGGTTTTTTCAAGGTTCAGTAACATTTGGAGATCCATTAACACCAGATAATGCCGGTGTGGACAGTATATTATTACCCAATGTAGTAGAGTGTTCCGGTCCTTATTTTGTTAAGGCAAGAGTAAAAAATTTTGGTAGTAATCAAATAGATAGTGTGAGAGTGGGTTGGAGTGTCGATGGTACACCACAGCCTACCGTTTATGTAAATACACCATTACCTGTAATTGGTGATTTTACAATAGTAGATTTAGGCTGGGCAAATATACCATTTCCTCAATCTGCTGAAATTAAAGTATGGACTTCGCTGCCAAATGGTGTTGTAGATACGGAATTTGGCAATGATACTTCTACTCTTATAGTTACTGCAAATACACCGGGAATAACTTTAACTGCATTTAATGATACGATGTATATATGTGATAACGAAGCTATAGTATTAGATGCAGGATTTAACGCTAATACAGACTACACTTGGAGCAATGGAACGCAAGCACAAGTAAACATTATTTATTCAGCCGGAACGTATTGGGTTTGGGCATATAATCCATTAGGATGTCAGGCTTTTGATACATTTGAAGTTATGCATTTCCCCTCCGTCGAAGCCGGACCTTATGTAAGTATGATTGACAATGGATTGGGTGAATTTACTTTTAATATTTCATCTTTAAAAAATGTAACATTTTATGAATGGAATTTTGGAGATAATTCACCATTAGTACAAGGTTCTGCCCCTATTTCACATACCTATACACAAAATGGCTCTTACATTGTAAAAGCAACTTTGGCTAATGAGTGTGATACTATATACAGATATGGTAATGTTTTTGCCTCCGGATTAAACTTAAAAAGCCTTAATAATGATGTAGATATTAAAATTATTCCAAACCCGGCAAAAGAGTCGTTGGTAATCCAAGCTGATAATATTCAAATAAACGGAATAGCTTTATATAATATAATAGGTCAAAAAGTATATTTGAGAGAAAATATTAACAGCAATAAAACACAAATTTCTGTTGATATGCTTTCAAATGGTATGTATCAATTGCACATATTAACCAACGAAGGTATTATAGTAAGAAAAATAGAAGTTGTAAAATAGCGGTAAGAAGTAATTATGACAAAAGAGTGTAAATGAATTTTCGTTTACACTCTTTTTTTAGCAAATGCTATCTATCAAATTTTCCAAACACTCATCAAGCGTATCGTTGATTTCGGAGAGAGAAAGCGTATTGACTAATCTTGTCCTATATTCTTTTACATTGGCAATACCTTTGAGATAAGGTGCATAATGTCTGCGCATTTCTAAGATGCCTAATTTTTCTCCTTTCCATTTTACGGCAAAGTCTAAATGTTTTTTGCAAACATTTATTCGTTCTTGTAGGGTAGGGGGAGGTAGCGTTTTTCCGGTTTGGAGGTAATATTTTATTTCCCTAAATATCCAAGGATAACCGATTGCGGCTCTCCCTATCATTATACCATCTACGCCATATTTGTTTTTATATTCCAATGCACGCTGAGGAGTATCTATATCTCCATTGCCAAAAATAGGCATGTGTATCCGTGGATTTTCTTTTACTTTTGCAATAAGTGTCCAATCGGCATTGCCTTTATACATTTGTACTCTTGTTCTTCCGTGTATGGATAATGCTTGTACGCCGATGTCTTGTAATCGTTCTGCTACTTCTTCTATGTTTTTGGTATCTTCGTCCCAGCCGAGCCTGGTTTTAACGGTAACGGGTAAATTGGTAGATTTTATTACTGCTTTCGTAAGAGTTACCATTTTGGGTATATCTTTTAAAATGCCAGCTCCGGCTCCTTTACACACTACTTTTTTAACCGGACAGCCATAATTTATATCAATCAAATCGGGTTGCGTAGCATCAACAATTTTTGCAGAAAGAGCCATTGCATCTTCGTCTCCACCAAATATCTGAATACCTATGGGGCGTTCGTAGTCGAAAATGTCTAATTTTTGTTTGCTTTTTATAGCATCTCTGATTAATCCTTCGGAAGAGATAAATTCGGTGTACATTAAGTCCACTCCTTGTTCTTTACATACGGCACGAAAAGGAGGGTCGCTTACATCTTCCATTGGTGCAAGCAATAGCGGAAAGTCTCCTAATTCTATTTTGCCAATTGTAACCATTTGTATAAAAAGCAATAAATATGCCGAAATAATAGAAAAAAGCTACAAGTCAATTAAGCATTGAATTGTAGCTTTTAGTTTTTGTACCCCTCACGGGAAAGCTACCGAACTTTTGAGCATTAAATTACTTGAATGGATTAAGTTAGCAAAAGTAGCATAAAATTCTTTTTTGATGATGATTAATATTAAAGAACATTTTAAATCGCTGCACCAAGATGCAGTAATGTGGAAAGCGCAACGTATATGGAACGAAGCGAAAACTCCTGACGACCAAATATTTTGTGTCGAAAAATTATTACTTATGCTCAACTGCATAGGTAATAATATTAAAAAAGATAGCTACATAAACCGCATCGCAGAAACTTTTACTGCCGATGCTAAAAAAGCTGAAAACAACGTTAAGGCGCAACAAAAGAAAATTGATGCCATTGAAGCTATACTCAATAAAATAAAAGATAAAGGTAAGCTCCAATCTACCGAATACCTGGCGCAAAAAAAACTATATGATAGAGAATATTCTCTGCTCCTTGAACTCAACGCTCTTTGCCTGCCTAAACTTTCGGCTGCTGAGTTGAAAAACTATATCAAAGAAGATATAGATAAAAAAGAAGCTGCTGCAAAAAAGGAAATGGAACGAACCGGTAAAATGAATAAACTTCGTAATGAAGATTTAGGACTTCCTGGCGACTTCGACGGCGATACTTCTGATGTGCTTAATTATGGTATCTATGCCTATAAAGGCAGATACTACTCGCGTAATAATAAAGGCGTATATGATGACATCAGTAATTTTACAATGCGGATACTTTTCCACGTCGATACATCGGATATTGCTGCTTATCGACTTATTGTAATTAAAAATACAGAAGGGATAGAAAGAACCATTAACGTAAACACAGACGAAATGACTAGCGTTGCAAATTTTAAAAAAATACTGCAACGTCAAGGGTACTTTATTTTTAAAGGAAATGATGCAGATCTTTCCAGATTATTGGAATTTTTGCAAAAAAACGAAAAGCCTACCACACTTATTGATACACTCGGATATAGCCCAAGATATAAATTTTGGGCTTGGGCTAACGGATTAATCGATACAGAAAAGAAAACCGGTAATACATTTTATCCCATTGACGAATACGGTATTGTAGAATTTAAAGATAAAAATTACTTCATTCCTGCATACAGTAAAATGTTCGCCGATAAAGATGCTCTATACGAAGACGAAAAGAGATATTTATATAACTACGACGGTACCATTAAATATAATGAGTGGTCCGACCTATTCCTTAAAGTGTATGGGGCACAAAATGGTTCGATTGGTATTATATGGACTCTTGCAGCAATGTTTAGAGATATTATATATAGTATGCCAAATATTAGAGCAACGCCTATCCTTAATCTTGAAGGACAAAGGGGTTCGGGTAAAGATGCTTTTGCAAACTCCTTAATTTCTTTATTTGGACAACCGCAAAAAGGCGTAGGGCTTGAAAGTACTTCTACCCCGAAAGGGTTTCAGAGAAAGTTTGCACAATACCGTAATGGCGTGGTGTGGCTTAACGAATATAAAAATAATATTAAACAGGTTTTTATAGCTGCTTTAAAAGAGATTTATGACGGTAAGGCTTACACCAGAGCTAAAATGACAAACGATTTGCAAACACAAACCATTCCGGTAAATAGTGCTTGTATGCTTTCGGGACAGGAAATGCCAACGATAGAACCCGCTCTTTTTTCTCGGTGCATAATGCTCAGTTTTAAACCGGGTAAGGACCGTAGCGACACAGATAAAAAGAATTTCCAAAAACTTAAAAGCCTTGAAGATAACAACATCAGTAATATTACTTCCGAAATATTACAGCTAAGAAATGTAATGACTAAGGAGTTTAAATCCTTGTTTGAGAATAAGCTATCTGATTTTTTTAAAAAAACTCGAAAAGAAATAGATGATAGATTTATAATGAACATAGCTATACTCAGTACTACCAATAAATTATTATCTCCATTGCTTAACCCTAATAACGACTATTTTAAAGAGATTTTATTTGACAGAATATTAATTGAAAACCTTGATGCTCAATTTAATATTATGGAAGGTAATGATGACCTTGGTAAGTTCTGGCAAGTGGTGGAGAACCTTGCAAGCCTTAGACTTATTGCACCTGGTACAGCATACAGGTATAATAATAGCAATCCGGACAATATATATATTAAGATACAAGACATTTACCCACTCTACCTTAAAGAGCTTAGAATGCGCAACGATAATAATGTATTAAGCAGATCTACTTTAATACAATACTTACAAAATGATAAACAAGTATATGTAGGCGAAAGCAAGCAAAGAATGGGGAATGCTTCTTATTGGACTACTGAATTTAATTACAAGGTAATACAAGAGCGCTATAAGATTGAGATATTTAATAGCGATATGAATAATGAAGTAGATAATAATGAATGGAAATCGGGTCAAAATATTAAAGGGGATAATAAACCTACTCCTTTTTAAATAATATACTAAATATAAATTTTTATGAAAGTAAAAGAATTAATAGAACTACTAAAAAAGCAAGATCCTGAAAGTGAAGTTATGATTCAGCAGGGTGAAGAATATGACTATGTGGTAGTTGCTACCGTTAAGGCAAAAGATTTAACTGATATAGATAATATTACAGATGATATGATTACTTCGGCAGTTGTTATAGAGTATATTTAACATTACAACATATTTGCTGTTTAACGATATAGCTAAATTTTGAAATCAATACATTTGCTATTTCACTATTTATAACTAATAAAAAGCACAGAAAAATTTCTGTGCTTTTTATATTTTATTATTATTCTTTATTTACTTATGATAAATTTACATTTTTTCGTTTTTTTTTAAAGAACCCTATTTTTTTTCCAAATTTCGTTTTTGGCTATGGAACAAATGGAACAATGGCAACAGACTATTAAGGATATATACAAAAGTATTGATAATACTATATTATAATAATAAAAAATAATAGAAAAAAAGCTAAAAATCCGTTGCTTTCTGTTGCTATTTGTTCCAAAATCGTTATTTTTATTTATAATATGTTTTTAGCTAATGTTGGTTTATGGCAACAGAATGGAACAAAAAACAACGGCTTTTTTTGTTTATACTATAATTATATAAAATATTTATCATTGAAAATAAGTATCTTATATATTAAATACTTGTTTTGTTGCCGTTGTTCCATTTGTTCCATAGACGAATCTTTAATTTCAGGATTTTGACTTCGAAGAAAATTTTTTTTGCTGTTTTTTTAGTGTAGTCATTATTGTTTTATTTATTTGTTTTGTGCCAAAACAATGACTTTTAGCTGATTTATATAAAAAAGTGAAATTTATTTATAAATAAAGTATTTATAATTGTTTGAAATATTAAGTTGAAATATAACATCAACAATGGAGTGTATATACTAATTATTGAATATTTATTTACTTTCGTAGTGTTAATTTAAATTAATATACTTTTATGGCTACAAAAAAGAGAATAACTAAAGAAGATTTTAATAAACTCGAATTTGATAATAAATGTTTTATTCTGGAAGAATTATTACCAGATGATTATTATGAAGGACTACACACTATTAATTTTTGGCAACCTGATAATTTTGAAGGAAATATAGGTGAAGATTTACCGGAAACACCACCAGAAATTAAGGCTGAAGAGGATAAAAAATTAAATGATATGGTTAATGCTTTAAGTGAAAAACTATTTTTAGATACTAATGAAATTGAATATTGGGAGCCTAATTAAAAAATAGGGTTACATATAATGCAACCCTATTTTTTCATCCAATTATCTCCCTTTACTTTTAACTTGCTTTTTTATGCATTGTTGGCATTAGATTATTAGCTTTTTCTAACAGCCTTGTGTTTTTTTCTTTTTTAAATTTATTAATTAGATAATCTCCTAAATGATATAATTTATAATCGTTTTTAAGCCAAATTTTAAAATACTTTAATTCTGAATAATCATAACAATTAGACAATTGCTTACCTCTTTTATCTTTATAGTGATGGTAATATTGGGTAACAACTGTCGCCCACTTTTTGTCTCTTCTATAAATACTCCAGAGCCTGCCGATGCTTCCATCAACTAAGTCGAATTTATTTACGCTCCCTATATGCTTTTCTACAAATAGCATAATTTCGTGCGATTGGTCGAATATATTCCATCTATCGTCCGGACACGATTTGGTAGGCTCGCTTAATATGCGTTGCTGATAAGTTGGGATAAGATTAGGCGTTCTTTCCTTTTCTTGATTTCGTAAGGCTTCTTCCATTAAATTAAACTGCTTAATGAAAGCTTCTTTAAATTTTGTAGCCTTTGTACCAGTAAAGGACATTACCAATAAAGTAAATCCATCTCTTGTAATGAAATAAAATGGCATTTTTTTCCCTTGACTATTTATATAGGAGGACTCCTCAAAATTGAGGAGTCTAAATTCATCGGAACATTCCAAATTTTGAATATCCCTCAAGACATTATCATGTCTTTTTTCAAAAGCATCTGCTATTAGCTTTGATGTAGTTGTTACTTTTCGGTTATAATTCATAACCAGTTGAACTGCTTGCATATTTATATTATTTTATGCTGTTAATAATATCCCTATCGGGAAGAACTATTACAAGATAAATATGCAAAATTGTTAAAAGGAGGAGAGATATTTGGATAATTAGTGAAAAGGTGTACTTTTGCACTACAATTCAAAACAACCTTGTTTTATTTATCTTGCCTCGTTCTTTCCTAACGGGGCTTTTTCTATGTAGCAAAGATAATCTTTTTTATAAATATTTAAAAAAAGTATTTAGATTTATTCCCAAATATGGAAATTTATTTTTTTTGCATTTATTTTAATTATAAATATGTATCTTTTTATGGCTGAATTTTGTAGCGATTGTGCCAGAAAGTGGGGTTGCCCACAGCCACATTTATACGTTTTGCACGAAACCGAATTTTGCGAAGATTGCGGTAAGTGGGGAGAGCCTACACTATGGGCTAAATTTAAGTTATGGCTGAAAGGCTTATTTTCGCAGAATAAATAACGTTACTTAAATAATAATTTATGAAGAAGATTACTCTTATGCTATTATTGATAATAGCTGCTGCAACTGCTTACTCGCAAAAAGTAGTAAGAAACGAAACAGACGAATTTACCGGTAATAAAGTAATAGAAACCGATTACTTTATGTGGTACTGGACTGGTAGCATTAATGTTTACCTTAAAGGAAGAAAGGTAGATGACAGATACTTAATTAACCTTGCACCTACGGTTAAATTTTCTATTTTTGAGGGCAACGAATTAATGTTTAAACTTAAAAACGGTAGTGTAATAACCATTACTGCTTTAAATTCTGCTGTATCTATTAGAGGTGGATTGGAACACGGAAAATTACAAGGTAGTAATGTGCAAGGCGTAAACGTACAATACGAATTAACTGCCGAGCAATACAAAGCCTTATTAGAAAACGAAATTGATAAAATACGCATATACGGTAGCGGTAAATACCACGACGATAACATTAACCAAAAGGCAGACAGAAAGTTTAAAGAAATGCTTAATCTTTTAAAATAAATACCCCGATGAAATTTATTACAATTGACTTTGAAACAGCAAGTCAGCATCGGCGCAATTCTGCCTGCGAATTAGGCTTAACTTTTGTTGATAATAACAAGATTATTGAAACAAAATCTTGGTTAATAAAACCATACATTAACGACTTTGATTACTTTAATTCTTTACTGCACGGCATTACCGCTACTCACGTTGCTAATAAACCAGAATTTTCTGAAATATGGGACGAAGTAAAAGAATTAATAGAGGGCAATCTATTAATAGCTCATAATGCTGCCTTCGATTTTAGTGTATTACGGCATACACTAAATACATATAGTTTGCCATATCCCGAATTGGATTATACTTGCAGTTATATTTTCTCTAAAAAAATATGGACTAATTCCGCTTCATTTGATTTGCAAACACTTTGCAAAGCTAATAATTTACCGAGAAGAGTACATAGAGCAGCCCCAGATTCAGAAGTTTTAGCACAGCTTTGCTTAATTGCTTTTGATAAAATGGGGGTAAATTGTAAAGAAGATATACCTGCCAAATTAGAAACAACAATAGGCAAATTATACTCCAATGGATACACTCCAGCTACTACAAAAAGAAAAAGAAATTATGAAAAGCTATTGCCACCTGAAGGCGACCCTACAAAATTTGATAGCGAAA
Source organism: uncultured Taibaiella sp. (assembly GCA_964448955.1). Taxonomy (GTDB): domain Bacteria; phylum Bacteroidota; class Bacteroidia; order Chitinophagales; family Chitinophagaceae; genus MKSF01. The sequence continues at coordinate 46,470 of CAYUXT010000004.1, read as the reverse complement.
GTATATTTTATCAACAATCTATTGTATTTACAGGATTATTAAGCTCGATGAGCAGACCGGAAGCACAGAAAATTATAGCAGACATTGGTGGTATTAATTCTAATTCGGTAAGCAAAAAAACTAATTTCTTAATTGTTGGACAGCAAGACTATAGGATAGTAGGTGATGATGGGATGAGTAATAAGCAAGAAAGAGCACTACAACTTAAAGAACAGGGCATTGAAATTGAAATATTATCGGAAGAAGATTTTTTGAAAAGTATAAATTATTAACTAATTGATTTGCTTTTTAAAAAGTTCTTTATATATTTGCAACAGACACAGCGTTTATTGTAAATGAAACATTCCCAAATATTAATTTTAAACTATGGCAGGCGTACGGGTGAAAGTCCCGAGCTTCTTTATGTTTCACATAAATGTTGTGTCAGCGACCTGCCTACTATTTTATTTTTTAATGACACAACAAAAAGCACAAATCCAAGCGACCGAAAGGAACTTGGTCGGCTCCGACGAGCAGCCGCAAATAGTACCGGGCAAAACGGTATTAGTATCTGCACAGCTACTGCACCGCAGCTTAAATGTAGCACAGCCCTTTGAAGATTGGATATACCTCGCTATTGCAGAGCTTGGCTTAGTGCGTAATATAGATTACATATACGCCAAAGGTGCTAATACAAACAAGGTAATAACCATACAAAAGCCTCTGCCCTCCGATTTTCTTATTACTACCGATACATCGGAGCGTATAATATCTTTTACGGTAAACAATACCGTAAATAATATACTAATGCACAAAACCGATGCAGATATAGTAACCGAAATGATAGAACGCTTTGGCAGCGTGGAGCTTATAGCCGAAACTATACACGATATAACCATAGACCATATTTATTATGAGCTTAACACCGGTGCTATTAATAAAGAATTGGTAGAGCGTAAGATTTCGATGCTTGACGAAATCCGTAGGGCTTTTAAAGGTACTATTCACATTTAAAAATCGGATACTATGGCAGAACATACAATTACAATGCGCAATAGGGCATTTCAATTTTTAGATAAACACTATAAGCCTGCATATACTATGGGAGATGGTGTAGTAAGGTTTGCTTCTTTAGAGCTTTTCGAAAAATTACAATTAGAGTTTCCGTCGGCAGATTATAACCAAGTAGATATTATAGAGTATCTACACGAAAAAAAATATGCTTATGTAGAAATAAGACCGCTAACTTTGGAGTGGCTAATGATAAGGACGGAATAGGGGTTGTTGGTGATAACACCAACAAAGGCGTTTGAAATTAAAATATCCCTTATGATTTAAGGGATATTTTTTTAGTTAAAAAGATAATTAATTTCGCTTTAACTTGCATAATTTGAATTATAATTTAACTTTGTCGCTAAATATTAGTCAATAGTAATTCAATTATTAGTCATTAATAATACAATAATACACATTATTATTCGTTGTTGCCTAAAATGCTTACCTATGTCTATCTTTCATAAATACAACGCTCTTAGTATTGCTCCCTTCTTTATTAATAAGGGAGTAACACCTTTGCAGCTACATAAATTACTCTACTATACACAGGTTTGGTACTTTGTTAAACATAGACATACTCTTTTTAACAATGAAATCCAAGCTTGGATTTATGGACCTGTTATTAAAGATGTTTGGAATTACTTTAGATATATGCGGCGTAGCGATATAATTCCGAAAAGAATTCTTAACTCTATATACAGTGCTCATCTACCTTCACATGTTCAAAATCATTTAAATGAAGTATGGAATGCCTATGGGCATCTAAGCGGAGCAGATTTAGTAGATTTAACGCATAATGAATTACCTTGGATTAACAGTCGATTAGGTTGCTTAACAAATGAGCCAAGTGATAATGTTATTGAAATAAACTCTGATACCACTTCAGATTTTAAACTCACATATTTTGGCACCATACCAAGGGCAAATTCGCTTAATTCTTTTGGGCACTATCAATCATATCATTAAATAAATGGATGGACTTACATTCATTATGAAGGAAAAGCCTAAGGATAAAGAGTATTTTAAATCAAGGCTTATTTATAGGTATGATTATGTAAAACCAAAAGTTTCTACTATTATATATCTTGATATTTTTGATTACGATATATGCAATATATCTTTTTTTACTAAAGATAGTGGCAACGACAAAGTTAAGTTTAATTTAAGATATAATTATTCTGGGCAGCATGTTTTACATATTTTCAGAGCTTGTTTGTACGTGTACAAAATTTACCAAAATGAAAATAATTGTATTTGTGCTTTAGCTTTTCATGCGTCTAACGATATTGATAAAAAAAACGAAGAAGATAATAAAAGGTATTCTGCTTATAGTAAATTTTTAAGCAGCAATTTAGATAACTTTGATACTCATTATATAGTTTATGGCGAAATGAAACTTAACATTCAAATTTTAACTCCAATAGACCATCAAAACATAAATATGGTAAAAACGTTCTATGAACAATATAAGGATAAAGTTAATACAGAAGTATCATATCCGGAAGATAAAACTAAATAACAGCACCTTTACTTTTGGGGACGTTAGGTATTGTGTTAACCAACCTAACCTCCCCAAAGGGGAGGGATAGCGATGTAAATAGGCTTGATGTTGGGGATATTTTTTAGTTTATGACAAAAAAATGACTTAAAAATTATGATATTTCAAAAGCAATGACAATATTTGCATTATTGTAATCCAATTATACATTATAAATGATTCCTCTTTTTTTAAACTCTATAACTGATAATATACCTGATTGGCAAGAAGTTTATACTAAGTACGGACCATTTTTAACAGTAATATTATTTGCTACTATTTTAATTTGCATTATTCAATATAAATGGGCAAGAAGATTTACTTAAATCAAAAGACAAAGAAATAGCCCGATTAGAGAATGCAAATACAGAGTTAAGAGAACGCCTTTTGCAATATGTAGATAAAAACCTACGTTATAAAGAAAAACAAGCGACCTCTAAAAAATAACCTTTTAAAAAATTTTCTTATGATGACAGCATTAATTGTATTTACACTAATTATAAGTATTCTTGTATTATACATTAACTATACATACAGAAAACAATACTATACGTTTAATACTTTATATAAATTAAGGGCAATAAGACATAAAGCAATATTAGACTATATCGATAATAGAGAAGATGAAGCTGATAAAAGATATTTTATTGATTATACTAATGCTATTATTAACAACTTCACTCCTATTGTAGAAAAGCAATTTATGACTTTACGAGGAATGTTTGATTTTGTAGTTAAAATTATAGATAGTATTAATATAGATGAAGCATCTAAACCGGAACATTCAGAGAATATGAAAAATTATTACCAAACTACTAATTTAACTTTACTTAATGCTTTTAAAGCAGTTCCTTTTGGTAAATTTAGACTTTTACTTCTTTTGTGTAAAAAAATATTGCATCTGTTAATGAGAATTGGCATTAAAAAAGCAGGTAATATACTTATCGTATTTAAAAGGGCTGAGGGGTCTTTCTATCATATTAAAAATCACAATTCCGATTATAATTCTAATCATCATCAATTCTGTTAATATTTTAAAAGCAGTTATGTCATAAAAAAGAGCTTAGTACTAAGCTCTTTTTTGTTTTTGGTTGATACCCGAAAGGCTTTTTCCTTTATTGAGTAGGCTTTGCTGGTCGTAGAAGTGCTGCAAACTTACATAAGCCTGTATCTTATCTTGTTTTTTGCGCATTTCGTCTATCTGGGCATATTGTGCATTAATCATTTCTTTAAGTAGCTCGTTGCTTTGGTAGGCTTGCGCTGCACTTGCTGTCTGCTCTGCTGTGGCAGTAGTATTTGTATGCTGCTGTGTTACCATACCGCCATTGCGCATTACCGGAACTAAGGCATTGGCATTAACATGTGGTACCGCTGCGCCGTACCAATTAGCCGCTTTAATACGCGCTCCATTGCGGTGCATACTGTTGTACAGCAACTCATCTATTACATCTTTGTTGTTGCCGTATGTATTTTTACTGAGCACCATTACAGGCTCTCCACCTTCTATATTGGCTATTCGCTCTCCTGTTTGGTTATTTACCATATCTATACCTTTCTGCTCGTGCGATGGTCCTTGAACTACTAAGCCCCTACGTCCTTGTGGTACCTCTTTGGCATTAATATTAGCAATTTCGATAGCTCCTGCCGCTCCTACTATTGCTCCTACTATTAAAGAATATGGCCACTCGTAATCAGCAAATGCACGTGCTACCCCTGCTATAGTATTAATAGTAGCACTAAATGTAGCGGCTGCTTTTTCTCTTTTTAGTCTCTTAGCCTCAAAGTCTTTATTTCTTCTATCTTCCTCGGCGTCTATTTGTGATAATGCTTTATCGTACTGCTGTTGGCTTATCTTACCGTCGTCTAATCTTTTGCGAAGTGCTTCTCTTTTTTCGTTGTTGCGTGCCTTATATTGGTTTAATTCGTTTTCGTCTTTGGTGTTTTGCATATTAACGAAAGAAGAATAGGCATTGGCTACATTGCTCAATACCTGCATTACCTGCTGTATCTTTTCGGCTTGTGCTTTTACGTGGTTGTCGTCTGCTTCTGCCGCCTTTTGTCGGTACTTTTCGCGGATAAGTTCTTTTTCGTTTTCAGTAAGCTCTATATTTTCAAGCTCCTGCTCCATCTGCGATTTGAGGAGAGCCTTTTCGGCATTTAACCTGTTTTTGCTACCGGGCTTGGCTGTTAATACATTCAGTTCTAAGCCTGCCAACTTATTTTTTTGCCGTCTTTCTTCTGCTTTTTGTGCTTCGGCTTCGGCTTTTTCTCTATCTGCAATACCTTTCTGTACTGCATCTGTTTTAGCTTTTTGGAGGTCTGTTTCGGCTTGTGCTGCGGTATCTATATAATCGTTGGCAATGTTTATTCTTGCTTCTATACCTTGCCTTTCGAGTGTTTCTAACGCATCTTCAAACTCTTGCTTATTAATAATACCGTCGGCGTATTGCTGCATTACGGTATCTTTCTCTTTGGCGAGATAGTCGTCTAAATTTTGTAGCGATTCTTTGTATTCTTTATTTCCTTGCTCTTTAAATTGCTTAGCAAGGAGTATGGCGAGTTCTCGCTCTTGTGCATCTGTGAGCTCTGCTGCGCTTATACCGTACTTTACGGCTTCTTGTATTAGCTTAGCATACTTTTCTTTTACACGAGCTATTTCTCTTTCGTCTCTTCTGCCATCGTTGCGCTCGGCATCGGATTCCATAGCTTCTACTTCTCTTAAAAGCGATGCAATTTTTTCTTTTATGGTATCTTGTTTTTCTTTAAGTTTCTTGGCTTTATCGTCATCACCGGAACTACCACCGTAATTTTTATTATCATCATCTATTACTCCTGTAGTTAATCTTGTTAATTCTTTATTTGCTTTGTTTATTTTCGATTTTATTTCTCTGTATTCTTTTGTGCCTTCCTCTTGTGCTTTTAATTGGTTTTCTAATGCGTCAATATTTTCTTTAACTCTATCAATTTGCATTTTTGTTTCTTCTTCTATTTTAGCGGCTTGTTGCTCTCCAATTTCTTGAAACTCTTTCATAGATTTATCTGCATAATCTTTAATGATTTTAACCATTTCTTTTTTGTGCTTTTCAGCATCTTTAGAGCCAACAAGGCTAATGCCTAAATTCTTAGACGCTTTATCGTATATCTCTTTAGAAATTCGAGAATAGTCAAAACCCTCTCCACTTGTTATTGCATATTCTAAATCTTCGTATAGTTCTGTATAATTTAATGCTTCCTCTCTTTTTTTAGTTGCCCTATTGCCTGTGGCTTCTATTTGCAACTTTAGCTTTAACTGCTCATTATATTTAGCGAGCAGCTTTATCCCTTGCCCTGTTTTAATATTAGCTTCCGTTAAGCCTGAAAGGTATTGCGGATCAAGGTCAATTAATGCTTTTAATGCTTTAGCCTTTGAGCCAACGCTTATTGTTTCATCTTTGAGCAGAGCTATATTTACGTTTTGCTTATTAATAATTTCGGACATTTGCCTTGCAGCTTCTCTTTCTATGCCAAGAGTTTCTGCGCGTTTAATATTTATTTTGTCGGTTTCTTTACTTAATGCTTTGAAAGCAAGTATTAATGCGCCCACAACTACAAGGGTGGCAGTTAATGGGTTAGTGCCCATTGCTAAAGTTAGCAACCTAAATTCTTGCCTTAATTTAGTAATATTTAAAGTCAATAGTGCTTTAGCTACTCCTAATGCAGTTGTAGCAACTATATCTGCCTTGCTTGCTAATGTATTAAGTGCTTGTGCTACAGTTGCTCCTTTAATGCCAGAAGCATAAGCTAATATAGCTAAATACGCCTTTTTTATAACCCCTGTTTGTACTACTATGGCAGCACTCCATAATGTAATTACCGTCTTATTATTCCCTATCCATTCGGCAGTAGCTTTAAGTCCATTAAGGAAATCGACCATAAGCATAACCAATTTGCGCACTCCTTTATTAATAGTATCGGAGGTAAAGAACTTATTAAACTCCTTGCCGAGCTTATCTACTACGGCAGCAAAGTTTTGGTTCTTTATCATAAACTCATCGGTAATGCTTGTACCTTCTTCGTAAGCATCGTTGGCTATCTCTATCTGCTCTATTAATATTTCTGTATTATTTGCTAACGAACCGAGCACACCTATAACTCTGCCGCCGTCCATACCCAAGTCGCCAAGTGTGGCAGCTAACTGGTTAATGCCATTAGAAGTTTTGCCTACCGTTTCTAATACGGTAATAAATGCTCCGGTAAAGTCTTTTTCGAGCATTTCTCTAAATTCTTTTACCGGAATGCCCGCCATTTTTGCATATACATCTGCATCTTTTGCAAACTTTACAAACATCTTGCTTAATGCGGTGCTGCTTACCTCGCTCGTTTGCCCCAACTGGTCCAATGTAGCACCAAGCCCTAATATTTCTTGTATGCTCATACCTACCAATGGCGATATACCTCCCATACGCTTAGAGAACTCTACCATATAATCGGCAGATGCAGAACTCGACGCTGACAGTTCGTTAATAGCACTACCTACCTTGAGTAATCCTTCGGATAGCCCCTCCATCTTATCTACTCCATATACTTGTACTATCTTACCCAGCTTTTTCATTATCTCCTCAGTGCCACCAGTAAGGTCGTCGCCGAGTGCTACATTTATTTTATCTACTGCTTCTACAAACCCGAGTATTTCGTTTTTGGCAATACCGAGCTTACCTGCTGCTACTGCCATTTCTCTTAGGTTGCTATTGCTGGTACGGGTATCTATCTGCTTTAATGCTCCTGCAAGGGCTTTGGTTTCTTGCTCTGTCATTCCGGTAACTTTGCGAATGTCGGCAAGGCTATCGGCGTACTTCATCTGTACATTAATAAGGTTGCGAAACTGCCCTGTAATAAACTCGAATCCGAGATAGCCTGCGGCTAACATACCGAATTGCTTTACTTCGGTTTTAATGCCCGCCATTGCTTGCTTAAAGCCAAATGCACCTGTACGCACTTCTTTAAGTCGCTTGTTTACTGCATCTATTCTTTTTTGGAGTTCGTTAAATTCTTTAGTTTGTGGTGTAAGCATATTTTTCTGCATTTGCAGCTTTTTTAGCTCATTTACCAATTCTCTTTGAGACATAGAGGTAAGCCCTATTTGCTTATGCAGCTCAGCCATACGGTCCCTTACCGCTTTGAGTTCGTTGGCTTTTCGCTTGTACTCGTCTGTATTTTTTTTAAGCCCTTTCATTTCGGAGCTTAGGTCTGCTGCTCGCTTGCGGAGTTGGTTTAGCTCGTTTTTAGATTTATCGCCATTGATGTTTACTTGCAGATTAACAATGTCTGTACGTACGCTCATAATTATTGCTATTTTTTGCAATGTGAGTAGGTTTTTCTTTCTAAAAAAGGACGAGATGTAGTCCTTTTTGCAAGCAATCGGTTCGCTTACTTTTGATAAAAGATTTATAATGAAAAAAGTATTAATCAGAACATTGTTATTATGTACTATCTGTATGGCTACTTACTATTTAGTAGGGGCTAACCTGCTATTTGGCATTGTAGTTGGCTTTAGCACCTGCCTCTTAACCTTTAGTACTATTGGAGCGTTTTTGCACAAAAAGGCTGTGCAAAAATTAGATGAAAATTATATGAATAGTACGGAATATTACGAGTAAAAGCCGTAATTTTACGGCATATAACCGTAAAAATATTTTTTCTATTATGTTTGCTGTTAATGTAAAGGTTCATCCTCACGTAAAAACATATATTGAGAGTAAGCTGCCAGACCGTAAGTTGGGCAACGACCCTATTTCTATATTTATAAGTAATATACTTACCCGCAAGGGTAACTCTCGTAACTCTATGTACGACATACCTTATAGAGAAACGGTAACGCTATATATTAGCAACCACAAGAAATTAACTACGGGAGGGAGCCTTAATAAGGCGCAAACGATGAGCCTTAATAATTTTATACGACAAATAATAATGAAAGAATTTTGGCTTATTATATGTACATATCTTTCGTTTCATAAGAGCCTGAAAGATGCAATAGAGCACGCCAGGCAAGTAACAGGTATTAACGAAGATTGCTTAGCTACAGATACTATAATTAAAGATTTTCAACGCAGGCGAGAGCGTAGCGATAGTAAAATATATATCTATAACAAATAATTAAGAGGCAAATTGTCCTTTTCTGTAATTATGATTTACAAATTAAATAATATTATAAACAAGAACCAAGCTAATGCAGGGGGCGGACATCACTTGCGTTTAATTCCGATTGAGGAAATAGATTGGCGCTACAATATAAATGTAATTACAGGCGAAATAATAGGCTTTAATGCAGCCTACGATGCCGCTTTTGATAATGTAATTATGCTGCACCCTTCTCCTTTTTCCTTACACTATAAAGAAGAGGAACAGAGAGAAACATCAGAACCTTTTTGGAATGTAAATATTACTTGCACTCTTTACTTTAGTGCAGAACAAATTAGCCTTTTAAATTCTCTAAGATATAGAGAGTTTATAGTTTTATATCACGCTAACACCTTTGCCGACAACGATTATAAAGTAATTGGCGATAGCTCTAAGGGTATGCGCTTTTCTGTTAATTTAGATGGACAAGACACGCCTTCTAAACCGCCACAATATACGATTACAGGCAGCTTAGCCATGGCATCATTGCCAGCAATAGTAAACCTCTCTATGTAGGCACACATACTTCGTCCTTTTTTTGCGACACGCTCCGTTGCTACTTGCAATAAAAAGCACGAATAATGTCGTTTAATCTTATTTCAAGCATACTAAAAGGTCAATGGTTTCTCGAAGGAGAATGGGCTAAAGCTCATTACCCATTTGCTATTGGTATGCTTAAAGGAAATAAAGAGGCGGCAAGCGTATTTAGAAGTGGTAACGAAAGTGTAGAACATCCTTTTGTAATTAACGAAAATGGCGAAAAAGGTCATTTTTTCCATTATAGTACTTGGGGTGGGGCTAATAGAACTATTACATCTTCAGAAATTACCCCTAATAGCGTTGCTGTTATTCCTATTTCGGGACCTATTACTAAATACAATGGCGATTGTGGTGCCTTTGGAGCGATGCAGTTATCATCGTTTATATCTATGGCAGTAGATAATGCTAATATTTCTGCTATACTATTAGATATAGACAGTCCGGGCGGCGAGGGTACCGGTGCTACGGCACTCGCTAATGCCGTAAGGGTAGCTAAGCAATCTAAACCGGTAATGGCTTATATAGCCGATGGAGGAGCGTATTCGGCTGCTTATTGGATAGCGAGCCAAGCTAATGCTATATATACACGCACGGAACACGACGGCATAGGTAGCATTGGTGGATTTATTACGTTAGCAAGCTTTGAGAAATACTATGAAAAAGAGGGGATAGATGTAAGGCAAATCTACGCTCCACAATCTACTAATAAAAATATCGAATACCGCAATGTATTTGATGCAGAAAACCCCGATGTGTCGCTAATAGAAAGCCACTTAGCAACTTTTGTAGATGTATTTATTAATGATGTAAAAAGCGGCAGAGGTAATAAGCTAACTGCCGATACCTCGTGGAATACAGGGGCTACTTACTTCGCTAAAGATGCTTTAAGGCTTGGGCTTATAGACGGCTACAAAAGCTTTGATGAAGTAATAAATGAAGTACGCAAGGAGGCGGCATTGCCTGCATATAAAAAAGTAAACAAGAAAAGCGATAATAAAATGAGCTCTAATACAAGCACTCAATACCCTGCTATTGCCACCACCGTAGGCTGGGGAGCACAGCACGAATCTACCGAAGAAGGTATTTTTTTACAGCACGATGAAGCCGCTACTATTAATACGGCATTAGAAAGCGCTACCGAACAAGCAAATGCTACATCACGCCTTGCAGAACTGCAAACCAAATTTGATGCACAAGCACTGGAATTAGCACAGCAAAAAGAAAGCAATACAGCCCTGCAATCTGCTAACGACAGCCTCACTGTTAAGAATGAAGAATTAACGGCACAGTTAGCTGCCCCTGCCAATGCAGGTACGCATATAGCTACAGATAATAATGACGATGCTCCAGGAGATGAAGGAAGGCAAGCAAAAGCCCTACACCCATTCACTGCTCAAGCAATGAATATCGTAAAGCAACGCAAAAAGTAAATATAACCTTAATCCAATTTAATTAAAATATTTTATAAAAACCTAAAAAAAACAGCCACAATGTCAAGTTTGAATATAACTCCAGCACTTGCTCAATATCCGGGCGAAAATTCGCACGAACTTTTACGCCTTGCTTATGATGCTATGGACGTAGCAAATGATGTTACCGTATATCCGGATGTAAAGAATGACTTGCGCTTAACTACTCTTGCTATCAGTAAGATAGTAAAGCCGTTTAGTTCAACTTTTTCTCCTTCATCGGACGTAATTAATTTTATACCTCGAACCATTTCGGTAAAAGTAGGTAAAGCAGACTTGGAGGTAGCTCCCGAAGATTACCGCAATACATACTTAGCGCATTTTATGCAAAAAGGTGTTACGCGTACTCCCGAGGATTTACCATTTGAACAATTCCTTTGGGAAGATGTAATGCGTCAATTCGGTGAAGAACTTAACTCCGAAACTGCATACTTTGGAGTGTATAACGCCGCAGGTACTAATGCAATAGCCGTTGCAGATGGTTATGGTACAATCTTGGCGCAGCTTATTTTAGGAGGCGAGGTAATTCCTAATATGATTGGTGCTATTAATTCTACCGATGGTGTAGAGCAAATAAAAGAGCTATACCGCCGTATTCCGGTTAAGTATCGTAATGCTAAAACTCGCTTAACTGCTTATATGTCGCACGCTTCTTATGAGGCATACGAAGACAGCACAGAGGAAAAGCAGTATAACTCAGGCACGCAAGATGCTATGCTTAAGCCTAAATGGGCAAGAGGTGCTGACGGTATTTTAGAGCTTAAACCAGTATCTTGGATGGGCGAAAGCGAAAGAGTTATCATAACTCCTCGCGCCAACATTGTAATGGCACAAGATGCCACTACGCAAGATTTAGCCAAGATGAATGTAGTGCAAGACGTATGGACTGCTAAAATCGGTATTGCCGCTGCATTAGGATTCAACTTTCATTACGCTCCATTAATATGGTGCAACGAGGCTCTTTAATAGAGCCTTGTTGTTTGTTTTTTTTGAGTATAAAAATATTTTTTTTCACTAATTTAATTTAATTAAAATGCCAACTTTTGAACCAGTAGAAGTGAGCCACGACGGTATAGACTACGAAATAATAGTACCTTCTATAAACCTTAATAAAGAAGTGCTTACCGCCGAAGACCTCGCAGATGTCGAAAACGAAACCAAACTTGCTGCTGCACTCGGAATTGCCTGGAAGGGGCAGAGAGGAGCACGCACGGTAGAAGACTTCGACAACAACGGTGTATTTACCTATGAGGGCGAAACGGAAGTAGAGACCGAACCTTAGTATGCCCCTACATTCAAAACGAAACTAAACTTTATTTATTAATCTTATAAAAAGAAAATTAAATGTCCATTTACCAAAATATAATCCAACACAAATTCAAGACTTCCGGAGTTGGGGACTTTCTTTATTTCGCTCCTATTTCGGATTTCGCAGATGGTGGTATTAGCTGCGTTACGCCTCCTACGCCTCCTGCTGTTCATTCGCTCGATTCGAGTGTTACCATAACTGCCGACCATACCTTCGCAACCGGTGGATACTTCCGTAAAGTTTTATGTGCACCCCACAAAAATAACCTTACTGCTGCTGGCATAGGCGAGGCAGGAAGTATGAAATTAGATACAAGTATTCAAGTCTTTTTGCCTGGTAGTAAAAAAGACCTTCACGGTACTGTAAAGCAAATGATGCAAGATAGTTTCATTGCTCTAATTAAAGATGCCGAATGTGAAGAAGACCAGTGGTATCAGTTAGGTTGCGATTGTATATTTGCTACCGTTTCGGCTGTAGAATACACATCGGGAACCACTAAAGAAGGTCAAAAAGGGTACAGTATTACACTCAATTGCCCAAGCTCTGCAATCTTTATTTATGAGGGCGAGGTGCAAACGACTCCAGAACCGGAGCCAGACCCTGAAGAATAATAATTCATAAATTTTCATTCATTATTTATTGTTTAAAAAAGCTACGAGTCTTCGTAGCTTTTTTTATCTTTGCTATACTATGGCAACTACTCCACGCTTTGTAACATATAATTCTAAGGACTATAATAAAGCAGATTGTATTTACATTATACACTGTTACCAACCTCGCTTTGTAGCTCGTATAGAAGTTGATGCCAACGGAATACAAAAAGCTCATCTTCATGACAATTGGGACGGCGCACCCGATGAAGAAATTAAACCAATACTTATTAAAGCAAAAGAATGGTTTTACTTTAAACATAAAGGCTTAAAGTAAATGTTTTTAGGCTAATAAAAAGTGTCCTTTTTAAATCGATTTTATGCGATCATCTTTGAGTTGATAAAATCGAAAATAGAATGTCAAACATCTTAAATTGGGACGGTAATATCGCTACCGGTTTAGTGCTACTAAAAGAACATCAAATAGTTTCTGATGCTTATATTAACATATATAAACAGCTACCGGATGCACAGGCAAAACAGAAAATAGCTTTTGCTTTAGAAAAATACACGACTCCTAAAAGCAAAAAAAGCAACTCCATAAACATCGAGCTTCCATCGAAGGCAGAAAAAATCGTAATGCAATCGGTAGCCCCCAACAAAGAAGACAACGAAATAGCCCAGCAAGCTAAACGCAAAGCCGACAAGCTATATAAAGAAATGCAGAATTACAGGGCTGAATTACTTAGCCTAACCAGTGCATTAGAATCGCCATTGGAAAATGATGAGGGTATCAAAAATAAAAGAGCGACCCTCGCTGCTCAAATCGCCGAATTAGAACCTTTGGTAAATAACGCTTATAGCGATTATAGATATGCTCAAGAAAATGGCACGTTACCAATTGTAACAGAGCCACAGGCTGAGGCAATCAATCCAATAACGCTTCATCAGCAAATTACTAATTTACGAAAGTCTCTAAATAGAGATAAAAATCTAAAAAATCAGACAATAAGAGTAATACAACGAATTAAAGAAAAAGAAGAACGCCTTGAAATTCTTACTAAAGAATATGAATCCATTAGTCAACCTTAGCCTACTAAAACAGCCCGACGAATTAATAGAGCCACAAAAAAAAGCATTAGCTTTGGTAGCTCCTTTTAATTTTTCTCAAAATTTCGATATTATTAACGACTTAAAATTATCGGAAATAATACATTCAATTAAGCAAGGTAAAGATGTTCATTTTGTTACAAATGGTAAATGGAGTTTACACGAATTAGTCGCCGAGGTATTAGCATTATACTCTCCTGTGGATATTACATTCTGTACTTTTTCTATTACAGAGTTTCCTGGTAGGCTATTGGCTCAGTGGATAACAGAAGGTAAAGTCAAAGAGTTAAATGTGCTATTAGATATTAGGGCTAAAGCTAATTACCCACAAGTATTACAATTAGTACAAAATATCTCAAATTCATTCAAGCTCGTTCCGGTACACGCCAAAAGCACCGTAATTAAACATAAAGATATAAGTATAACCATAACGGGCAGTGCCAATTGGACGCAAAACCCAAGATATGAGATTGGCTATATAACGACTAATAAAGAATATGCATCCTTTCAAGAAAATTGGATTAAAAACGTAATTAAAAGTGAATAGCGAAGCCCTTGATAATGTAAAAGAATTAGCGGCACTATTCTTTACGCCACAAGAAATAGCCGTAATGCTCGGATTAGATGATGTTGAGCAATTTAGAATATTATGTTTCACGCCTAATAGCCTTGAATATAAGGCTTTTCATTCGGGAAGATTAGAACAGGATATGCTCTTGCGAAAAAGTATTATAACCCTTGCTCGTCAAGGTTCAAGCCCTGCACAAACGATGGCAAAAAATATCTTAGATAATTCAGCCGCCAAAATGATAGATAGATGAGTATAGCCAATGTCCTAATAAACAAAAGAGAAGATATAATGCGCAGCGCAGAGGCTGTGGCAGAACACATTAGTGATGTCCAAAAAATTAGAGACTATCTAACAAGAAGGGTATCGGAGATACAACTAACACCTAAGCAGCAGGAAAGGCTTAAAATATACGATTTTATCTATTCGGAAATGCGTACCGGAAAGTATATTGACATTGAAATTGTCAATATGGTTGTGCTGCAATTTGGTTGTGCTAAAGGGGCAGCCTTACAGCACCTCAGAGATACACAAGATTTGTACTCTACCGCACTTTCTGTCAATAAAGCCTTTGAAATTAAACTACAACTTGACCTCAATAAAATAATGCTCCAAATGGCAAAAGCCAAAGGGGATTTCAAGTCGTATGCCGCTTTAGAAAAAAACCGAATAGCATTAATTGAATTAGTGCAAGAAATTGAAGAAAACAATAACGATGAATTTAGAGGTTATGTAATAGAGCCAGTATTCGACCCTGAATTATTAGGTATCGTTTCTATTGATAAAGACGATTATAAGAAGTTGATAAAAGACATTAGAGGCAAGTATGGCAATAAGAGAAATGAAAATTTCGAAGATGCCATAATAATCGAAAAATAATGGAGAGAAAAAAAATACACTATAACATCCCACAGCTAATGTCTATGCTTGTAGATGCTCCAGAAGAATGGCACGTAATTGGTAGAGGTACAGGCAAGACAGAAGGTATATTAGCTACCAAATCTACTAACAGAATTAAAGAAATGCCGCGCTCTACACAAATAATTATTGGTGCTACATTTCAACAGATATTAACAAGGACGCTCCCTCCTCTTGTAGCGGGTTGGGAGCGTCTTGGATATAGGTTGGGTAATGAATATTTAGTAGGAGTTAGACCTCCAGAAAAATGGCGTAAAAAATGGAATTGGGTAGGACCTTATCGTCCCCCATTCAAATGGGAATATGTATTATCATTTTATAATGGTGCGGTATTTCAATTAGTATCTCAAGACAGAATCGGCAGTACCAATGGTATGTCAGTAGATGGTATTATAGGAGATGAAGCTAAGCTACTCAACAGAGAAAGATTGCATAGCGAGACTATCCCCGCCAATCGAGGTATAATTAAAGACTTTGAGAATAATCCTCAACATCATTATATGTGCTTTACTACCGATATGCCGATAGGTAGTGCAGGGCGTTGGATACTTGATAAAGAAACTGAAATGGATACCACTAAAGTTTCACTCATTCTCAAACTACAAGGCAAAGTACAAGACTTAAAGCTAAGATTGTTAGAACTCAAAACAGCAGAAAATCCCAAATCGTTCAATAGGATTAAAACCGAAATCAACCTTCTTAAAAAGTATATACAGTATGACCTGAGAAAAGGATTAGTTTTTTTCCAAGAGGCTTCTACTTTATCAAATATACACGCTGTAGGCATTGACTATATTCGTTCTATGATGCGCAACCTTTCTGGATTTGATTTTGAAACCTCAATATTAAACCGCCGTCCGTCTAAGTTAGAAGACGGGTTTTACCCCGACCTTAACGAAGAACACCATGGATACTTCGCTTATGATTACCACCACTTCGAAAACATTGGGTACGACTTTCAAAGGCTAAAAGAGGCAGATAATGCCTCCATTGATTCCGATTACGATACTAACTCACCGTTGCACATTTCGCTTGATTACAACAGGCGAATATGTCCTATTGTGGTTGCGCAAATCCATGATACAGAAATCCGTATCATTAATGGAATATTTGAAAAATATCCTTCTAAGTTAAGAGAAACACTCAAGGCTTTTTGCACCTATTATACTAACCACAAACGTAAGATGTTGTACTTCTGGTACGACCATACTGCAACTGCTGAATATGCTCATGCCAATTCACAGTCAGACGAAGTTATTAGCTACTTACGTTCCAATGGTTGGACTGTTATTGAGCGTTATATAGGCAAGGCAAGTTCGCACGAAAGAAGATATACAATGTGGGGGCATCTACTCAAAGAAGATGGCTTCTATAAATTCACATTCAAGTATAATCGTGAACGTGCAAAGTATCTTGGCATCAGTATGAATAAAGCTGGAACCGAATATAAAAGGCAAGGATTTGGCAAAAACAAGACAACAGAACAAGATAAAAATTTTCCGGCAGAAGAATCCACTCACTTTTCTGAAGCTGCCGATATGCTCGTATGGGGTATATTGGAATCAGGGTTGTCTATACAAGGGGAGTCCCCCACATCTTTAGGTATTTTATACCGCTAAGGGTATGGTATTGGCAATATGTTCTCTTTTTTCACGCAAGGAGCGTGCGTCATAAGATATTATCAAAAAAAAGCAATTCGTAAAGCATTAATTATCAATGAGTTATGACATATATCAAAATCACATATCCGAAAAGGGGGGCAGGCGGTCGGATTAGCGTCTTAGGGTGTGCGACGGTCAGTAAATATATTTACATATATATGTTTTTTTTGTTTTTAGTAATTTATTGACATTCATATAGTTGTGTGTTTTAGTAACAATTATTTAACAATAAATAGAGCTAAATTATTTGCTTTTTGTTTAGTAATTATGTATCTTACATTAAATTTTAACACATTAACGGAGCTTACCCGAAGTTAAGCACAGTAATTTATGACAATCTACACAGAAGTGCAAAAAGACGTACTATTTACCGCCCAAGAGGTTACGCTTGTACGCAGATACACGCTCGAAAAAGAGCTTAGAACTTCCATTAAAACAGCTTCACAGGCGAGGGTTTACATGCTGCCTTTTATCGGTAACGACATCTCTACAAGGGAAAGGTTTTATTGCCTATTCCTAAATAATGCAAATGAGGTTATATGTGTATATAACCTTAGCACCGGAGGAGTGGCAAGTACATTAGTCGATATTAAACTGTTTGCCGCTGCTGCTGCGCTATCTATGGCTACAAGTATAATATTAGCACATAACCACCCGAGCGGACAGGCTGCGCCATCAAGTGCGGATTTTAGTATAACCGAAAAGCTAAAGGCTGCGGCTCAATCTCTTGATATGCAAGTAATAGACCACATACTTATAACGGAAGATGACTATTACTCTTTTTCGGAGAATGGGCATTTATAGCCTATGAATTAATTACAGGTTTACACATATATAAACCTGTAATTTTTTTCTTTTTTGGTTAGCTCCCAAAAAAGAAACAAAAAAGGAGCGGCTTGGCTTCTTTTCTTTGTATGGATTGCCTTACTCTATAAGTTTTGAATTTGCCCTAATAAAAAAACTTTGCAAAGGTAGCCTGCTATGGAGCGCACAAGGTAGTATTGCTTTCTGCGCTCCGGTTTCTCGACATAACCGCTATGCTTTTATTTCAATTCCTCGCTTGGCGCAATCTCCACCTTGTGCGCTCCTTCGCTTTTAGGCTGTTTTCTGCAAAATTTTTTAATTATGACAAATTCTTTAGAAAAACTTTTTGAAGTAATGGCTCACTATCAAGAGCCTTACAAAACAATGAACGACTTGTTGGACAGTCTGATGTTTCCGCTTACGGTATCTGGACAGGAGGAACTTATGCCTGTGAATCACTTTGTGAGGTACAGCGAAATGGGTAAGATTGATTACCTGCTTAATGCAATGACCTATATAGGTAATGCCTCAGAAGGCTTTGAAGATGCACTTGGCGAAGTATTTATGACGCATATAAGCCACGGCAGACTTGGGCAGTACTTTACCCCAATGCCTATTTGCAAAATGATGGCAATGATGAGTAACATTGACAGTACTACTTACGGGCAGAGTGTTGATGACCCTGCCTGCGGATCGGGTAGAATGCTACTTGCAGCTGCTTCTATTAACCGTAATATGATATTTAACGGTACCGACCTTGATGCTACCTGCTGTAAGATGGCAGCGGTAAACTTGCTTCTTAACTCTCTTACCGGTAGCATTACCAACGGCGATACATTAGCTATGAAGATGAACTATGTATATGTAACTAAAGTAGATTTACTTACCAGAATACCTTACTTGCAGATATTTAGATGCGTAAATGCTCCTGAGGAAGTAAGCAATAATCCTGTGCAGCTTAGTGGTGGCAGGGCTAATGGCACTCAGGGAGTGCAGTCTGAACTTTTTTAAGAAAGTTCTATTTTACGAGCTGTATCGGAGTTACGATACAGCTCGTATTTTTTTAAAAAAAAAGTTTTAAAAATATTCGGTTAATAAGTGTTAATCACTTACCTTTGTGAAACAAAAGGGCGGTAACCCTTATTTCTTAACAACTAAAATTTAAAAAATGCAATCATTAACAATTGAGCAACTCGCAGAAAAATTAAACGGAAACCTTTGGGTAAAGGGTAACCTAAAGAGAATTTACCTTGACAAAGGTTACAACACAAAAAAAATGAGCACAAAAACTTTTGTGTTTCAAAATGAAAATGGTGATTTTGTTGTAAGCTGCAAAGTTGAATGTTCAAGCCAACCCTGGCAGTGGTGCAAATCGCAGGAAGATGAAGTAAAGGAAAGCGTTTATGAGCAAATTGAAGAAATCCTTTCAGATATTGCTTATATTATGACTGATAAAGAGGGTAACTACCTTGACTATGCTGGAAAAGTTACAGAGCTTAATAACTCACAATATTACTATACAGAAACAGAAGCTAAAAAGGAGCTTGATAGCTGTACTTATTACGCCAAGTACATAACAATGCCTCGTAATGAATTTGATATTGAAGTAGAAAGGTTGGACGAAATTGAACGCCCAGAGCGTGAGTGTCAAGAAGCCGAGGCAAATGCCAAGCGCGAAGCCGAAAAGGTTGATGTTATGGAAGCACCAAAAGAAAAAACGAAAGAACTAAAAGAAAGCAGTACAATACCTACCGAAAAACAAAGAGTAAAACACGCAAAATTTGGATTAGGCACTGTAAAATCATCTACTATCGACCACATAGAGGTAGTGTTTGATAACGCTGAAATTGGATTGAAGAAACTCTTAGTAAAATTCGTTAAACTCGAAATCGTTGAGTAATGGAAATCAGTACGGTAAAAGTCCGTTTCAGTAGATATATCACGGAAACGGACAAAGCCTACTATCTTGAATACAGAAACAATAAGAAAGTATGGATTTCTAAAAAAGTATGTTGGGATTTAATGGTAGCAGGCAACGACAGACACGCTTGGGCAACTATTCCGGCTTGGAAGTTCAAAGAGATAACAGGTAATGACGTAAACGAAATTTACAAAGATTATGGAACGAGTGGACTTAGAGAGCAATTTGACTGCCAAATAGGAAGAACCATTGAGCATCACACGCCCGAAAAAGTAGAACCAAAATTAGATAACACAATTAAAAGACTAAAAAAATGAAACCTCGAAATAAAATTGAATATAAAACCAACACTATGAAAGACACTCAAGAGTTTGTTGATCATTTGAAAAAACAAGGATATAAGCCATTTGAAATACAATATGCTTGTTCTATTAGTGAATATGGTAAAACAATGACACAGGCGATTTATGATTTTGATGCCAAGTATAACGATAGAGTAATAGATGGTTTTCCCGATTCAAGCATTGAAATCTTAGAAAAACATTACGGAGAAAAAAGGTTGAAACGAATGAAGTTTGAAACGCTTTATAATAAGGTTTATAGGCTTCAAAGATGTTTGGTTGAAAGTCCAGACAAAGAACATATAACGGAGGCAATAAACCACTATTTAGGATGAAAGAGCCAAAGACAATATACCAATACATTCAAATAATGCGGATGCTTGATAAAACAAGTATTTCAGATAAAAAAGGATTTGACAAATTAAGCAAAAAAACTCAAGCACTATTGGCTGAATTATCTGCTTCAATCTCAAATATTATAAACGAAATACCTGATGAAAAAACTAATTGACATCCCCCCCCCCAACCCGCAAAAAAGGGGAGTGCGCAAACACTCCCTTAAATTCCAAACATTCAAAAAAAACAATTTTTAACAATTAAAATTTAAAAAAATGAAAAGTATTGATAAAATAACATTCAAATCTCCAATAAACATTGACAACGGATTTACCAATATTCCGCAAGGCGAACACGAAAGTACAATGGAGTTATTTTCGTTCAATCAATGGGATTGCATCGAGCCATTAATATCTATTGAATGGGATAATCCAATAGATGTAGTTCATATCAATATTGAGCATTATAACGAAAATGGGAAGGATATAGTTACTGGCTACGACGGTGTTTTTGAACTGCCGGAACAGGCTATTCAGCTACTTGAAAAGAACGGATTTGATTGTGAACAAGTAAAATAACAATTAAAATGAATAATCTCTTAACCAACCAAACAAAAGCTCTCGCTCACCGCTCCGAATGGAAAGTGGGGGCCTTGTTTATGAAAATGGGCACGGGAAAAACGAGGGTAGCTCTCGAATTAGTCAATCAGATACCTAATATTGATTTAGTTGTGTGGATTGCGCCTTTACGGACGATTAAACCGTTAGACAATACTTTGCCTTCCATTAAAGATGAAGTGGCAAAATGGGGCGGTTTTAATACCAAAGAAGTGATTTATATAGGTGTAGAAACTATTCAATCTTCCGACAGGCAATATTTGCAGCTATACAGTAAAATTTCAAAGGCTTGGAACTGTTTTTTAATCGTTGATGAAAGCATTAAGATAAAGAACATAGACGCAAAACGTACCAAAAGACTACTGGAGCTATCAAAAATGGTTGAGTATAAATTAATACTAAACGGAGAGCCGGTAACAAAGGACTTATTAGATTTATATCCACAAATGCAGTTTCTTGACCCCGAAATTTTGAATATGAGCTTACCGGAGTTCAAAGATACATTTTGCAAGTACACAAAAATATCCCACCACTCGCAAGGCTACGGACGGAGCTATACCAAAGAATTTATTACCGGATACGAAAATATTGATTACCTCTACTCATTGATTGGGCAGTATGTTTTTGAATGTGATTTGGAATTGAAAATTCAGCAGCTTTATGAAGAACGGCATTACACCATTGACAGTGAAGCCAAAGAGGAATACTACAGGCTCAAAGAAAAGTATCTTGACAATGAGCTGTTGATGATGAAAAATAACAACATTTTTCTTGAAATGACAATGAAAATGCAGCACGAATATTGTTGTACGGAAAGCAAGTTTGAAACTGTCCAAGATTGGTTTAAAATCTATCCCGAAGAAAAAAGTATCATTTTTTGTAAGTATATTCGTAGTACTGAAGAGTGTAAAATACGCTTTCCAAAAGCAACTGTTTTGAATTACAAAACAGGTAGTTATTCACTAAATTTGCAGCATCTGCCATTTACGGTATATTTCGATAAGACATTTGATTATGGAGATAAGATACAAAGCTCACACAGGAATTTCAGAACCGGAGCGAAACAAGATTGTAGGTACTTGGAATTAACGGGAGATGTAGGATTAGAAGAAATGATAAACCAAAACAATAAAAAGAAAATCGGAATTTCCGATTATTTAAAGAAAATAAGCAAAGAACAGTTAAAAGTGGAATTATGAAAAAATTCAACCTTAATAAAGCAAAGGAGGGGGCGGAGGTAGTTACCAAAGAAGGTAAATCAGCTAAAATTCTTCTCTATGACAGAGATAGCCCAAGATTTCCGCTTGTGGTAATTATTGAAAACAAACACGTTACCTTTTATACGACAGAGGGCAAGCTATATTCGGATAAAGATTCTGATAAAGATTTAAAATTAAAATAATGAACGTTTACGAAGCCGCAAGTAATAGAATTTCATACATATTCAAGGAATTTGATAATATATACATCTCTTTTAGCGGGGGAAAGGATAGCGGGGTTTTATTGAATTTATGTATTGATTATATAAGAAAGAATAATTTAAAAAGGAAAATTGGGGTATTCCACATTGACTATGAGGCACAATACCAAATGACAACAGATTATGTGGACGTAACACTTTCAGAAAATAAAGACATATTAGACGTGTACAGAATTTGCCTACCATTAAAAGCTCATTGTGCCACGTCTATGCATCAATCATATTGGAGACCGTGGGAAAAAGGCGCAAAGGAAATTTGGGTAAGGGAAATGCCCGATAACGGAATTAATGAGGATAACCATTCATTTGATTTTGATGTTTTTTCTTCAGATTATGAATTTCAAGAAAGGTTTAGTGCCTGGTATCATAAGAAAAATAAAGCAACTCGCACGGCTTGCTTGGTAGGGATTAGAACTCAAGAAAGTTTAAATAGGTGGAGGGCAATACATAGTGATAGAAATTACAAGAACTATCGGGGAATGGGATGGACAAAAGAAATTGAGACTAATATATTTAACGCTTACCCAATCTATGATTGGAAAACGGAAGATATTTGGGTCGCAAATTCACGATTTAGGTGGAATTACAATAGATTATATGATTTATTTTATCAAGCAGGAATTAGTATTGACAAGATGAGAGTTGCAAGCCCTTTTAATGATTGGGCTACAGAGAGTTTAAAATTATATAGAGTTATCGACCCCGACAATTGGGCGCGTATGGTTGGTAGAGTAAATGGTGTTAATTTTACCGGAATTTATGGTGGAACTACGGCAATGGGCTGGCAATCAATAAAACTTCCTAAAGGGCATACGTGGGAAAGCTATATGCACTTTCTGTTAAAAACATTACCGGCTGAAACAAGAAATAACTACATAACTAAACTAAGTACAAGTATTAAGTTTTGGAGAGAAAAGGGCGGCGTTCTTTCGATTGAAACAATAAACAAATTGAAAGAACAAGGCATTAAAATAGAAGTTAATAATTCAACAAATTATAAAACTTCAAAACTTCCCGTTCGTATGGAATATATTAATGAAATCGATATTGCTGAGGCAAAAGAAATACCCACTTTCAAAAGAATGTGTATTTGTATAATGAAAAACGACCACTTATGTAAGTATATGGGATTTTCCCAAACAAAAGATGAGTTAGCGAGGCGTAAAAACATAATTGAAAAATATAAAAATCTATTGTAATGTTCAATGCATCCCCTGTATATAATGTAATTCCGGTACCCGTAGAAAAAGTTAGGGCTAATAGCTATAATCCGAATAGTGTAGCCCCACCGGAAATGAGACTATTAGAAACTTCCATTTGGGAGGATGGTTTTACTATGCCCACTGTTTGCTACTACCTAAACAGTGATGATATATATGAAGTAGTGGACGGGTTTCATAGGTTTTCTATCATGAACCCGGAATCTAAGCATTTTAGTAAAAGGATTTATGAAAGGGAAAAGGGTAAACTTCCGGTAGTAGTTATAGATAAGGACATAAGTAATCGTATGGCATCCACTATTAGACATAATAGGGCGAGGGGAAGCCATTCAATTGATTTAATGGTAAATATTGTATCGGAATTAACTAAATCAGGAATGAGCGATTCTTGGATATTAAAAAATATAGGGATGGATGCAGATGAGCTATTGAGATTAAAACAAATATCCGGTCTTGCCGAACTATTTGCAGATAAAGAATTTTCCAATTCTTGGGATATAAAAAAATCCTCCTTAAAAGGAGGATGAAATTTTAAAAGCAATTCACATTTTAAATGAAGCCCCTTCAACGCTCGGTAAAGCTCAGGGGCTAATGCTCTTAACAACTAAATTAAAAGCAATGCAAATGTATAGTATTATTTCCGAAATTGAGAATTTAATAATCGGAATGAAAAATAAAACAATTTTAACGCCAGACGGCGAATATTACTCTTCCGGTACTATTAGAGGCTGGGAAACCAATTCTAATAGCATTGCAGAATTTATATCCACTTCGGGAGTAGATGAAAATATAAGTGGTCTCAATTTCCGTTGGGCGGAAGATTACAGGCTGTACCTTCTTAATAAAGGTTACGCCAAAAACAGCATAAGTCAGAAATTGAGCATTGTTAAAGCTCTTGCAAAAAGGCTGTACAGAGATGAGAGAATTAAGTATGACGGCTCCGGTATTAGGTGCGGAATGGAAACAACAACGGCGGTATTTGTTACCATTGACGAAATAAAAATACTTTTAGAATTAGATTTAAGCACCACTCCCGGACTTGAACGAATACGTGATATATTTGTTTGTCAGTGTTTTTTAGGATTAAGAGTTGGCGATATGATGCGTTTTTTGCAAAAATCCAAGCTATACCTAAAGTGCATTAATGGCAAACAGTTTTTTGAATTAAAAACGAATAAAACGCAAAATACAGTTGTAATTCCTGCAAGCACAATAGTATTGCAGCTTTGCGAAAAAAGAAATTACGAATGGGGCGGAGGGGTAACTCAGCAATATTACCATAGAACCATAAGAGAAATAATCCCAAAAACAGAAATAGAAAGGGATATAATATACAATAGAACTGAAGGAGGCGAACGTATAGAGCGAGTGGTTAAGTTTAGCAGCATTGTGGGGACACACACCGCTCGAAGAACATTTGCAACTAATTCTTACCTTGCAGGCATTAACCCTTTGGATATTATGAAAATTACAGGACATAAGTCTTTTAATTCATTTTATAAGTACATTCGTTGCGAAAATACGCAAGTAGCTCTACGGCTTGCAGAACACGAATTTTTCAATTTAGAATTTTAATGAAAACTATCGGCGAACAAATTAAGTATTACAGAAACAAGAAAGGGCTAACAATGCAAGAGTTAGCCGAAAAAATTGGTGTTACAAGCAAGCAGGTTATTAACGACTACGAAAGCGGACGGTACGAACCGTCTAAACCCATATTGCTAAAGATTGCAGAAACCCTTAACTGCGAATACATACAGACCTTAAAGCCTTTAAAATAAGCTCATATTTCTTTGTCCTTTTTGCCGCAAAAAAATCTACTGAAATTGCAGTATGATTGATTTGAAAGATGCGTTGGACATCTTAGATACAGGCAACTGGGTAAGCCTTTCTTTTGTGAAATACAATGCCGTTAATACTAAGGATAACGGTACTATATGCCGTATAGACAGGTGTAAGATAATGCGCAAGGAGCGCACGGAAGACAACCTGCCATTAATTAAAGGTAGCACTAAAAGTGCTAATACTCCTGCCTCTCGAATATCTAAGAACCCTAACCATTACGATAACTCTACACGCAATGTAAAGCTGTATAATGGGCAGATACGCAAATTTCATATTAGACTTCTATTTGAAATTAACGGACAAAAATTGCTATAATGATATTAGAGGGCAATATTGCATATCTTAATAAATCGGGTACGTCTGTATGGTTTAGCGATGTAAGCTATGGTGCTTTTAGTGCTGCCGGTGGCAGTAGTAGCCATAAGCGTAAGCGCAAGCCCGAAGAAGACGAAGCCAACGCTACGTATGTGCGTATGAGCGAAATCTTAACAGACCTTAAAGTAGTGCCTTGGGGCGAAGACAACCGTTTTCCGCAAAATATAACCAAACAGTTAGACTATTGTGGTGTAGCTAAATCGGCTTTGAACTTTAAGGCTAAGGCTCTTTATGGTAATAGGCTCTATTATGGTAAAATAACCGCCATAGACGAGAAGGGAAACGAAACCTTTGTACCAGCAATGAAGGGCGAATACCCCGAAGTAGATAAATTTTGGGAAGATAACGGCAATCTTAGTCGTTACTTTTTAGAATTTAACCAAGATTGGGTACAATTTGCCAACTGCTTTCCGGAGCTTATTACGAATAATAAGCGTGATAAAATAGTTAGAATAGTGCATCAAGAGAGCTGCGACTGCCGGTATATGCAAGAGCCAAAGGGCAGGACGTGGCCGGAGTATGTATATCTATCTAAGAAATGGGGAGAAGATAACGACCAATATGTACGGTTTGACAAGGATAAAGGAATGAAGGTGCGCACCGCTCCCGATAAGCTCCCTGAATACTTCGATAATGATATAATAAAGCAAGTGCGCTGCTTAGACCCTTACGATAGCCTTGCCGACCTTACTACGGGCGTAGAGAATGGTATTACTAACTTTATATTTCCGGTGAACTACCCCAGCCCCAATAAGACTTATTACCAACTTGCCTACTGGGATGGTGCAAGGCTTAGCGGTTGGCTTGAGATAGCAGCCAAAATACCCGCCCTTCTTAAATCTCTGTACAAAAATGCCTTTAATATTAAGTACCACGTAGAGATACCGGAGCAATATTGGGAGCGAAGATTTGGTGCGGAGGCTTGGAATGGAATGAAGGCAGATGAGCGGACATCGGCTCGAATGACCTTGCTACAAGAAATGGATAATTTTCTTTCGGGAGCGGAAAACGCTTACAAAACATTTGTGTCATTTTTTGATATAGACAGAATAAAAGGCGATGAAGTAGGGCGCATTAAGATTACCGTAATAGACAATAAGAGTACGGTTGATAAGGATATAATAGCTTCGAGTGCAGCTAACAGCGAGATACTCTTTGCAATGCAAATTAACCCTGACCTAATAGGCGCGGGAGCGCCGGGCGGTCCCTATTCGGGAAGTGCAGGTAGTGGCAGTAATATACGCGAGGCGTGGTTGGTGTATTTAGCCTTGTTGCAATTAGAGCGAGATGCGCTATTAGAGCCACTATACTTAATTAAAAGGTTTAACGGTTGGCCAGATGAATTAGAATTTAGATTTTTTAATACAGTGCTGACTACCTTAAATCAGGGGAAAGGCACAGAAAAAGTATTGAGCTAATGAATATATTTACGAGTATAAATCAGATAAAGGAGCTTACCGATGTAAATATCGGTGTTAATTTTAACAGCCTTAAATCTACACTAAGGCTTGCGGGGCGTAAGTATATACGTCCGCTAATAGGCGATGCGTTAATGACAAAGGCAGAAACTATTGCCGCCAGTGCTACTCCTACACCTTTAGAGGCGGCATACCTTAGACAGATGCGAGAAGCACTTGCGCCGCTTGCTTTGGCTCTGTATATACCTCGCTCGGAAGCTGCAATAACGGATAGCGGCGTAAGGCGAGGCGGCACCAACGAAATGCCCGGTGCATACAAATACCAAGTGCAGGCAGTAGTAAAGAGCTACGAAGATGATGGATTAGAGGCATTAGAAGAAGTGCTTACTTTCTTAGAATTGCACAAAAGTGTATTTACCGAATGGGCTACATCGGAGCAGCGCAACAAGTACAACGCATTAGCCATTAGGTCGGGCAATGAATTTAATGAATATTATACTCTCTTGCGCCCACACTTGAGCTACAATACTTTACTGCCGCACATTTACAATACAGAAGTATTGACAATGATGCGAATATTCGGTAATACTTTTAGCCATCTTAAAGACAAACAAGCTGCCGGTACAATTAATAGCGAGGAGCGACACGCTTTGGCGTTGATAAAATACGCCATTGCCAACCTTAGTATTAGTAATGGCGTGAGCTCTCTGAATGTACGTATAGACGACAATGGCATTAGCGTATTATCTAACAGTACCGACAGTAGCCAAGACGGGGTAAGCAAGCGAGAGGCAGCGAGCGACAATGCGCTTTCGCTGCTATTGCGACAAACAAAGGATACTGCCAAACAATATATAGAGGAGGCGCGGCGATACTTAGACGCTAACGCCACTTCTACACTATTTGAAGAATGGTACAACGACTTGCTAAGCAGAGTAAGCGACACAGGTACGGGATATAATAACAACCAATTAAACGGAGTGTTTAGCGTATGACAACAGCAGCGGTAGCGCGCCCATCGGCAGTAGCCTCTACAGCCTTGAAATTAGCAATAGCAGAATTGGGAGTAGTAGAACAATTACCTTATTCAGGTAAAAGGGTAAATGCTTACTTACGCAGTATAAGTATGGCACCGGGCAACTATTGGGGTTGGGCTTTTGTTTATTATATATACCGACAGTCTGCGCTTACTAATGGAGGTAAGCTACCACCATTAGCTAACGGTATTATTGAGTTTTGGAATAAGGTAAGCAAAGATGCGCACTTGATAAGTATGGATAGTAGCCCTTACGTGAAGACAGGTAAGCCATACCAATTAATAGAGAGTGAAAGGGAAATTCCTAATACTTTCTACCGCAAGGGCGATATATACTTGATGTGTAGTAATGGGGTATGGCTTTGCGGCATTGTGGAGAGTGTAAGTGCTTCGGGTAATCTGTATGGCATTGAGGGATGTGTGGTTTCTAATACTTACCGTAACAGCGTAGGCGTAGCGAGAAAGCGA
Organism: uncultured Taibaiella sp.; assembly: GCA_964448955.1. Taxonomy (GTDB): domain Bacteria; phylum Bacteroidota; class Bacteroidia; order Chitinophagales; family Chitinophagaceae; genus MKSF01. Next base: position 17,713 of record CAYUXT010000004.1, on the reverse strand, counting down.
AGAAAGGCAGCGCAGGTGTGTAAGCTAATCCGCTTTGTGTAAATAACAAAAAAATTAACCGCAAAATGTCCTTTTGATGATACAAGCAGAATTAACACTCGGCGGCAAAGATTATGCTATACCATTGCCTTCGGAGTGGAATGAATTAAAGATGGAAGAACTATACATCATTAGTGAATGTATATTGCAGAATAAGCCCATACAACTACTTACCTTGCAGCTAATAGAATACAGGCGCAATCTGCATAAGATAAACATTGGTGCTCAATGGTACAGACGTGTACCTCCTCAATTGCTTAGCCGAGAGTTACTGCCTTGGGCGGAGCATTTGCTAAAAGAAAATAACCTTACCGTACAGCCCATATCAATACGAAAAGGGCATTATGCTCCAGAGTCTGACTTTAACGACCTTACTTGTGGCGAGTACGAAGAATGTACAGCATTGGTGCGGCAGTATAATGCAGATAGCAATAAGGAGCATTTGCGTAAGATATTTTCGGTGCTTTATCGCAAGAAAAACGAGCAAAACAAACGGATAGCTTTATCGGCAAGTAAAGTTCCTGACCTTAAATCGTCCTTTTTTCGCCGACTACCATTACCGATATTGCACATAGTTTATTTGTGGTATGTGGGTTGCCTTAACTCTTTGCACCGCACGTTTGCTGAACTATACGAGGGTGGGGAAAGCGAAGAAGATGAGGAGGGTACGGCGGATTTGATGAGCTTTACAAAGCTAATACACGCAGGAGCGGGCGAGCGCAATGGCACGAGGGAGCAGATACGAGCAATGCCTATTAAGGAATATTTATTTGATTGTTTATTAATGAAACAAGAAACGGACAGAATACGCCAAAAACAAGACAATGAGCGCAAGCAATTACATTGATTACTTTAGGGATATAGCAGTACGCCATAAAGAGATACTGCACGATGTGCTTTCTGAAGGGCAAGACGGCATACCGGGCGAGTGCCGGTTTAGTACATTCTCTATGGACGATGTATCTCGTAATCTGCGTACACAGACGGCAGACGGAATTGCCTTGCATTTGCATCTGTACGACTGGCAGGTAAAGGATAATGAGGCAGGTGATGTAAGAGGGCAGCACAACGGCGGCTTTTTAATTACAAAGAAAGCGCAGCCCAATAATAATAAAGACGAGCAAGATGTGTATGTGGCTACCGAGCTGGTGGTGTGGGATATTGTAAATAAAATGTACAACGAAAAGAATGCCGGAGCTTGCAACTGCTACAACTTTTCGGATATAATCAATTTTAACACTATTACCGTAAAGCCGGTAGGACCATTATGGGATAATAGATATGGCTGGTGGGTAGAATTTACCTACACGAAAAAAAGAGTAATGCTTGACGACTTAACCTATATATACAACCCGACCCTCGAAGAGGAGGAAGAAGAATACAACGAAGATGATATACCAACACCTTAATATTGGCATAAACAAGGCGAGTGGCGTGTGCGATTTAGTTCTTGTAGCTCCTATATCTTTCTTTACGGATACAGGAATAAAGCAGCCTATACCCGGAGCAACTCCCGATAGCCTTGTGAGTATAGATACCGACCATAAATTTAAGCCTGGTTTTGGCTTTATAAAATTAAAGGGCTCGCCTTATAAGCAAAGTTATAGTACACAGACGGCAGGAGATGCGGGGTCTGCTATTAATAAATCGTCGTTGTCGGTAATGATACCGGGAAGTGATGCTATGACACAAGGGATGATGCATATATTAGCTAATGAGCCTTGTATAGCTTTAGTTAGAGACCTAAGCAATGAAGATGAAACTATATGGTATCAGAATGGCAGTAAGAAGATGCCTGCATTGTTGTCTTTTGACTTTAGTACCGGAACGGCTAACGGCGGGCAAAAAGGCTTTAATGTAACTATAAGCAGCTATGACAATACTTGCTTGATATATAAAGGTGCACGACCAATGTATAATGATGAATTAGCCGGAGTACCACTATATATAGATGACAGTGGGGAGTACATCTATACTACTGAAGATGAGGAATATTTAACATTTTAAATTATATATAATATGCCACCACTACTAAAAAAATTAAGTGAAATAGGAGCAGAAGACGATGCGAGCGGAGTTTACTTTATCGGAGTAAAATCCGGTTCAGATGTGCGCGTGCCTAAGGATAGTATTACGGAGGAGAATTTCACTAATTCATTAAAAAGCAAATTAGAGAACACCCTTACGGAGGCTGAGATTAACGCATTAATAATAGCGAATACGGGCAATCCTATTGGAGTGGCTATACTTGCAACCAATCCGGGCGAAAATGCATATAAAATATATGCTGCAAAGGAATATGGTGTATATACTATGTTTCCAGATGAGAATTTTGACCCGATAGAGGTATTTACCTGGGAGGTTGAGGCGGCGATGACTTATTTGTGGTTAGTACAAGACGGAATTAATATATACTGGGAGAAGGTAACACACAATTTTTCTATTAATACATTGCTAAAAACTGATATAGCCGATGACCTTACTACTGACGATGACGAGAAAGTATTAAGTGCTGCACAAGGCGTGGTGCTTAGGGAGATGATAGAGAATAACGGTGCTATGGAAGACGAAGGAATGCTCAACTTTGAGTTTACCGATGTGCATAATGGTTACTGGAAGGTAGATGGCTCATTTAACAGTAATGCTGGCTATAAGACTACAGGATTATTACCTATACGTGAAGATGATGTAATATTCGCCACCAGTGCAACATTAGGAGGCAGTCCCGAACTTGCTCCTATTGCCTACTTTGATGAAGAAGAAGATATTATATCCCATAGTTATACGGTTGGGGTAAATGTAAGAATGTATCCACCTGCCGGAACTAAATTCATAGCACTATCTCAAGCAAATGGTTATCAAGCAAGTAACCCCTTGAAATTAGTACGTAGGGGAGCAAAGGCGCAATATTGGCAGGACTTACCGAGCATCGGCGCAAATAGAGCCGCTATAGAAGCTGATAAATTTTTTAATGCGGGGCGTAATTGGGATAGAAGAAATAATACAGCAACTAATACTCAATATGGCATTATGCTTATGGGGCAGAGCAATATGGTGGGCTCCGTGCCTAACGGCGAACTTGCTACTTACTCGCTGCCTACTACCCTAACCAATGCCCGTAACTACAACACCGGGACACAGGCTTATGTAACATATAACGTAAGTGGTACCTGGGGTGTATGGTGGAGCTTAATTACCAGATTGGAAACTGATGGCAAGAATGTAAGGGCGTACTTTAGAGCTGCGGGCAGTACCGGGCTTAATAATTTAGCACACTGGAACCCTGCAAGTATAAACCTTAGCAGCCACTCTAACCTTGCAGCAAAGGAGATTAGAGAAAATATAGCAGCGCACCCGAATGTAAGGTACAGATGTGTAGTATGGATACAAGGCGAGCAAGACAGCATTCTTGAAGCAGACAGAAACGCCTACTATCAGAATCTAAAGAATTTTATATCATTTATTCGTGGCGTGGCTGGGCTGCCAACACTGAAATTTGTAATAGTGGGTATGCACAAAGACCAAAACTATTACAACAGGACCATAAGGGACGCACAGGTAAAGGCGGCGAACGAAGACAAGGACACTTACTTTATTAATCCGGACGGGCTAACGTGGACACACGTAGGCGATAATATACATTACAATGGCGCATACTGTGAGGCACTTGCACCGATAATATTTAACTTAGTAAAAGACTTTTAATATGAAAAAGGTATTTCAGTTTTTTAAAAGGATATTTGGCAAAGAAAGCCGAAACAAATTAGCAATAGCAGCAATTGATATAGTTAATGCTATTAAGAAAGTAGCGGATAATCCTGCACTTGACTTAATTACGGCACTTACTAAGACAAAGGTAGATGATGTAATACTTGCTAAAATAAGAAAGGTATTACCGATTATATCGGAGCAGCTGTTACGGCAGCACGGCAAGGTGTCTAATAGTAGCAAAAATATTACGGCAGACGAGATAATGCATCTTCTTATTCGACTTATTAATGATTATAAAGATAGTAAGGATAATCGTACTAATCTTTTGAGTGCATTAGCAGCTAAGATATTGCAAGAGCTAACAGACGGCAGTATAGATTACTTCGAGGCTAAGGCGCAAACCCAAAAATTATATCGTGAATTAAAAGCAGTAGAGGGTTATGATTAAGCATATTATTCAATTCCTTGCCGATTACGGCAATCAAATTAAGACTTTAATTTATGGAATGTTTATATTCTTAAATATAGACATAGACCTTACTAAGATACTTGTTTATCTTATGATAATAGACACTGTATTAGGAGCATTAAAGGCTATAAGGCTAAGAGATAAAGATGATGACTTTAGCGTGTCATCACTATTTTGGGGGGTGTGTTCTAAATGCTTGTATCTTATTGTTCCATTTACTTTGGCTCTTATTAGTAAAGGGTTGGGATACATCAATTTTATTATACTTGCGGATATAGCCATTAAGCTGTTAATAGTAGCAGAGGGCATATCTATAATGGGCAATGCCTACACGATAAAAACAAAGAAGAAGATAAAAAATGTCGATTTTGTGAGTATGTTAATATTGACAATTCGTAAAATGCTAATCGGCATTTTTGAGAAAATAAATGAGAATTTGAAAAATAACGGAAACCATAAGCCCCCGAAAAGTGGGGGTGGAGCATTACGTTGAACTATGCAGGAGCTAAAGCTACAATTTATACAAGAGGCATTGCGGGATTATATGACAGAGGTAATATCTGCAATGCGCAAGCGAATAGATAAATTCGACGCGAAGGATAGCTTGCGCTTACTACACTCTATAAGTTATGATGTATATCAGCAATATGCGGAGGGAGAGGGCAAATTATCGTTTGCGGAGTGGGGTAGATTTATAGATATGGGAGTAGGTAAATCGCATCCTTTGGCGGGGATAGAAGAAATGGCGGGATTTATGGGAGCATATAGTAAGAAAGATAAGATTCGCAAACCGAAAAAGATATATAGCCCCGTAGTATATGGCAAACTCAATGGGCTTATAGGAGATTTAGCATTTGGATTTACGGAAGAAACAATACACAGATTAAAAGCAGCATTAACGAATGGAGAAGGCAATTAAACTTACAAAGAAGCCCAATGAGGTTAATTTTTCGCGGAATCCGATAGTGTTCGGATTTATTATAGATGGATATAACCAAAATGATGTAGAGCTTAACAGTAAATTGGTGGTAACATTTAGTGTAGAAGAAGGAGCTTATTCTGGTTTTTTTAAGGAGGTGGAACGGACACTTTCGTTAGATAGTAGTGGTATGTGCGAAATAGATGTATCTTCTATTGTAGATAATTACTTATCGTATGACACTCCGGATATATCCGGTAATCGTTCTCAGCTTGCGGCTAAGCAGAGTTGTCGTATATATTTCCGAGCGAGATTAATCAATGATTTGGGACAGCTATTGATATACTACGACCAATTGAATTACTTTGTGGTAAAGGGAGGATTGAAGAAAGAATTTAATGTACAGAAGCCCTTTTGGGATAAGCTACTAAGCAGCACGCAACCACTACACTTTAGCTACGACGAAGAGCAGAGTCTGCCTACAACTAACAGGGTAATGAGCTGTATGATTAAATACTTTCCGAGTGAGATAAACGTGAGGAGGGTAAGGCGTGTTATACACTACTCAGATAACAGTAGCACTATATGGAATTGGGGTTTGTATGCATATATGGGCGAGGGACCGTACTTTAAGTACCATATTATCCATATTGCGAGCGGGTGGGAGAATGGAGGATTTGCAGCTAAGAAGATAATAGGCAAGACGGCTGTAAGCTTTGAGACGATAGTGGAGGTAATGGACAAAAATACGAGTGCGTGGATAGAAGAAAGTAAGATTAAGTATGTGTACGATTACCGGACGTACTACAATGTGCGTACATTGTATTATTATAATAGCATTGGGGGATTTGAGGCTCAAGAGATAAAGGCGAGCATAGAAATATCTGTGGAGTATGAGCGTAGTAATATAAGTCAATATAATACACAAACCTTTAGTAGTAAGAATGTAATGACGGCAGACAACCGCTATTACAATAGCAGGGAGCGGGAGCAGGTGAAAGGAGATACGGGATTTTTGCCCTTGCCTCATTTAGAGCGATTGCGTGATTTATTGAATGCTAATACCGCTTGGGAGCGGATTAAAGAGCATAGTTCTTTAAGGGCTATAACAATAAAGATGGATGAGGTTCGGATTTACGGTAACGAGGATATGCTCTACAGCATGACGTTGAATTGGGAGGATAGCACCGATGAGCGGAATTATACGCCAACGGTAGAGGAATACGATAGCTGCCCTGCAATGGATTTTATATTAGTAACACAGCGTTCGGGTAATGTGGCTACTGTACTATGGCAATTACCGGACGGCTATTTTAAGGCAGAGATACGCTATACCGACCTTGGTTTTCCTAATACTGTTAATGATGCGCTACATACGCTATTAGTAGAAGGAAATAAAGGAACAGTTGGCGTTAATGTGTCTGCCTTAATACCTCAGAATAATAATGATACGAGTAAGAAGTGGATAAGATTTTGGGGGCGAGTTATCTGTAAAGATGACTGGGGCGCGGAGAGTTACGGACCTTGGAGTGCGGAATATGGTATAACTATATGGCAGCATGCGGCACCAACGGCAGGTAACCTATACGCTACTACTTATGTAGGAAGTGGCTCACGTGCTCTTTTATTTGATAATGGGAGTGATGATATGCTCTCTCGGAGCAGCCACCCGAATAGTAATATATACTTAAATGCTTACGAGATTGGCAGCCCTGCTTATGGCAGTGCAGGCGGTATAATAGTAACGGCACAGAGCGGAACACCACCTAATAATAAGACTACAGTAAGCTATACGCCACCTTCGGCAGGGTTTAGGGGTCTTGATGTGTTTGATTTTTCGGTAGCTTCTTACTGGATAAGCACCAATGCTGCAAATGCACAGAGCTTTGCGAAGATGTATGTAAATGTGGAGGGGGAGGGCAATGCGCCGTATGAGGGTAATATATATGTAAGACTGTCTGAAGTGCCTGATTCGGAGGAAATATTAGATGATGTTAACCAGCCAGGTTGGCGCGATATTCTTTGCGATTTTGCCTTAGAGTTTTTCTCAGATGCACTCGGCAAGTCGCCTCTTGACGTAACAGGGCGCAGCTTGACCGTAAAAGTACTAATGGAAGTTCTTGATGTAGAATTTAATTGGGATGTAGTAAATGACACGGAATTAAGCGTTACTAATATTAAGGGAGTTTCTCACTTAATACAAAAATGGGATAAAGAGCGATATTTTAGGGCGAACCCTGAAAACGCACATCAGAAATTTAAATACACATTAGTACCAGATAGCAGCTATTTTATTTTATGATAGAAATTAGTTTACATAATGAGCAAAAGAGCAGCCTTTGGGTAGAAGGAATAGACATTACTACGGTATCTCCGTTTTTTGATGAAGATATGGAAGAGGGTACTTTTAGCTTTCCATTAGAAGTAGCTAATAGCGACAGCAGTAATAAAATATTTGGTCATTACAATTCGTTGGATTCGAATTGGAAGCGCATAAAATATACAGGCGATATAAAGTACAAAGGCGATATAGTTAAAAGCAGTGTACAAATTAACCTACTTAGATATACAGGTAATAAAACACAGGGAACTTACCATATCAACATAACGGGAGCCGAAAGTGGGTTTGGGCGGCGCATATCGGGAAAACGCCTAAAAGACCTTGCACTTGGCGAGAATATAATATTTACCGGAACGAGTGCAGCATTTGCTACCGATGTAATGAAAGGAACAATTAAAAAGTACCCATATATTGCCTTTGCGGAAGTATATAACCCCAACTATATAGACACTACCCGTAGTGATTATGACGGCAGTAAAGATGCATTGCATAATGATATAATGAACCATATAACCCACTCGGGTGGTTCGTGGAGCTTTACTACCGCAAACCAATGGCACAGACATACTGTACCATTTTTGCAACTGAGCCACGTACTTAGGTGCTGCTTTACGTCTGTGGGCTATACGGTAGATGGAAGTATCTTTAGCAATGCGGATTTTAACGCAATATATCTATACAATAACCGGAGTATAGAAGTAAAGAATGCAAGCGGAGTAGATATTAACAGAAGTATAGAGCTCAAGAGCCACGCACCCGATATGGGGGTTAGTGATTTTATTATAGCTGTATGCAAGCAATTTGGGTTAGTACCGGTTAGTACCTTAGGGAGCAAGCATTTTAGTTTAATATCTTACAACCAATTATTAGCCTCTGCTAATGTTATAGATATAAGCGAATATATTACCGACGATTACGAGCAGGAGAAGTACCTGCCAGAGGAGTCGGGTTTAGAGATAAGTTGGGAGTGGGATTCGATAGACACGATGCCGAGCGAGAAAGCACCTGGTATTAGCGATAGCAAGGTGCGTGCAAGTGTAAAATCTTATACAGAGCTTACGAGTTTAAGTTTATCGCCAACACAGGTGCAAGGCGAGCTTGCATACGTAGCTAACGAAAATTACTTTTACAGTTGGGATAGTGAGTGGAGCCGTTGGATATACCATTCGGAGGGGCAGCACTCATACATACGCAATAGTGAGCATAATGCTATCCACTTTCCGATAACGCCGCTAATGCAGCATGTATATAGCAATGCTTCGGCAAACTTTACGCTACACCGGTGTGGTGTAAATGCACTTGGTAGTTATATGACAAATACTAAGGGCTATGTAGATAATGCGTTTGGAGTACGTATGTTTTTTATTAAAATGATACATAACGGCAGTTACAATGTACCTGTTAGCTTTACGCATAATTACAACAGTGCTGGAGCTAAGTTGAGCAGCTTTAGCCTATCGCTTACGGCTAATGAGGGGTTAGTTAATGAATTTAGGCTTCGGTGGTTACAGATGCAAGACAACGCGGATTTAGTAAAGGTAACAATGAAAGATTACCCGATAGATATAGACAGTTTAAAGAATGTAAAAGTGCGGGTGGGTAATGGCGTATATCTACTTAAAGAGGCACGGGAGCATATAGGAGCATCGAAAGAAGCTGAATTATTTTTGATTAAAATTTAATATAATTTTTTCGAGCGTGGCAATTTGGTGGGTAAGTTCTGCAATTCTTTTATCCTTTTCGGCTAATATATTATTTATAGAATGATTGGAATTAATGTTATTATTTGTAACATTGTTTAGGCATTTATCGACAATGTTTCCATTATCATCAAAATCTTTGGGGGAAAGCCCGAAGTATTGCAACAATTTTTTTCTCTTGATGTTAGGAATTGCAACAATCCCCCTTTCGTACAGGCTTACAGATTCTACACTGCACGTAAGGATTTCCGCTAATTCTTTTTGGGATAATTTATTAGCTTTTCTTATTAATCTTATAGCCTTAGCGGTTACTTCTTGTGGCATGATTGCAATTGGTTAGATTGTAATTCTATTATTTTATCCTTGTCAGAAATAATTCTTTCGAGTAGCACTACTTTGTCTTCTAATACAGATTGGGCTTGACTTGCGCTATACTCTAAAGGAGGCTCTTTGGGTTGGCGGTATCCGTATTCGTCGAGTATAGGCTTGCCTTTACCGGTGAGGAGGAAATGCCCATTTACTATAGGGAACTTAGAAAGGACAAGGTGGCAATTAATGGTACCACGTTTTTTCCATGCGGAGACGGTAGAGTGTGAAATACCTAAACTATCTGCGAGATCGTTATCCGTTTTGATATTAAGAGCCGTTTTTAATTCATTGATAATGTCTGTGTTATTCATAATAATAAAATATATGTTATATTTTGTACCATTTTGTTTGTTATTGTTACATTTTGTATTACTTTTGCTAAAAGAATGATAAAAAAGGTAACAAAAACTAATAAATAAATGACTTTACCTGCAAAAGTAAGAAGAAAAAGTAATATGGGGCGCACAATTATTGTCGGTTCTCAATCTTTAACTAAAATTAAAGAATATGCAGAGGCGCATGGAGGTTATAAGGCTATATATAGAGGTACGGAGTACAATTATCGTACTGTATATAGAATAATAAATGAGGGGAAAGGGAAAGAGAAGATAGTGCGCAAAATACTGTCCTTCATAGATAAGGAGCACGAAAGATTATTGGACATTAAACTTATAGATAATGACAAAATGTAACTATTTACATCCGGGATTGTGTTTTTTGCTGCAAAAACTTGGGGTGGTAAAGGAAGAAGGGGAGCAGTGGCGATATGTGCATGGCGGTACAAATTTCGAGCTTGTAGGCATAGGCGACCCTTATAGGGTATATGCGCCTAATGCTGTTCCTAATAATTTAACTCTATATAGATATGTGGCTTGCTTTACGGCTGCTGAGTTAATGGATTTAGTGCCCGACGTTCAGGTAATTAGGGAGGGTAATATGTATAAGGCAAGCTGCGCTATGTTTTCTTGTGAGCACAGTAAAATAGGAGAAGATGTAACAGAGGCTTTGGGCTATTTGTTAATAAAATTAATACAATTAAAGTACATACCGGTAGGTATGATAAATAACAAAATAAAAGAGGCTTGCAGGTCTTGAACACTGCAAGTGAAAACTTAATAAATTATGATTACAAAAGAAATAGCCCGTCATATGTTAGCATATCCACCAACAAGAGCGAAGTTCTATCACTTTACGCCTAAAAACCAAAGGCAGACAGAAAGTTTAAAAGACAAACAAATAGATACCATTAAATTTTAAATTTTGGGAAATGGATAAATGTAAATATTTGGCAGAAATTAAATTGAAAAAAGCAGAAATAGATTTGAAATCTTTAGAACTTTTAGAATTACAAAAGGAGCAATTTCAAATTAAATGGATTGAAGTAACACAAGAAGATTTACTTAAAAAATTAAAATCCTATCCCAAAGACCATAAAATTTCCATATGTAATCTAAGAGGGGGGAATGTAACCAATGCGTTTATTAATGATAATGGGATATTGCAATTTGGGTGTTTTTCTAATAATACAGATTATCCAAAAACAAGCAATGTGCGAATGTTTTACAAAGAGGACAATAGCGATACATTTGAAGAGAAGCCCTGTTGGCAGGCATAGTTGAATAAACATTAATAAAAATTTATACTTATGAATACACTATCCATATACCTATTATTAGCAATGGCTGCATTTGTGGCGTGGAGATTATTCTTATGGGCTTGTAAGATGTGGCTATTGATTAAGCGAAATGACGATAGTGTGTTGAAGTAAAGGCAGGTTGGCGGAACTGGCAAACGCAACCGATTACAAGTCGCACTTGTGTATGTGAGGAGGAACAAGAAATGGAAACCCTCTTGCAGGTTCGAGTCCTGCACCTGCCACAACACCAAAGAAGGGGCTACATTATGTCCGTAGCCCAAGCCCTTGAAGGCTCGAAAGAGGATAGTTTATTTCAAGCTCTAAACTAATCCGACATTATACCAAAGAAGGTTTGTGAGGTTAATGTTAAGTGGTTCAAACCCCTAAGCCTACCGGGTAAGAGTAGGCATTTTTTTAAAAAGTTTTGTTAGGCTAAAAACTTAAAGACAATGCAGCAGATTAGCGATAATGCAATGAAAAAACAGTGGGCTTTTGTACAGGCTGTATATGTTATGAGAAAAATGCAATGCAAAAGAGATAAGGCTACCAATAGCTTAGATAGGCACAAATACGGCAATAGTGCCGAGTTATTAGAAAGCAAGGTAGATGCGCTAATAGAAGAAGTATATAAGCATAATCCGGATCAAAGACCGAAAAAAGAAAATATAAAGCAAACATCAATTGAAGAATGGTTAGCCAGATAAGCATAGATAAAGTAAAAGATGCTGCAAACATTGCAGATATTGTTCCTTTGTTTGTTTCGATGAAAGACAAACGAGGTAAGACAATGGAGGGGTGCTGCCCTTTTCATAATGAGAAAACTCCGTCTTTTACTATTACCCCTGCAAAGGGAATATACAAATGCTTTGGCTGTGGTGCCAGTGGGGATACCATTAAATTCTTAATGGAGCTACAGAAGATAACCTTTATTGAGGCAATAGAATACCTGGCGACTCATTATAGAATAGAGATAGAATATGACGGCACTTACAACAAAGAAGAAGTAGCAGCCTATAAAGAAAAGGAGAATGTAAAAAAGCGAATATTAGAGTATGCTTTAGGGGTGTATCATCGGAACCTTTTTAATGTCCAATCAAAAGACAGTGCGGTATGGAGCTATTTGCGGAAGCGCAACATAACACCGGAAGTAGTGGAAACGTGGAAATTAGGTTTTGCTCCCGATGAGTTTAAGAACATATCGGGTACTCTAATAGAGAATGGCTGGGTGCAGCAAGCTACAGAGCTTGGGCTTTGTAACACAAAAAATAACAATACTTACGACACTTACCGGAACAGGATTATATTTCCGATTTATGATAAAAACGGCTCTTTGGTTGGCTTTGCGGGCAGGGCATTAGGAGAGGATAAACCTAAATATATTAACCCACCAGAAAACGCAAGCTACAATAAAGGCACTATGCTCTACAACTTGCACAGAGCATCGACAGAGATACGGCAGCAGGGGTGGTTATACCTTACAGAAGGGTACTTAGATGTGATTAAGATGGATACCCACGATATAGGGAATGTGGTATGTACTTGCGGCACGGCTCTTACCGCCGACCAAATAAAATTAATAAAGAGATACTGCAACCACGTGGTGCTGCTGCGAGATGGCGATAATGCGGGTATGCTTGCAGCCGAAAAGGATATTAATGCCTTGCTGCACTACGACATAAAGGTAGAGATAGCTATATTACCGGAGGGGCACGACCCTGACAGTTATATAGACAGCTTGGTAGGATAGATCAACGCTCAATTATGATTTTAAATACAATTATATGGAAAAACTAAACAAAGCAGCAAGCAAAGCCCTTACGGAAGACGGGAAAAAGTGGGTAATAGGTTACTTTGTACCACACCCGGAAACGCCGAGAATATTTAATATAGATACCGGTAGGCGAACTACCGTAAAAAAGAACAGCCAGTGTCTATATTCGGGGTTTATGGTTGATAATGAGCCATTATTTGAATATGATACGGTAGTAGATAGATTAGGGAGGAAGGGTACTATTTATTTTCAGAATGGCATTTTCTCTCTTAAATGGGAGGGTAGCTATACCGCCGAACTCTTTAGAGAGGTTTTAAAAATTTATAGAATAACCGGTAATAGCAGGTTAGTATAGTTTTCATATTAAATAACAGAACAATGGCATTAACAGAAATAGAGATTAGGTCTATCCAAAACGCGAAGCAAAACATAAAAGATTTGCAGAAAAAGATACATACATTACAAAAGTATATAGAGGTAATGGAAGAAAAATGCGAGCATAACTTTAGCCGTTTAGGTCCGTTAGAGTCTTGCTGTTATTGTGGATTAACTACTAAATATTAGACACTTCAGGACTTGTTGGCAATAATTATCTTTTTAGAGTAGCTAAAGAGCCAACAAAGCTTGACAACAAATCAAAAGCTTGGTGCATCATAATAGCATCTGCAAAAGAAGGAAAACACTAAATATTTATTAATCTTTAAAAACATAAAATGAAAAAAGCATACATCGGCGGTAAGGTTACGGGATTACCGCGCCACGAGGCAACACATCATTTCGGCACAGTACAGAAAAAGCTACAGGAAGAAGGCTACGATACTGTAGTGCCGTTAGATTTAGTAGAAGACGGCATGGAGTGGAATAAAGCAATGCGTATATGCATCGCTGCATTAGTACAGTGCGATGAGCTACACTTGCTCCCCAATTGGCAAGACAGCAACGGCGCACGCCTCGAAAGGGACATAGCGCAACGCTTAGGAATGAATATTGTATATCATTAAAAATTTGACGGCTATGTGTAACGAAATTGCAAGACCAGGTTGCGAATGGATAACCAATAACAACTTTATCAAAGATGCTCATAAGCATACTTCTTGCCATCACGAATTAAATCCCGGTGAAATATGGATGGGTAATACGAGTGGAAATGAGCAATGGGTTAAAGGTGTCGATATTCCCAATAGATATAAGAATTTAAAAACAATTAGACTTGGGGAGCAGGCTTATTGCATTCACGGAAAGCCTATAAGTCGTGATTGTTGTCGTCCCCTTATCGTTCACAAGTCAGAAGAGGAAGCATTTTATAAATGCAAAGAGTAACGGATTAGGTATTGCTGATTTCAAGGTACAAAAGTTCAGCATTTAATCCAAAGCTAAAAAGCATTATTAAGGACGAAGGACGAGTAATGCACGTCTCCAGTATATTAGCAATACCCTGTTATATGCTGTGCTAATTAAGGGTTATTAAAGTTAGAATGAAAAACAAAAGACAAATATTGAAGGAAGCAATGAGCGTAAAATATTGTGGAGAAACAAGGTTTGATTTTTTAGACGCTGAAGAAAAGCCTCTTATTTACAACGCTATGGATGAATATGCGATGCAATTTATTGAGCAACAAAGTGGATGGATAGATGCTGAAATCGAACAACCCGAATTAATTGAAGATCAAAATTATTCAAAAAATGTTCTCGCAATTTGCGGAGGTCAGTTGATGGTAATGTGCTATTGCTACAACCTAAGCGATGATGATGATGAACGTGGCTTTTTCTGGGCAAATTGTAACGGTCAGATTGATGGGGATGCTGAATTTGACGATGATTATGATGTTACTTATTGGCATCACTTTCCGAGTGTTGAAGCTATCCCACAGCGTAGCAGATAACGTTCCGAGTGTTGGAGATGGGCGGATTAAACGCACCAATGCCACATAATAGCACGAAAGCTCAATAAACGAACAAAAGTAAAATAGTATTAATTCAGCCCGCCTATTGCCAACACTTTGTTAGCAGAAGTGGCGGGCGTAAAAACAAGAAAATGGATATAGTAGGATTTGCAGACATAAACAGAAACGCCACTACTTGTAAAGGTGCAAAAAATCCAAATGAATTTATTGGAAAAACTTGTCGTGTAATGGAATTTGATAGCGATGGAGGTGTGTTAGTTCTTAACCCGCAAGGCACAGCATTAGCGATGTTTAATAAGGAAGATGTTTATAGAAGTTTTAAATGTAAAATGCAAGGCGGTGTAGTTTGCCCACCAAGCGATAACGATAACATCTTTGAAGATATGGCTTATGTTGCTAAATGTATGGCAAGAAAAGGAGGATACAATGATTTAGTATGCCGTATGGTGATTGAGGCAAGTTTAATGAAAGGTAAGTTTCACGACAGTTTTTTATGGGCGTTGCAGTAGCCATTCTGACTAACGTTGGGGTGCTTGACGCAGTCGGGCATTTTTCGAACGAATTTTCAATCTTATAACTTTCCGCCCGATTGCCGTTCAAGCACTTGTTATCGGAAGTCCTAAATCAGAAGTTTAATTTAAAAATCAAAATATTATGTTACTAACATTTTCAAAACCAAAATTTGAAAGTCTTATAAAAGACGAAGTAAAAATTCACACAATTCGAGCCGACAAAGGCAACCGCTGGAAAGTAGGAACTAAAATTCATTTTTGGCTGGGTAATCCGAGAAATATTAGAGCTAAAGTACCACCAAGACCATTTGGTTATGGGTATGTAAGCGAAATAAAAGAAATAGAATTCCATTGGTGGAAACCCAACAACCCAAATTTATACACAAATCCGATGGACGATTTAGAGAATGTAAGATATTGTGATGTTTACATTGACGGTCAAGTTGTCAATATCGACCAATTACATTATTTAGCCGTAAGTGACGGATTTAGTGATAGATTGGATTTCTTTAAATTTTTCAATGAAGATTTTAAAGGTAAAATAATCTATTGGAAGGACTGCGTTTGGTTGTAGGATTTCTGCTAACGTTGGACGGCTTGCTGCCGTTTGGAAATTTGAAAAACTATTGTTCATTATAAAAACTAAAGTCCAAATGAGTACAAAAGATGAGGCTATGACTGTCAGCCCAAATGGACAGCAAACCGATGTTAGCAGCAGTCTTTCTGTGCCTGCTGTTAGGGTTAGATTTTATCCAAAAGATGTAGATGAAACATTTGATGGAACTTTCATTGAAGAAACGCAGTATTCATATTTAGTTATTCCTGATGACAACCTAACAGGGACTGCAAGGTGGAATAAAAAGTGTTGCGATGTGCTACGCTAACGGAAAAAGTATTTATGAAGAAGGGGAATTTGAAAACCAAATGTTCGGGCATAGAACGGAAGTTCAATGGTGTAATTCAGTTGAAGGACGTACTTCCGCCCCTTTTTCATAAATACTATGTTATAGCCAGTACTTATTATTAACTAATTAAAAATATAAATATAGAACTCGAAAAAATTACAGAAACAAAACACAAAGAGCTATTAGAATTACTTAATCCGCTAATTGATTTTATGGCTGAAAACAATTTCAATTACTTTTTAGTGGCAGGCAAGGACGGCACTTGTACACGGCATTTGCGTGGCGAATTTAACGATGTTACAGCAATGCTTACTGGAATGATGGAAACCAACAAGCAAGTAAGAGGAATTTTGGAATATAGTGTTAACGAAATAAAAGAAACAAAATGAATACAGTAAATTCCTATTGTCAGCGAATAACAAAGGATGTTGTTTGCACGGTCATTTTAGAAGATGAAACAGAATTTATTATGTGTGGCGAAATTGTCAATGGCGACATTGAAGAAAGTTCGGTAGGTCCAACATTTTATCAATCAAAAGATTTCAAAAATTTGCCGGATACCTTACAAGCTGAAATTATCAAATCTGCTTTCAATGAGTTTAAGCGGTTTCGGTAGTATTGGCTATTGTAAAAGTATAAAAGCAGGTGGGGATTGAACGGCAAACACGTTCCGACCTGCATAAACCTAACTAAGCAGCCAAAGTGGTCAAAATAAGTACATAACCCCACTTGATTTTATACAGTGTTATGTGGCGTTAATTTTATGAAAACGGATTTTAAATTAGTAGGATTAGGAAGGAAAAAGTCAATGACTTGTGAGCCTTTAGAAAATGAGAATACATTTCATCCAAAAGTAGAAATAACCCAAGATAGGTTCGATGCCTTATGGAACTATAAGAAAAACCATTGGGGAGATAAAATGATTGCTGAAATAGAACACGAAGGACTTTTTCCTGACGGTACTCCTAACGTGCCGACAGCTTTGTGCTGTGGCGATTATCAGCACTAAAGTTCAATAGTAGTAGTAACCTATAAAATATATTCAAATGCAAAATAGTAGCAAATCAGCCGCCATTGCACAAAACTGTGTATTAGCTGATGTTTTTATTGCAATGGCTAAAAAAGAAAATCCAATACATTTATTAAATTTTATTCGCAATAGAAGCCTTTATTATCCAAATAAAAGGCAGAGGCTGAAAAAAGAAATTTGGAATTTGATAGCTAACGACAGTCGATTTACTTACGAAAGAACATCTGAAATATTCATTACTAAAGGCTTAAAATGTAATGAAAGATTTTTGGATTTTCTTCCTCGAGAAAGACAAGGTACAACAAATGAAGGTGCGTATATCTCGCATTTGGTTGTTCGGAAAAATATCAGCTAACGTGCCGAGTATAGGCGAAGGAGCGGATTTTCGAACAGAAAATTCAATCCGA
>CAYUXT010000003.1:0-121864 GCA_964448955.1 uncultured Taibaiella sp. | reverse complement strand
TACAAAGCCCCAATCTAAGCAATTTTAGGTGATTGTAATGCGCAATGTGGGTTAATTCCGCACGATGTTACCTGTGCCGGAGATACCATCACACTAACCGCCAAATATGACAGCATACTTACAGCTACCTGGACACCACAAAATTTAATAATTACACAATTCGATAAAAGCATTACTACTGCTCCTACACAAAATACCAATTATACAGTAGGAGTTAGTTTGCCTAATATTTCAACTTGTACTCCTGTTACGGCAAGTTTTATGGTAGAAGTGGAGCAGTATCCCGAAATTAATTTTTCGGATAGTTTATTAATGATATGTTTTGGAGATACTTTAAAAGTACCTGTAAATGTTAGTCCGCAAGGAGTGTATTACAATTACTCTTGGACTCCAGCTTCATTTTTTAGATTTGCAGAAAGTAAAAATAATATCAATTATTTCTACGGACCGCAAGGCGCACATACTTGCATTGTAACAGTATCTACTCCTAAAGCAAATTGTACACAAGAAAAAAGTGTTCAAATTAAAGTACATCCCGAATTTAATTTTTTATATGTTTATCCCATAGATACTTTAGTAGAATATGCAGAAGAAGTGCAAATAACTACAGAAAGCGAGTCCATAAGTTGGATATGGACACCTACTGATTATTTAGACAATGCGCATATTGGTAATCCTGTTAGTAAACCTTTAAAAGATATAATCTATACAGTAGTTGGCACCAACGAAAATAATTGCAAGGCAAAAGCAACTGTAAAAATTGAAGTAAATTATACACCTCAAATATTTGTGCCAAATGCATTTTCGCCAAATGGTGATGGTATAAATGACGTATTTATGCCTTTAAATATTCGTTTCGAAGAATTAGAAACTTTCTCCGTATTCAATAGATATGGTAGCAAAATATATGAAACTGCAAATCCAAACGAAGGTTGGAATGGTACTATAAATGGTCGCAAAGCCGAAGTTGGTGTTTACTTTTGGTATTTAAAAGCTAAGCTGCCCGATGGAAGTAAATACGAACTCAAAGGAGATGTAACATTATTGAAATAATCTTTTCTTTATACCATCAAATTTAGTTGATTACTCACTAAACCATAAATTATCGTAATTTTGTACGCAGAAAAAATAATTATTGCTTTTGTCTCAAACAATGAAACGTAGAAATACACCTGCCCGTCAGGAAGTGCTCTCCTTGCTCGAAAATGCAATAGGAGCAATGAGCCAAGATATGATAGAAAGCCAAATGACCCTCGAGGCAGACAGAGTAACTATCTACCGCTTGCTCAATAAGTTTTGTGAAGACGGAATTGCACATAAAATTGTAGCAGAAGACGGCAAAAGTTATTTCGCTTTATGTGCCGGTAATTGTAATCACTCTAAGCATCATCACGACCATTTTCATTTTAAATGCAGTAAATGTGGCAATATAGAATGCCTTAAAGATACCATTTCGCTTACCCTTCCTAAAGGGTATAAGGTAGAAAATACCAATTGTATTGTTACCGGAATTTGCAGCACTTGTAATCAATAATTTAGTAATCACAATAATATCAATGAACATTTTTAAAAGAATAGCAGGACATATTTATTTTGTTTTGGGTATGCTGTTTTTCGTATTAACTATGTTACCTGTACTTATTCCTGCATCGATTGCTTTGTTATTTAAAGAACCCAAACGTGCCAAAATCATTCATAAGTCGTATCGAATTTGGATGGGTATTTTTATGCCATTAGTGGGATGTAGGGTAATAAGAAAAGGAAAAGAGAATTTTGCAAAAGGAGAAAACTACGTAGTAGTAGTAAATCATAATTCATTGGTAGATATACCGGTGTCTATGCCATGGGTACCCGGCCCTAATAAAACCTTAGCTAAAATAGAAATGGCTACAATACCTTTGTTTGGCATTATATATAAAGCAGGCTCTATTCTTGTAGATAGAAAAGACGAAAAAAGCCGTAAAGAAAGCTTTACCGCTATGCAGCAAACGCTTAAACAAGGCTTACACCTTACATTATACCCCGAAGGCACAAGAAATAAATCTAAAATGCCCTTGCAAAAATTTTACGATGGCGCATTTATTAATGCCATAAGAGCGCAAAAGCCCATTATCCCCGGCGTTATTTTAGGTACAAAAGAAATATTACCCAACAAACCTAAATTTTGGGCAAGACCAAAAACAATATATTTTTATTTCTTAGAACCCATACCTACCAAAGGTTTGGGAATGAGGGATAAAGATGAACTAAAAGACAGAGTACATAAAATTATGGAAGATTTTATTGTGCAGCATACCGGTGCAGAAGATTAATGCTCAATATAACCATTATACAATTCTAAACCTTTTACCCGGAATTGCTTGTATTACACCACTTAATTCTAATTGTAATAGTAATCCTGCAAGTTCCGAATTGTCTAATTTTAATTGTAGTAAAAGAGTGTCTATATCTATGTCTTCGTTTTCAGCGATTGCATTATATATTTTTGTTTCTTCGGGGCTAAGATTATGAAATAATTGTGTTTGGCTTATTTTTGATTTAGGTGTTTTATTCCAATTCATCATATTCAATAGGTCTTCGGTAGATTGTATAAGTTGCGCTATATTATTTGCTATTAAATAATTACAGCCTTTAGATTTGCTGTCATTGGCTCTTCCCGGAAATGCAGCTACTTCTCTATTATACGATGCAGCAAGTTTAGCTGTAATCATCGAGCCTCCTTTTATATCTGTTTCTATTACTACTGTTACGTCCGACAGTCCTGCTGCAATTCTATTTCGCATAGGGAAATTTTGTTTATCCGGTTTTGTACCCGAAAGGTATTCCGTAATTAATGCTCCACCGTTTTTTATCATTTCTTTGGCTGTGGCTTCGTGCGCTTGCGGATACACTCTATCCAAGGAATGTGCTAACACACCAATTGTTGGTATTTGGTGTTGCAAAGCAGATTTGTGTGCTAAAATATCTATCCCATAAGCCAAACCACTAATAACCGTAATGTCTTTTATTTGTTTTAGCCCTTCTATAAAATCTTTTGTTATTTGTGCGCCATAAGGTGTATTATTTCTTGTGCCTATTATGGTTATAGTTTTGTTTTGGTTTAAATTAATATCCCCTTTCTGAAAAATCATTATTGGAGCATCATTACAAAGAGAAAGTTTTTGCGGATAATGACTATCCGATATAAAGTAAGGATTTATATTGTTTTTGGAAATAAAATTCATTTCCTTTGTTACAAGTGTAGAATGAACTTCGGCATTTAGTATAGATTCTACTTGTTTATCTGATAAAAACGACAACTTTCTTAGTTCTTTTTTTGTAGCTTTAAAGATATTAGTTGTAACATCAAAGTGTTCTATGAGTTTTATTGCGGTTTTTATACCTATATTTTCGGTAATAACTAATAATAATTGATAATACAACTCTTCTTCTGAAAAAGTATTGTTTGGGATAGACATAGATTAAATAGGATTGAAAAAAATGTACTTTATGTATGTTCAAAAGTATAAAAAAGTTTGGATTATGACGGTTATTAAAATTAAATTTGCTAACTCAAACGGTCTATGATAAAGTTAATACAGCAACAAAAGCTAGCGCAAAAATTGTCGCCGCAACAAATTCATTTTATGAAATTGTTGCAGGTGCCTACTGCTGCTTTAGAAGATAGGATTAAAGACGAAATAGAACAAAACCCGGCTTTAGAATTAAGTGAATATCAAGACAAAGACAAAGAACAATTATCGGAAAATTATGAGGAAATATACACTGACAAAGACTCTACAGACGATAACGACATTTCGGATAATGTAGATTTTACGGACTATTTGCAAACAGAAGACGAAGCTAATGGAATTTATAATTATTCCAACGACGATGATGAAGAAGACCGAAGTACTCCGGGAATAAAAATAGAAACTACTTTTTTTGATTATTTGTATCAACAAGCAGACCTATTACAGCTTAATGAGAAAGAAAGAGAAATAATTAATCAGATTATAGGCAATATAGATGATGATGGCTATCTGCGACGAGAACCCATAGCCATAGCCAACGACTTAGCATTTAAAAGCAATATAGATGCTTCAGAAAAAGAAGTGAAAAGCGTGTTAGAATTAGTGCATCAATTCGACCCGCCGGGTGTAGGAGCCAAAGATTTGCAAGAGTGTCTTTGCTTGCAATTGTATCGCCTCACAGAAAGTGATGAAGTGAAAAACGCCATATTAATACTGCAAAAATGTTTTGAAAATTTTACTAAGAAAAAATACGATCGAGTTAGACAAAAACTAAAAATAAACGAAACAGAACTTAAAGATGCCATTGCTGTAATATTAAAACTTACTCCTAAGCCAGGGGCATCTCTTGCAAATGTTCAGAGTAATGTGCAATACGTAATTCCCGACTTTTTTGTATTTAATAACAATGGAAGGTTGGAATTGAGCTTAAATGCACGTAATGCTCCCGATTTAATTATTTCGGATAATTACAAAGAAATGTTTAAATCTTATAACAATCAAAAAACAAAAAACAAAGCTGAAAAAGAAGCAGTACTTTTTATAAAGCAAAAAATAGATGCCGCCAAATGGTTTATCGATATGATAAAACAAAGACAGCAAACTATGCTTACCACAATGAATGCCATTTTAGTGTACCAGCACGATTTTTTTATTAGCGGAGATGTAGAAGACCTAAAACCAATGATACTAAAAGATATTGCTGATACCATTAATATGGATATTTCTACCGTTTCTCGTGTGGCAAATAGCAAATATGTTCAAACTGAGTTCGGCACATTTATTCTTAAATTTTTCTTTTCAGAAGCAGTAGTATTAGATAGTGGAGAAGAAGTACGCTCCGACGATGCCAAGAGGTTAATGTTAGAGTTCATAGCACAAGAAGATAAGCAAAATCCCCTTTCGGACGAACAGCTACTCGAATTTTATAAAGAAAAAGGCTACACCATTGCACGCCGTACAGTGGCCAAATATAGAGAGTTACTTAATATTCCGGTAGCTCGATTACGTAAAGAAGTTTAACCCAAAATTACACATAAGCAGATTTTTACAAACAAAATATTCCTTCAATTCCACTTCAATAGCCATTAGATATACAACGGCTTACAGTTACAGTATAATATAACAGAAATTTGAAATTATGCTTAAAGTATTTTTAAGAAAAAAAATAGGTACTCGTATAGCACATGGCCATCTTTGGATTTTTAAAAATGAAATTGGTGATATAGAAGGCGATTTAAGACAAGGAGATATTGTAAATGTATATTCTTCTAATGGTGCATTCGTAGGAAAAGGATATTACAATCCTTATTCGCAGCTTACTATAAGGCTTTTAACAAGAGATATTAATGAAGATATTGGGGAAGTGTTTTTTTTAAATAAAATTAAAGCAGCCAAAGCTTATAGAGAGCGCTTGGGCTATACAGACAATTACAGATTAATACATAGCGAAGCTGACAATTTGCCAGGATTAATTATAGACAAATTCGACCAATATTTTGTAATGCAAATTGCAACTTATGGTATGGAGCGTTGGAAAAATGCAATAGTAAATGCTTTAAAAACACTATATAATCCAAAGGGTAT
Source organism: uncultured Taibaiella sp. (assembly GCA_964448955.1). Lineage (GTDB taxonomy): Bacteria > Bacteroidota > Bacteroidia > Chitinophagales > Chitinophagaceae > MKSF01. The sequence goes on along the minus strand of CAYUXT010000003.1, from coordinate 116,267 downwards.
CTACGAACGAAATGACATAAACCAAAGACTAAAAGAAGGCTTACAATTACAAAAAGGCTTTCTTTCTCCGCCTTTTGATACTAAAATTTTAATTAAAGAAAACGATTTACAATTTAAAGTAGATATCGAAAATGGAACAAAAACCGGATATTTTTTAGACCAGTTACATTGTAAATTATTGCTCCAGAATAGAGTACATCAAGCAGAAGTATTAGATGTGTTTGGTAATACCGGCTCGCTTATGTTATATGCAGCAAAGTATGGAGCTAAACAGATTTTGGGAATAGAAGAAAATATACATAACTATAATCTTGCCTTAGAAAACATAGCACGAAATGGATTTATTGAAAATTGTAAAATAGAATTAGGCAATTCTTTTGACAAATTGCATAAATTGGAGAAACAAAATGAAATATTCGATGTAGTAATCCTTAATCCTCCACCATTTGCAACTAATTCAAAACAAAAAGATAAAGCCTTATCTGCATACAAAGAACTAAATTTAAGAGCACTAAAATTATTAAGAAAAGGAGGGTATTTGCTAACTATATCTAATAGCAATATTATAACAGAGAACGATTTAAAGCAAACCATATTAGATGCAGCTTTAGATGCAAATAAAAGAATAGTACAAATTGCGCAATCTACTCAGTCTAACGACCATCCTGTATTATGGCAAATACCGGAGACCAAATATTTAAAGTGCTTTTTGTTAATGGTACAATAAAAAAGAGGCTATCGAATTTAGATAGCCTCTTTTTTATTGTGTGTTTAAATAGCTTATTTAGTTACATTAAATTTGCTGATAGCTCTTGCTTCATCAGTAACTAATTCTACATAATACATACCTGTATTAAGAGTAGCAACATTAATAGAGAAATTTCTTTCGCCTACAGTTTGTTTGCCAAAATCTTGTACTAATACTGTACGACCAGTAACATCAGTAACTTTTACACTTGCATTGGTATTAGTTGTAAAGTTATATTTAAAGTTGATGTCTGTAGAAGTTGGGTTAGGATAAACTGCAAGAGAATAGTTTTCTACTTTCGTTGTTTTTTCAATACTAGTATAGTTTAACCAGTAAATATCGCTACAGCTTCTATTGTTAGATGTATCAGGATCAGGGATTGAGTTTCCTGCATTATCTGCAAGAGCTACGCTTGCACAAAAAGTACCTAAACCATCATCTATAGTAGTGCTTGTAGGTAAAATTTTTCTAGTGTAGTTAGAGGTATCACCCATTCTAATAACAGAACTAGCATTTGTCAAATATAAACTTCTTACTCCTCCCGTTGCATTATCAGCATATCTAATCGTATCCTGTGCAGTAAAAGAATCTGGTCCTAAATTAACAAATAAACATCTAATTTCAATTGAATCACTTGAGTTAGGACTATTTAATACAATAGTATCTCCAGGTTCGGGTGTTACAAGTATAGCTTGTATATTAATGCTTCGTTGTGCATTAGCTGCAAAAATTGTTGCTGTAGCCAACGCTAATGTAGTAAATAGTTTTTTCATAATCTTTTTTTTATTTTTTAATTAATAAGTTTTGCAACAAAGATATATTATCTTTCAATTAAAAAAAAATAATGAAAAATATTTTTTTTGCATTTATAGACTTCTATATTAGCACAATAAAAAAGAGGCTATCCAATATTTAGATAGCCTCTTTTTATAGAGTTTTAATAACTTATTTAGTTACATTAAATTTGCTGATAGCTCTTGCTTCATCAGTAACCAATTCTACATAATACATTCCTGTATTAAGAGTAGCAACATTAATAGAGAAATTTCTTTCGCCTACAGTTTGTTTGCCAAAATCTTGTACTAATACTGTACGACCAGTAACATCAGTAACTTTTACACTTGCATTGGTATTAGATGTAAAGTTATATTTGAAATTGATGTCTGTAGAAGTTGGGTTAGGATAAACTGTTAATGGTTGTTTTTCTAGTTTTGTAATTTCGTCTACAGAAATTGACTCACACGCGTATGTTGCTCTTACAAATTGAGCATATCCACCTGCAGCTGTATCTACATAAAGTGCATTAGCAGGAGCGGTAGCTTGATTGAAAAAACCATATGTTGCCTGAACCCCTAATATATATTCTCCGTCAGTGAATGGAGCAAAAATCCAATCTCCACCACCAGATGGTCCCATACGTTGAAGCTTTTTGAAAGCTTCCGTCCCAATTCCATCTACACTAATGTAATTTCTTACGTGTGATATAGTATCCCCAACCGCCACAGGAAGATCGTCATGCGAAGATAAGTGAACTCTACCATCTGCTGTAAATGGTGTCATGTAAAATAACGTGTCGGTGCCTAATACAACTTCAGGACCTTCATTGATAAATACAAACTCAACCATAAAAGAATCGTCACAAGGAATGGTATAATCTGGAGTAGGGGCAATTAATACAGCTTTAACTTTGGTAGTTCTCTGTGCTTGCGCTGTCATTACAACTGCTGTAGCCAACGCTAATGTAGTAAATACTTTTTTCATAATCTTTTTTTTATTTCTGAATAGTTTTGTTTGATGACAAAGGTAGATTATTTTTTCATTAAAAAACAATTTTTTTTTCTCTTAACTATCTGTTTTTAAGTATATGTCAATTGGTAGTCTTTTGCTAATAGCTCTCGATAGTGTTAATTCGTCTGTATATTCTAATTCGCTGCCAAATGCTACACCTCTTGCTAAGCTGCTAATTGCTATGGGTTCATTTTTAAGCAACTTAGTTATATAATAAGATGTAGTATCACCTTCAATATTAGAACTCAGTGCTAATATTATTTCTTTTGTTTCGTTTTTTAATATGCGTTCTTTAAGTGTTTCTAAAAATAATTGTTCCGGACCTACTCCTTCTAATGGTGACAACAATGAACCCAAAACATGGTAAATGCCATTAAATTGTTTAGTGCTTTCTATAGAAACAATATCTCTTATATTTTCTACAATACATATTATACTTTGGTCGCGATAATTATCGGTACAAATACTGCATAATTCTTTGTCGGCAATATTGTTGCATTCTTTACAATAATAGATGTTACTTCTTAGATTTTCAATTACGCTTTCTAACTGTTGCATTTCTTCGCTACCGGATTGTAATAAATGTAGCACCATTCGAAGAGCAGTCTTTCTTCCGATGCCCGGAATTTTGCTAAAACTATTTACCGCATCTTCTATTATTTTGGAGGAAAATATCATTTTTTATCTATGAATTTTTAAACAAAATTAAAACTTAGTTTATTTAACCTGAAAATTTGTGTATCTTAGCTCCTTCATATTAATATATAAGTTGTAAAATTTGTGTATTTCTAATAAATGTAAATTGCATTTTTACAGTACTTGTAGCAAAATTACATTTTATATTACTTCTGATAAGATTGTATATCATTTCTTATTGTTTTTTTCAGGTAATAGATCATTTTACATAACTATGAATAATATTCTTTTGGCGGGAGCCGGTAAATCTTCCTCTTTTTTAATTGACTATTTGCTCAAAAATGCAAAAAAAAGTTGGGTGCTTACTATTATTGATACAGATATGAAAGCTGTAATAGATAAGACAAGACTTTATCCTAATAAAGCTATCCCGGCTATTATAGATATTAATGATACCCCTGAAAGACAAAAATTAGTGGAAGAAGCAGATATAGTAATCTCACTATTGCCTCCACATTTGCACCAATTATTAGCTGAAGATTGTTTAAAGTTTAAAAAGAATCTTATAACTTCTTCTTACTTGTCTGAAGAAATGAGAAAAATGGACGATGCAGTAAAAGATGCAGGCTTACTATTTGCGTGCGAGATGGGATTAGATCCTGGTATAGACCACATGACTACAAGCAATATAGTGAATAGTATTAAACGAAATTCAGGGGAAATATTATCGTTCAAAAGTTATTGCGGAGGGCTTGTAGCTCCCGAATCCGATGATAATCCGTGGAGTTATAAGATAAGCTGGAATCCTCGCAATATAATCCTTGCAGGTAAATCCGGTGCTAAATGGTTAGATAATAAAAAGGTAGTTGAAACCAATTACCAAAACCTTTTTCTGTCAGAAAAAAAAGTAAATATAGCCAATTTAGGTACGCTTAGCTATTACCCCAATAGAGACTCTATTCCTTATATCGAAAAGTACGAATTAGAGTCGGCACACACTTTTTTTAGGGCTACGTTGCGTCCTAATTCTTTTATGAAAGGTTGGAATGCAGTTTTGGCAATGAATCTTACAGATGAAGACGACGCTTTCGATGCAAGCAATATTACCTATGCCCAATGGATAACCCAAAAGTGTGCATTGAACGGAGAAGGAGATTTAATGACCGATATACAAGCCAAATATAAATTTGATAAAAAAACAATGAGCTTGTTGTATTGGTTAGGGATATTTGAAAACATACCTATATTAATAGATGAAAAAATATCTTCTGCCCAAATTTTACAATATCTTTTAGAACAAAAATGGCAATTAGGCGATTTTGATAAAGATATGGTAGTTATGCAGCACGAAGTAGAGTACGAACGTAAAGGCGAAATGCACAAATTTGTAAGTACTATGATAGTAAAAGGAGAAGATAAAACATATAGTGCAATGGCTAAAACAGTGGGTTTACCCATTGCTATTTTAGCTAAAAAAATAATTCTTAATCAAATAGATACTTCCAAAATAGCAGGAGTAAAAATTCCTACAATTCCTGAATTATACGTACCTATATTGAAAGAATTAACCAAGTTTGATATAGAATTTGAAGATACTTACGATTAGTTGCACGATAAACACTAATACATTCGAGTTGTAACAAACTTTGAACTATCACATTCCGGTTTGCTATATTGTATTTTTGTGGCTTTTGTCTATAATTATAACACCAATTAGATGACCAATAAATTCAGTTTTTATATTGAAGTGATTTAAACTTTTTTATTAAAAAAGGAATTCATAAAGTGTAATTTAAGGATACTAATCAAGAAATTACAAAAGACGAACTGCTTATTTGCTAACATTACAAAAGTGGAATAAGAAAACTGTATTTTGCTTTTATTCCGAAAAACAAAAGAGGGTTTTCCTTTAGGTTTTCGATGTCTTATATTTTCCGGTGTTATGTACAAAGACTATCTATTAAATTGCTATTGATAATTCTATTAAATAAAAATTTCGCGTCCTGCATTATAAAGTTGCGCTTGCCGATGTAGAAGAGCCTAATACTACAATTTTAAAAGAATGAGAACAAGTTGGTGCATTTACTTGAACGCTGGCTGTTAATACATAATATCCACTTACAGGTAGTTGTAATGTAGTATAATGCAAATGATATATTTGGTAAATTATTATTGCACCACCAACTCAGCTTCTAAATCATAGTCGAATGCTTTGGTAATTTTTACTTGTACAAAATCGCCGGGGTTTAGGTCAATAGGGCTTTTTAAAATAACTTCGTTATCTACTTCTACACTATCATATTCTGTACGACAGAGATAGCGTCCGGCTTCAAATTTATCTACGATTACCATTAATTCTTTACCGATAAGTTGTTGGTTTTTTTGATAAGAAATGTCTTGCTGCACCTCCATTATTTCTTGTGCTCTTCTTTCTTTTTCTTTTGCAGGAATGTTATCTGTTAATTCGTAAGCACTTGTGTTTTCTTCGTGAGAGTATGTGAAAATACCTACACGTTCAAACTGCATTTCTTCTAAGAATTGTTTTACGTCTTCTACGTCGTCTTGTGTTTCGCCGGGGAAACCTGTAATTAAAGTAGTTCTAATTGCTATTTCGGGCACTCTATCTCTGATTTGTGCTATAAGGTCTTTCATTTCTTGTTGGGTAATTTGCCTTTTCATTGCTTTGAGCATTTTGTCGCTGCAATGTTGCAAAGGCATATCCAAGTAGTTACAGATATTATCTCTTTCTTTGATTACGTCTAATATATCCATTGGAAATTTAGACGGATAAGCATAATGTAGTCTTATCCATTTTAGCCCATCTATATCCGAAAGGTGTCGGAGTAGGTCGCCTAAGCTTCTTTTTTTGTAGATGTCTAAACCATAATAAGTGAGTTCTTGCGCAATGAGCATTATTTCTTTTACCCCGTTACGCACTAAGTTTTTAGCTTCTGTTACTATTTCTTCTATGGTTTTAGATACGTGTCCGCCGCGCATTAGTGGTATAGCACAAAACGAGCAAGTACGATTACAGCCTTCAGATATTTTGAGATATGCGTAATGTTTTGGCGTACTTAACATTCGCTCTCCTATTAATTCTTTTTTGAAGTCTGCGTTGAGTTCTTTTAGTATTAAGGGTAATTCTAAAGTGCCAAACCAATCGTCCACTTCGGGTATTTCTTTTCTTAAATCGCCTCTGTATCTTTCGCTTAGGCAGCCTGTTACATATACTTTATCTAATTGTCCGCTTTCTTTGAGCGATACTTGTTCTAATATAGTATTAATAGATTCTTCTTTTGCTTTGTCTATAAAGCCACAAGTATTTACAATTACAATATTATGGTCGTTATCTTCGCGTTCGTACGCTACGTCCATTGCATTAGCACGTAGTTGTCCTCCGAGTGTTTCACTATCCACCAAGTTTTTAGAACAACCGAGTGTAATAATATTGACTTTATTTTGCTTTAGCGTTTTGCTCCTCATTATTCTCTGTTAAAATAATGTACAAAGGTAGTCGAATTTTGTAATTTTGATGGTACTCAGCTATTGGTACTTTTTAGTAGTATAAAACCGTGTCGTTCTGCTTCAAACTGATTGTAGAGTAAAATTGTTTTGGGATTGTTTTTTTCCAACCCAAAGATGTTATGACTTCCTTCTAATAATTTTACTGCAATATAAGTGCCGAAAGCACTTGCAGTGCGGTAGTCGCCACAAAATTGTTTGAAGGTTGTTATTTTTTTTTGGGGAAATAAGTTAGTCTGTAAGTCGTTGTACCAATTATCTGTTCTGCCATCGCCGGAGTTTCCAAACAATAATACGTCAATGTCATTGAGTTGAAATTTATTTTTTTGAAGAAAATCAGTTAATAAAGTATAGAGTTCTTCTTTTTCCGGAAAGCAAATTTGAAATTGGTCAACAATTTCGGCAAGGGCATTTTCCGATTGGTTAGACACTACAAACATAGCAGCACCTTCACCACATAAAGAGCCATTAGTATTGGATTGTATTAATTCTGCATTGGTAATATTTTCTTCTTTATAGTGTTTGTTGAGTTTGTCTATATTGTAATTGTAATCCGAAATTTCTTCTATGGCACCAATAAGTAATTCTATATGCTGTGTTTCGTTTTCCATTACTAACCGTGCATCTAATACTGCATTGTCGAATGCAAGAGAACCATTGGTGTGGGTGGTGTTATATCCTGTAATATCTCCCATTAATGCTAACTGTCCTGCAATTGCATTTGGGGTGCTGTTTACAAAATTGGTAGGCGTTAGTAATCCTTCTTCGTAATCTACTATCTGATTTAGAAATTTTATACAATCTTCTAATCCACCATTTGCTGTACCTATAATTATACCATTAATGTTAGGGTATTTTTTTATTAAAGGAACTCCTGCACCGATACCTATTTTTACCGCTCTACCCATTCTTCGTAATAAGTTGATAGGTACAAATTCGGTGTATGAAGGTTCTATGGCGTTTAAAGTAGTTTTGTAATGAATTTGAAAATCTCCTTTTTCAAATTCGCCATTGTAAGTGTTTTGGGGCGATATGATGGAAACTTCTTTTATATACATTTCGACAAAATTAAAGATGTTCCATTTCCTCCAAAACCAAAAGAATTGGACATAATATGGTTAATTTCTATGTTTTGCATTAAATCTGTAATTGGCGTTAAACCATCTTTTTTTATTGGTGTTTTAAAATTTAAGTTTGGATATAATTCGTTATTTCTGATGCTTAAAATACTAATGATTGCCTCTACCGCACCAGCCGCCGCTAAGGTATGACCTGTATATGCTTTCGTAGAACTAAAAGGAGGTATGTTTTCCCCAAAAATAGTTTTGAATGCAAAAGATTCCGTTTCGTCGTTGTTAATAGTGCCTGTTCCGTGAGCATTAATATAATTAATTTCTTCGGGTAAAATATTGGCAGATTGTAAAGCTTCTTTCATTGCTTTTACCGGACCTCGTGCATTATCTGATGTAGCAGACGGGTGAAAGGCATCATTTGCATTTCCGAATCCTTTTATTTCGGCATATTTTTCTTTATTGCCTATTACATTTTCAGCCTCGAGGACTAAGTATGCAGCCCCTTCGCCTAAGGTTAGTCCTATTCTGTGTTCATCGAAGGGTCGGCATGCTTGCTCATCGAGAATGCGTAAGGAATTAAAGCCATTTACCGTAAATTTTGCTAAGCAATCCGTACCACCCACAATGGCTCTGTCTGCTCGTCCCGATTGTATTAAACGAGTGCCTAGCATAATGGCGTTTGCAGACGAAGAGCAAGCAGTGTTTATGGTGTCTGTATAGCCTTTTAATTTGTATTTTTTGGCGATTATTAATGTATGGTTAGATCCTTCGTAAGAAGTATGATAAGCAGAAACTTTGCCTTTGTTGTTAGCATCTCTATATAATTCATCTGTGTAGCACATACCTCCTATGGTGCTGGAAGAGATAAAGGCAGTTCGGTAATTCCTTATTTCTTCTATGCTTAATTTGCTGTTGTCTATTGCTTCTTGAAATGCTTTAATGGCAATGAGCGAAGTGCGTGTAATTTCTTTTTCGTTACATTGTGTCATTAGCTTTAGAGTGTCATCGCTTGCATTTATTTCTGCAAAAGGAAATTGGGAAGAATATATTGATTGAAAATGCCGGACGCTTTTAATGCCGGATATTTTATTCCTAAGATTAATTAAATGTTCGTCTATATTTAATCCTAAAGAAGTAATTGAGCCAATTCCGGTTATGAAAACTTTTCTCATTTTTTAAATGTTAATACCTTATTCATAAGTATTAGTATATTAATAGTGTGTTATAATTTTATTTTGTCTAATTGTAAGAAAGCATCTTTTTCTACGCTGCTAATTTCGTTTAAAATAGTAGCGCATAAGTCGTAATCTGCTTGTGCAGAAAGCCTTCCTTTGTAAATCCCTGCCATTTGTACTGCACTGTTACGCCATAAATCGCCTGCTTTTGTTATTTTTTCGGAAACCAATAGTAAATCGTCGTTGCCGGTAATAGCAGCGGCTTCTTCTAAAAATGCAGCATATATATAACGAAATCCACCACCACCTGTTCCTATTTCTTCTTGCATTCGTACTATTTGCCCTAAATATAAAGCAGCTTTTTTATCGCCTAATTTATCTTTCCATTTACGTATATTTTTGGCGGTATGGTTAATGCCTTTTACGCCTACAAACCAAGCCGGAATACGAAGCATATCTTTACAATTACGTTTGATGCCACTTTTAATTGCTGCTTTAAGCGTTTCTTCTGTAACTTCTTCTTTGTAAGAAATAGGGTAGTATAATTGTCCTTTAGGGGCTAATATGCCTTTTGCAAACCTAACTCTTCGCATACTTTGGCGACTTAATGTAGTAGTTTCTTCCATAATGGGGTCAGAAACGTAATAGTCGTTTCCTTCTTTGCCATATACTATGAGGTTATGTGCATTAAAGTGAAAGCGATATTTTTTAGGAAAATATTGTAAATGAAAAACCCCTACCTGACAACCGACAGCAACGCCTTGCTCGATTAATGCATCTAAATCGTTCATACCTTTTTCTTCGTTACTGTATTTTTTTCGGAATAATTGTATGTCAAATGCCTTACAGGTTCGTTTAAAAATATTTCCGGGAAATGTTCTGAAAGAAATTGCAGGTCCGTTATGCAATTTAAGAAAAGGAATATCTATGTAAAATAAACCGGAGCCAATGCCAAAAGCTAATGGTTCGGTAATTTGTGTTAGTCCAAAATGTTTCAACAATCCTACGGTTACTCCATTTTCGCAATGTGCGGATTGGTAATGTTTAAAGTCTTGCAACTTATTTAAAATTTTTGAGTTGTTCTATACTTATTTCAAATACTTCAGCGTATTTCTGTAATGTTTTGTCCGATAATTTCTTAAATATATTTGGGTTTAAGTGTCTTCTTATAGTCCATTTCCAAAAACCGGTATAATTAGCCAATATCCCAATCGACATAATTTTTAATTCCATAAAATACAAAATAGGGCTTGCTTTAGCAGTTTTTACCTGATTTAAAGCATTTTCTATTCTGTCGTTAATATCGTCCCAAGCATTATCCAATGCATCTCTTTTAATGCTCCAGCCCGTACTGTGCCCTTGTTCGTATTTGCCTTCTTCGTTTTTGGCATAGCATATTTCTCTCGTCCAGCCATTTACGGAGCTTTCGTCTTGTGGGATTTCATCTTTTTTCATAAACACAAAGATATTTTAATAAATGCCTTCTCATCGTTTTTTTACAAAATTAGTGTTCTAAATAATTTAAATCTTTATTGAAACTCTCTTTTAACCTACTAATGGCAAAAATAGATATAATGGAAATTAAAATTATAACTATAAAAGCAGCCGTTATTATATCGAATTGATGTACGAAAAATTCAAATAAAAATGTGATTGGAATTAATGAACCTCTCGCAAAGTTGGGCGCAGTAGTGGTAACGGTAGCCCTTAAATTAGTACCAAACTGTTCGGCTGCAATGGTTACAAATGTAGCCCAATATCCCACTGCCAACCCCATTACAAAAGCAATAGTATGAAACTGAGATTCTGTTATCTCATTGCTTCTAAGGTACATTACTGTTACTATTAAGGTGGCAATTTGAAAAATAAAAATAACTAATCTTCTTGACTTGAAAACCTGCGCTAATAACCCTGCAATGACATCGCCTAATGCTATGCCAATGTATGTAAATAGTATGCCTTTGCCTGCGCTTAGGGTAGTAGGTGCATCTAATGCTTTGCCTATTTCGGGAGCTTGTGTAATTAATATGCCTACTACAAACCAAGTGGGTAAGCCTATGAGCAAACAATATAAATACCGCAAAAATCTTTCTTTATTTTGGAACAACATCAGCATATTACCCTTTGCAATTTTTTTGTCTTGCACGTGTTGATACATTTTAGATTCAAATGTACCAATTCGTAGCAGGAGTAATAGTAAACCCATTATACCGCCTACTATATAAGCGTTGCGCCATTCTAATAATTCTGAAAAATAATATGCAGCCACTGCACCGAGTAGCCCCGTCGTGGCTACAATCATAGTGCCATAGCCTCTTTTTTCTTTGCTCATACTTTCGGTAACTAAAGTAATACCGGCACCTAATTCGCCTGCTAAGCCTACACCTGCTATAAATCTAATAATGGCGTAGCTGTGTACATCTTGCACAAAACCATTAGCAATATTTGCAATCGAGTACATTATAATAGAGCCAAATAATACTTTTACCCTGCCATATTTATCGCCCAAAATTCCCCAAAGAATACCTCCGAGTAATAAACCGCCCATTTGCATATTAAGTACATATTCGCCATTAATACGCATAGCTTCGCCATCTATTATACCAATGTCTTTAAAACTTTGAACCCGAACAATGGAAAAGATTACTAAATCATATATATCTACAAAATAACCTAAAGCCGCTACAATAATCAGTAATACAGTATTGTTTTTTTTAGAATTGCTTTGTACTATTGGTTTCATTTTTCCTTTTTGGGAATAAATATATATCCTTTCGATAAAAATGTATAACAATTTAACGAATGCCTATAAAATGATATATTACGTCAATTTCAAGATAATTGTGCTAAACTCGTTATTTGCTATAAATTGTCTAATTTCGCCATTCTGAAAAATAATACCATCAAATATATTTAATGACTGCTCTTAATTTAAAACGTCCCATAGCATTTTTTGATTTAGAAACTACAGGCGTAGATCCTGCAAAAGATAGAATAGTAGAAATTGCTATTCTAAAATTGCACCCCGATAGCAGCAGAGAAACTTATGTAAAACGTATTAATCCCGAAATGCCCATACCTGCCGAAGCATCAGAAATTCATGGTATTTATGCAGAAGATTTGGTAGATGCTCCTACATTTAAGCAAGTGGCTCACGAAATAAAAAACTTTATTGCTAACTGCGATTTAGGCGGTTATAATTCCAATAAGTTCGACTTGCCGGCACTTGCAGAGGAGTTTTTGCGATGCGATATAGAAGTAGATTTTACAAGTCGTAAACTTGTAGATGTACAACAGATATTTTACAAAAAAGAACCAAGAACTCTTGCCGGAGCTTATAAGTTTTATTGCAATGCAGAATTACAAAATGCCCATAGTGCCGAAGCGGATATATTAGCAACAGTAGAGGTTTTAGAAGCCCAGATTAAAATGTATCCCGAATTAGGTAACGATATGAATGCTTTACACGAATTTAGTAATAACGATGAGTTTTTAGATTATGCCAGAAGAATAGTTTTGAAAAATAATGTTCCCATCTTTAACTTTGGAAAGTATAAAGGACAATCTGTAGAAGACGTTTTTAGAAAAGAGCCGCAATATTACGATTGGATGATGAATGCAGATTTTGCATTACATACCAAACAAGTAATATCGAGTATTTTAAACAAAATGATGTTGAACAAACGATAATAACAATAGAAAGAATACAAAAAAACACCAAGACGAAATAAAATTATAACCTTCAATATTCATTAGTTTTTTGGATAAATTAGTAATTATACCGACCTACAACGAAAAAGAAAACATCGAAAAGATAATCCGTAAAGTGATGTCTTTAGATGGCGGTTTCCATATAAAAATAGTTGATGACGGCTCCCCCGATGGTACTGCCACAATAGTAAAACAATTACAACAAGAATTTCCCGAAAGGTTATTTATCAGTGAAAGAAAAGGAAAGCAAGGTTTAGGTACTGCATATATTTTTGGGTTTAAGTGGGCATTAGCAAATGGCTACGAATATATATTCGAAATGGATGCAGATTTTTCGCATAATCCCGATGATTTATTACGCTTATACGATGCTTGTAAAAATGGAGCAGATATGTCCATTGGCTCTCGATATGTAAAAGGTGGCAGTGTAAAAAATTGGCCCCTTAATCGAATCTTTATTTCTTACGGAGCATCGGTATATACAAGGCTAATCACGTGGATGCCTGTAAAAGATTGTACTGCCGGTTTTGTGTGTTACAAAAAAGAAGTGTTAGAAAAAATACCATTAGACGAAGTGCGCTTTGTAGGATATGCTTTCCAAATAGAAATGAAATACAGAACCTGGAAAAGAGGATTTAAACTAAAAGAAGTACCTATTACTTTTATAGACCGAAAAGAAGGTGTGTCTAAAATGAGCAAAGGCATAGTAAAAGAAGCTGTATTAGGAGTATGGAAAATGAGAAACTTTATTTAGTGGAGAGCTAAATGCTAAAAGAACAATAAATTTTTTAAAAAAAATATTTGCACCTTTGCGTTTATTAATGTCTTTGTAAGAAAAATATAATTTACGAAATAACAAAAATTCAAAATTCATAATTCAACAATCAAAATTATAAAAATGCCGATACAAAATTATTTATTCCTAAGTCTTGCTTTATTTTCCATTGGGGTAATGGGTGTATTAATGCGCCGAAATGCCATTATTGTATTTATGTGTATAGAGCTAATGCTCAATGCTGTTAATTTACTTTTGGTAGCGTTCAGTAAAATGATGGGTGTGGCAGATGCACAGATATTTGTATTCTTTATAATGGTGGTAGCCGCTGCCGAAGTAGCCATCGGATTATCTATAATTGTTATGGTCTATCGAAAAGTACATTCGGTAGATATTAATATACTCAATAGGTTAAAACATTAATATATTTCATATTGGTATAAGATAAGGGAGATAAAAGTGCCTTAACAAGCAATCCGAACAATAGTTTTGCAGCCATTGTTCGGATTATTTTTTTTGGGGGTAATGTAATGCTACCTAAGTACCATACTGTTTTCGGTGATTTGTTTTCTCAAGTTAATTAGTGCGTATCTCATTCGCCCTAATGCGGTATTAATGCTTATGCCGGTTGCTGTGGCTATTTCTTTAAAACTCAATTCGCCGAAAATTCTGAGAATTATTACTTCTCTTTGTTCTGTTGGTAATGTATCCAACAGTTTCATTATTTTGTTTTCGGTTTGTTTAGTTTCTAATGGTTTACTGGCATCATCTTGATGTATATTGAGTACAGAAAAAATATCGGTACCATCGGGTAGGGTAATTTTTATTTGTTGTTTTGCTTTACGGAAATAGTCTATGCAAAGATTATGCGCAATGCGTAAAGACCAGGGTAAGAATTTTCCTTGTTCAGCATATTTGTCATTTCTGATGTTAGCAATAATTTTTAAGAACGTATCCTGAAAAATATCTTCGGCTAAATATTTGTCTTTAACCATTAGGTAAATAGAACCATAGATATTAGATTGATATCTGTATATCAATTCTGAGATAGCGTTATTGTCTCCTGCTTGAAATTGAGTAACGAGACTCTGGTCGGAAAGTGCTACAAGGTGGTTTCTTTTCATATAACTACTTCTTTGTTTGATAAAATCTTTACAGTACTTATCGGAAAATACTAAGGTGATTGAAAAAGCCTTTTGTGTATTCCTTAATAAGCCGTATTTAAAGTAGAATATGCTCCTATAATTGCCTTGCTATTTTAAAATTTTTGTAAAGATTTATTTATTTTTTCAATTAACAAAATATTTTTTTCTTTTTGTTATTGATGTTAAAGACGACAGCTTAAAACAAATAATTGGGTTGGCAATTGTATTTTTTTTATTTTAAAGTAAAATTTGCCATAATTGGGCTATGGTCAGAAAGCCCCACATCGAATACTTTAAAGCCTTCTGATTGGAGTGCTTTGGGGTCATAAAAAATATAATCTATCCGTAAGGTAGGAAATACTTGGCGGTAAGTTCTGCCAATGCCTAAACCTTTAGACACAAAGGCATCTTTAAGGTCGCCTTTTATAGTGTGGTACACATAAGAGCCGGGCATATCGTTAAAGTCTCCACATATAATCATTGGTACATTTTTGCGTCGTTTTATTTGCTCTATTTCGTTGGCTAAATTGGCTCTTTGGGCAGAGGCATAAATCAGTTTTTTGGCTAAATTTTTAGATACATCTCTTTTTTCCGCACCCAATCCTTTGCTTTTTACATCGTCTATATAATCCATTTCATTATCGCCAAATTTTACAGAGGTAAGGTGTACTACATTTACATTGTAAATTTTGTTAGAGTCTATTACTACATCTACGCTTAGCATACCTTGCGATGTATTAGGTAAGTCGTGCTTTTTTATATTTTGTATTGGGTATTTAGAAAAAACCATTATGCCTACATCTATTATTTCATCTTCGTAAGCTTTTGTGGTCATACGGTTTTTATTCCACTGTCCGTTAACTAAGAATGCTTCGTAGTTGTATCCACTTTTGCGGATAATGTCGGTATAAGGTAATTTGTGGTCGTTATAATCTCTAAAGTACTCTTGCATACAGAGTACATCGGGGCTTTCGTCTTCTATTAATTGTAAGATGCGGGCTATGGTAGTTTTATCTTTTGTCCATTCTCCTAAATCGAAAAGATGCACATTCCAGGTCATTATCTTTAAGCCTTTATTATCTGCTAATGCTTCTATGTTATTGCCAAACATACTTATGCCAAAAACAGGCTTTACCACACTCCAGCATATTGCCATTGCAATAATGGAAAGCAAAGCTCTTTTTTTCTTCTTAGATAAAAGCCAAAAGATTACACAAGACACATTGGCTGCAACCGCAAATATGCAAGTAAAACTAAAAAGGCTAAGCAATGTAGGCGTACCTGCCGGATCGTATTTAGACGCTATAAAACACAAAATAAGCCATACTATTGCTAATAAATTAAGGATAAGCAAGAGGCTTCTAAATAGTCTGACAAATATGGAAGGCTTTTTATTCAAATTTTTATTTCAAAATGGATATTATCAAGTTGGCGAATAATTACTTTTGGCTTGCATTGTACAATGCATCTTTTTCTTCTTTGCTAAGCGAATTAATACCTTTTTGGTTTATTTTATCTAAAAGAGTATCAATGTAATTAGGGTCATCTGCATTGTTTTTTCTTTCGTTTAAAATGTATTTGTGCTTGGAAGTAGGTGTAACGCTTGTCTCTACTTTACTAAACAATCTATAAATATAAAATCCGGGACGATAACCTTTTTGTAATAATTTCATATATCCAAAGCCAACCAATGCTCCCGAAATCATTAATATGCCAAGAGAGGCATTGTTAGGTAATAACATAAATAGATTAAGTACTAAATATACAGCTATCAATAGTAAAATGGGTACTACAAATCTATCGCCCCAATAAAAATTGTACTTTGGTACTAATGTATATGCGGCGGCTGCAAATGCTATAACGCCGCTAAACGAGCCAATGATTAATGGACTTCCGGGAATATTTTTCCAAAAAAAGGAAACTATTAAATATACAATACCACTTATTAGTGTGCTGAAAAAATAAAGCGGAATAATTTCTTTGTAGCCAATTAAAGTTTGGAGTACACTGCCAAAAACATATAACCACAACATATTACCTAATAATGCCCAAAATCCTTGATGCCCCCACGGATAAGTAAATAATATCCAAGGACGGCTTAAAAAAGTTTCAAAGTTTTGTAAACTCACTTGCGGTAATACAACCTCCAAAAGCACTTTTTCGGGAGCATCGGAAAGTACTAATATTACAATATTTATACTATGTAATAGTATAAAACCACCAGCTAATGCTAATATTAAATGTATAAGTGCGTTGTGTTCGTACTTAGAAGTAAATAATCTTTTCTTATTGCTTAGAGCAGACGACATAATTAATAGTTAAATTATATTAGATATTGGTAATAATGTACTTCTATTCTATAGCTACAAAAGTAAATATTGATACCCAAAGTTTTTTTTCTTTTTTTGTTATACCAAAGTGAATAGAGGATTGAGCTTGTTTCGACACATTGGCTATAGTAATTTGCAAATATACCTAATCCAAATTGTCCTTTATCCTGCTTACTTTTGTTTTTTTAAATATTTTATTATTAAATGAACGAACGACAACTTTTCTTAAAACATTTAGCACCTACCTCTATGGAGCCTATGGCTTTGCCCATATCCAAAGCAAAAGGTAGCTTGCTATTTACCGAAAAAGAAAACGAATATATAGATTTAATAGGAGGAATTAGTGTGTGTAATATAGGGCACTGCCATCACAAAGTGGTAGCCGCCATAAAACAACAAGCCGATGAATATCTGCACGTAATGGTATATGGCGAAACTATACAAACTCCGCAAATAAAATATGCACATCTGCTAACACAACATTTACCCGAAACGCTCGACTGTGTATATTTTACTAATTCTGGGGCAGAGGCAGTAGAAGGTGCTATGAAATTAGCAAAGCGAATTACCGGAAGAACAGAAATAATAGCAGCCAATAATAGTTATCACGGTTCTACGCAAGGTGCTTTAAGCATAATGGGCAGCGAATATTGGCGAAATAATTTTCGTCCATTATTACCGGATATTAAACATATCCAACACAATTCTATTGCTTCATTAGAGCAAATAAACGAAAAAACAGCTTGTATCATTTTAGAACCCATACAAGCCGAAGCCGGAGTGTTAGTGCCGGATTTGGAGTGGATGCAAGCTCTTAGGAAAAAATGTGATGATACAGGTTGCCTGTTAATTTTAGACGAAATACAAACAGGATTTGGTCGCACCGGAAAACTTTGGGCTTTTGAGCATTTCGGTATTGTCCCCGACATTTTACTACTTGGTAAAGCTTTAGGTGGAGGACTGCCAATGGGAGCATTTATTGCATCGCACAAGAAAATGCAACACTTAGCAGAAAATCCTGTACTCGGGCATTTAACAACTTTTGGAGGGCATCCATTATGCTGTGCTGCCGGATTAGCTGCATTTGAGGTTTTGTTGGACGAAAAATTGATTATAAATGTTGTGGCAAAAGAAGCATTATTTTTAAGCAAATTGCGACACCCTAAAATAAAAGCAGTAAGAAGTAAAGGCTTGATGATGGCAGTGGAATTAGAAGATGCCAATACAGTTAATCGTTTGATACAACACATTTGTTTGAACATAAATAAAGGTACAAATAAGGGTAGGGGAGTATTTACTGATTGGTTTTTGTTTGCACCTAATTGTATTAGAATAGTACCACCGCTTAATATCGAAAACGAATTAATAGAAGAAGCTTGTGCTATATTGGTAAATGGATTAAACGGAATGGATAATTAATCCTTTTGTGTCAATTAATAAACTATATAAATATGGAAATAAACATTCCGGTCGGGTTAATTGCAGCATTGTTTTCACTAACTACATTTTATTATTTTAATAGAAAGAATAAAATGAAAAAACAGATAAGGAGAGATGGATTAAACGAAATAAGAAAAGAATTGCATGCGTCTTTTTTTAAATTATAAATTACAACTAAATTATCAATGAGAATTTTTAAATATTGGCAACTACATACAAAAGAAGTTCCAAACAATAAAGACATTCAAGCAATTTCCACTTATGGAGGTTCTAACGTGTCGATCGAAGATACCATTAAGGATGCAGAACGAAAGTTTAAAGTAATCCACGATAGAATATCAGGAAACAAAGAAAGGTATGAAGATTATGAAGTGGATATTATGGAAGAGATTATTCTAAAAATTGATGATAATAATATTGTAACTCGTAATAGGTATGGCGCATTAGTGTTAAACTCAAAGTCATTAATATTTATAGATGTAGATGAATACAAGAAGTCGTTTTGGGAATTGATATTTAAAAAAAATAGCAGCATTAAAGAGTTAATGTTGCAAAAAATTACCACAACTATAAAGAAAAATAAATACTCCAAATTTGGATTTAGAGTTTACGAAACATTCAAAGGGTATCGAATTATGGTTATTAATGGTGCTTTTCAACCCAAAAGCAAGGAATCTCAACTTATTATGAAAGATTTTAGAGCAGATTATTTGTATAGATACCTGTGTGTAAAACAAAATTGTTATCGTGCAAGACTAACACCAAAGCCATTTAGAATTAAAAAAAGTAAATTGAAAATTAAATTTCCATATAAAAATGATATAGAAAAAGAAGAATTAGATAATTGGGTAAAAGAGTATAATGCACTTTCTGAAAAATATGCAACCTGCAAGCTCGTACTAACGTATGGATACGATGTAACCACAAGCCTAATAGATTACCACGACAAAGTATGTAAAGTAAAAACCAATGACCGTTTGGCATAGAAAAACACAATTTTTTTTAAAACTAAAAATATTATTCACGCCGTTATTAGTGTTATCACCATCAAGACATCGAACGGGAAAATAGATACCTTGCTTTGCTCGGTATGACAATGGGAAGTGCTTGGCATACAGTACTATTTTACCAAGTTAAAGTGTATAATACTATAATTGCAAAAAAATATAATCCGTTATTTATACAAAAAGAGACCTCAAGTAAAGCATTTTTTACATAGATAAATCTCAAATGCCATTTCATTGTAAATTGGGTAATACCACCCACTAAAAATATTATTTAGTTAAAAAAAACATAATTATCTTTGCAGCCATAATAATTTTTCCCAACAAATGACTTACGAAGAAATTACGGAGCGTATTAATAATTTTCTTATAGAAGATTTTGAAGTAAGCCCCGAAACCATTACTCCTGATGCTAAACTGAAAGAAACGTTAGATTTAGATAGTTTAGATTATATAGATTTAATAGTTGCTATCGAAAGTAATTTTGGTTTTAAAGTAAAACCAGAAGATTTTCAGGGAATGGTAACAATTAAAGATTTTTACTATTATATCTCTCAAAGATTGGATAACTCCATTACTGCATAAGCCATAATCTTTTCTTTTGCTGCAAACTACATAATGGAAGTACAAGAAAAAGCACATCAAAACTGGGACGGAAAATCTAAAGGTAACAAATTTGGATATTCTATCTTTGTGTGGTTGATAAAAGTAGGCGGTATAACCCCTGCATATTTTCTGTTGCGATTTGTGGGTTTGTATTACGTTTGGTTTATGCCTAAGGTAACCGATGTATTATACTATTTTTATACCCAAAAGTTACATTACAACAAAAAAGAAGCGCGCAAACTGATACGCAAAAACATAAATGCTTTCGGGCAATCTATTATTGATAAAATGGTAGTGATGACCCAACCACAGCATAAATTTACCATTTCGAGAGAAGGTGGGCATTACTTAAACGAACTCGCCGACGGCGGTAAAGGTGGTATATTAGTGAGTGCGCATTTGGGTAATTGGGAGCTTGCAGGGCATTTGCTCCAAAGGCTCAATACTGTTATTAACATAGTAATGTACGATGGCGAAGCCGCACATATAAAGCAATATTTAGATAAAGTTACCGGACCAAAATCCTTTAATATTATTTATGTAAAAGAAGATATGTCGCATATTTACGAAATGTCGGCGGCGCTCAGCCGTAACGAATTAATATGCATACACGCCGATAGATTTGTGCAAGGTAACAGAACTATAGCACACCAATTTTTAGGAGCAGAAGCTAATTTCCCATTAGGACCATTTGTATTGGCAAGCAAATTAAAAGCTCCGGTATGTTTTGTTTTTGCTTTAAAAACATCGAAGTACGAATATAAATTTTACGGCTTTCCGCCCAAAATATATGAGGGTAGGGGACTAAGTGGTGCTACCGCAATGCTCAGCGATTATGTACAATACTTAGAACAAAAAACCAAAGAATACCCAGAACAATGGTTTAACTATTACGATTTTTGGAAACAGTAGAGATGTATAATTATGCGTTTTTATCTAAATGTGTTTTGTGCAGTTATATACTCTATGGCTCGATGGAAAAAATATATAAAACGCAGAGTGTTTTAAATGATTTAGCAATCCTTAATTAGTTCGTCTATAAATTCCAACATTGCTTTACGCCCCGATTTTTTTATGGTAGAAGTAATGAAATGTGCAGGAATATACTCCCATTCTTCTTTCATACGATTAATAAATGTGCGTACATTTTTTGCCGTTTCGGATTGGGTATTTTTGTCTGCTTTGGTAAAAACAATATTAAACGGCACTCCCCATTCGCCTAATTTTGCCAGAAATTCTAAGTCTATTTTTTGTGGTGTAAGGCGGCTGTCTATTAGTACAAAAATAGTCATTAGGTTTTCTCTTTCTTTAAAGTAACCTTCTATCATTTTTTCCCATTGAACACGTTGCGATTTGGAGCGTTTGGCATATCCATATCCGGGCAAATCTACTAAATACCAGCTACTGCCTACTTCGCCGCTTTTGTTTTGATTTATCACAAAATGATTTATTAATTGTGTCTTACCGGGACTCGAAGATACTTTTGCTAAAGAATTTTGGTTGGTTAATAAGTTAATGAGCGAAGACTTGCCCACATTAGACCTGCCTATAAATGCAAACTCCGGTCTGTCTGGCTGCGGGCATTTAGCCACTTCAGGACTGCTAATAAGATATGTTGCGTTATGGATTTCCAATGTTAATATATTTGATGATTTATAGATAGGGTTGATTAGATGATGATATGTAAATTGTACAAAAATTAATTAACGTCTTTATTCTGCAATTCCGCTAAACTTTAGAAATAACTAATGATGAGCAATTTCCTCCAAAGCCAAAAGAATTAGATAATACGTGCTTTATTTCTTGCTGTAATAATTCTGTAGTTGGTTGCCAATTTATATTACTCATCGGTGTTTCTAATCGCAAATGTGGTAATGTAATTTGTTCTTTAATGCTTAAATAAGAAAATACTGCTTCTACCGCTCCGGCAGCACCAAGAGTATGCCCTGTAAATGCTTTTGTAGAGCTTGCAGGGGGTACATTTTCTCCAAATAAATGTTGAATAGCTATACCTTCCGAAGAGTCGTTATTTTCTGTTCCTGTGCCGTGTAAGTTAATATAATCTATATCGTCTGTACTTAAACCTGCTATGGCAAGAGCATTGTTCATTGCCTTTTGGTTTCCTTTCCCATCGGGAGAAGATGCCGTTTGGTGAAAGGCATCGTTAGCATTAGCATACCCACTAATTTTTGCAATGGGATTAGCCTTTAATTGTTTTGCTGCCTTTTCGTTACATAATACAAGGTATGCAGCACCTTCACCGAGATTTAAGCCCTTCCTGTTTTCGTCAAACGGACGACAATATTCCTTATCTAAAATCATTAATGCATTAAACCCATTAATAGTAAATAACGACATAGAATCGGCACCTCCGGCAATTATAACATCGTACATATCTGCCTTAATTAATCGTGCAGCCAACATTATAGCATTGGCGGAAGAAGAACAAGCAGTACTTATAGTTGTATTGTAACAGTCTAAGCCAAGTGCAGTTAAAGTATGTTCTGTAACTTTTGCACATTCGTGATTTTCGGCTTTGGTATAATCTGTATCCTTGCTATTTTGTATAAAATCGGTATAAAAAGTTTCGGTTAAATCCATACCGCCAACTGTATTGGCAGAAACAAATCCAATGCGTAAACCACTACTATTAGGTGCTAATGGTAGCCACGCTTCTTGAGCAGCTATAATACTCAACAATGCTGTACGAGGTAACTTTTCCCAATCTTTATTACCTGCTAAAGATGCTAATTCAGAATTGGTGTGCTTAATTTCTCCAACAGGAAATTGATGTGATGTTTGTAAAATATCCGCAGCTGTAATTCCCGTTTTTTTATGTAACAAAGAAACTAAATTCTCTTGCACATTCATTCCTATTGCAGAGATAATACCTGTACCGGCTATTAGTACGTTCATTTATTAATGTTATACTGCTTTATTTGTAAACTTATCCGATTTAATAATTTTAATCTACTCTACTGTTTCTACTTCGTCGCTTTCGGGATATAGTTTTTTAAGAATATCGAATACTGCTTTATCCAATGTATCTTCGGGGCGTTCCACGATTCTGCCAAGCTCTTTACCGTCTTTTATAAAGATAATAGTAGGTACAAACTTAATCTTAAATTCTTTTTCTATGCCGCTTTTCGATTTTTTTTGTTTGTCTAAATTGTAAAGTGTTAATTCATCAGGAGGAAAACCTACCATTGAAAATAGCATTTCTATTTGAGGTAATAAATTTTTAGAATCATCGCACCAAGTGCCAATAAATATTTTTACATCTACTTCTTGCATTCCCCTGTGTATTACATCTATATATTCCGGGTTGGGGTGCAATGGTTGCATTCTTTCTCCATACTCCATTTCCGGAATCTCTTTCAACTCATGAAATTTAAACACTTCTTGATCTAATTTTGGTTTTTGTTCAGGATTTTGATCTTCCGCAAAAACGACTTCAGTTTCTTGTGCCATTAAATTCTTATTTGTAAATAATAGTGTTGTGATTGATGCTATTAAAAGTATTTTTTTCATTTTTGTAAATATTTATGTGTTTTACATTTTCAGTTGGTAAAGCTAAGCTATTTTAACCATTTCAAAAATAGCATTAACGAAACAAAAAAATATAATCCTACTCGAATTATTGTAAGGTATTAAACCGTGCAATGTTTTACCTTCGTGCGACTGACAATTACTTTTTCTTTAGATGAATAGAAATAACCAAACCATTGCAGCCATTGCCACTGCATCCGGCACCGGAGCAATAGGCATTGTACGCCTTAGTGGAAATGATGCAATATCTATAACCGATACCATATTTAAAGGTAAAATATTATCGAAACAAGCAACACATACCATACATTTTGGAAGTATTGTTAATGGTAAAAACGATTTGATAGATGAAGTAGTAGTGGCTTTGTACAAAGCTCCGAAAAGTTTTACAGGTGAAGAAACGGTAGAAATTAGCGGACATGGTTCTCCGTATGTTTTACAGCAAATTTTAGATGCCTGCATCGCTTCGGGTGCGGTTTTGGCCAATCCAGGGGAGTTTACGCAAAGGGCATTTCTTAATGGTAAATTAGACCTTGCGCAAGCTGAAGCTGTTGCCGACCTTATTGCTGCCGAAAATAAAGCCGCACACGATTTGGCTTTAAAACAAATGCGAGGCGGTGTGAGTAATGAAATGGCAATGTTGCGAGAACAACTGATTAATTTTACGGCACTTATAGAGTTAGAGCTCGATTTTAGCGATGAAGATGTTGCCTTTGCCGACCGCTCACAACTTAAAGAGTTAATCCAAAATTTACAATCCAAAATACAAAATTTAATAAAGAGTTTTGAGTATGGCAATGCTATTAAAAATGGAATTCCGGTGGCAATAATAGGAAAACCAAATGCCGGAAAATCTACTCTACTCAATGCTTTGCTGCAAGAAGAAAGAGCCATTGTATCTGAAATAGCAGGTACTACACGAGATGCAATAGAAGAAACTTTTACTTTAAATGGAATTTTGTTTCGTTTTATAGATACGGCAGGTATAAGAGATACCGAAGACCTAATAGAGGCAATAGGCGTGCAGCGTGCCAAAGAAAAAGTACTACAAGCCAAAGTGGTGCTGCATCTGTACGAAAACGATTATAATCTTTTAGATGAACTACAAGAAGCATTACAAGATAAAATTGTTTTTAACCTTCATAGCAAAACCGATATTGCTACTGCAAATACAGATATTACAAAGTTACAAACCTTATATCCCGACTATCATCATTTTGGTATTTCGGGTAAGACGGGTAATAATATAGACTATCTCCAAAATCGGCTTGCAACATTATTTCAGAATAATATTGTAGATTCTTCTGTGGTTATATCTAACATTAGGCACAAAGATGCATTGCAGCAATCTTTACTTGCATTACAAGCAGTAGGGCAGGGGATTGGCATTGGTTTATCCGGCGATATGCTTGCAGTTCATCTTAAAGAAGCGCTCTATCATTTAGGGTCTATAACCGGTAAGATAGAGGTGGATAAGGATATATTGGGAGCTATTTTTGGGCGGTTTTGTATTGGTAAGTAGCCGCAAACAAAATAAATAGTTCAATTTTACTCTTTGCTGTAATTTCTGAATAAAATTAGCAAACGTCATATATTGACGCGGTAGCTAATTACCTTTGTGTTTTCAATTAAACAAGGATTAATAATTTAATACGATGCGCCAAAATTTTAAATCTGATGAATCAATCATTCATTTGCTTTTAGCAAAAATGAATATAGAAAAAGCTATTGAAGACATTTTAACAGCTAAAGGTTTTCCTCATTTTAGTAGTAAGAAGTTTGTTGGAAATTTAGGGGAGTATTACGCAAAATTGAATTTAGTTAATTTGTTTCAACAAAACACTTTAGAAATTTCTAAAAAATCAAATGACGATTGTGATTTAAAAGGAAAATTAATTCCGGAAATTGCCGACCAATGGGCAGTACCTATTGATGTTAATATTGAAGTAAAGACAAGATATAACCAAAAAGGAAATCCGCATTTGCGTAACATTCACAAAGACAAGTTTCATTTGCTCGTTTATGTAGCTCTTAATAAAGATTACTCTTGCAATTTTGTAGGTGTTTTAAGAAAAGAGGATATTATTGAGACTGCTGATTTTGTGAAATATAAAAGAATTCATTTTTCTCACTATAAAGATAAATTACTTTATCCAGATAAGAGTATTGTATTTCAAGAGTTCTAAATAAAATTTGTGTATTTAATAATAAAATTAATAAATAATGTTTAGTAGCGATAAAAACATACAAAAGGTCAATGTCTATTTTCATAAATTTCTTTTTAATGATGAAGATTATCTTTTAGAAAAAGAGAACTTGATTTTTGGTAACGTAACCACACTCTTGTACCATCAGGATTGGAACTGGATAATGTACCTGATTCATACGATACAAAGAAGAAATGTAGTTCGTCTTTTACATATTGATATGCACGAAAACTGGTGCAGGTTTTACAGCAGAGATGGAACTGGCACGATTCATCAGGACAAAGGCAGAAACTTATTGGAAGCTATGTACACTTGTTGTTATGTATTGCTTAGCAAATACTGGAAAGACGAGAAACCGCCTCGTGTTTCTATGTTAATTGAACCCTTTACAGTTGATGAAGTGGACGACGGTGTAAAAGAAACGTATGAATCCACTATTGAAAATATTGAAAAAATATTACCACCACAAGAGGAAACTTTTAATGATGAAGGCTTTAAAGAGCATGGTTCAAGAGCATTCTTTAAAACATTGGCAGATGAACAGCTAACAGGTATGTATAATGTTACCAGAAGGCAGAATCCGCATAAAGTTAAACTTATTCAGTGGTTGAGAGAGGAGTTGGAGAGTAGGAAGAAATAATAATAAATATGCTACGTTGTAGTTTTAGGGGACTTTGGGTTATTTTTTTATCTTTGAAATCTATAAAATATCATATCCTAAGTTAGCTAATCGATAAGACATTGCTTGTTCACTAACTTTAAACCTCTTAGCTAAATATTCAATTGCGTCATCAGAACTATTAGGTGCAGTATTAATTTCATCACGAATTAATTGCCTTGGCATAAGCAATGATGCAGCAAAAGCATTAGCTTCTCTTTCTTTGTGCAATTCCCCGGTTGTTGAGTTTGCATTTCTATACATTACTTTAGGTTGTTTATCTATAAAAATAGGTTGTTCTTTTGAATGTAAAATATAATGACCTAATTCATGTGCAATTGTAAATCGAACTCTATTTTGATTATCTTTTTCATTTTTATTGTACGAAATAATTGGCATTTTGTCAGATGCGACAAAAAGTCCTGAAATGTCATCATTGAAATTCTCAGCAATTACATTTATTCCTAATTTCTTACATAATGACTCAATGTTAAAACCAGCTTTAAAGAAATTGTATTCTTTGAGCAATGATTCTGTTTTTTCTTCTATGTATGAAAGTATCATTTTTTAGAATTTTTAAGAAGTTCCTCAATTTGTTTTTTAATATTTTCATCAACGTCATTTTCAATAAAATATTGTTCTATTTTACTCTGTGTTTCTACACCCGCCTTGCTTTCAATTTCATTAAACGTTGGTAATAAAGAATGTATATCTGCATTCAATTCTTTACATATCATATATATAATGTGTAAAGGGGGTTGTTGATTTCCTTTTTCAATATTGGAAATTGAAGAACGACCTAAGCCGATTTTTTCAGATAATTCTGTTTGAGTAATTCCCAATGATTCGCGTATTGATTTAATCTTACTTCCAAGAATGCTATACAAAATTTTGTTGAATGATGGCATAATTGTGAAATTTTGTGCAAAGGTACAATGTAATTTTCAATAAAAAAATAATAAAATGACAATATGACAAAATGTACCATTCTATTATTTCGGTACGAAATTTGTATTATCAACAATGGAAATGTCAATATAATTATATTTGTTCAATGTAGTAAAACATATTGGCTACTAAAAAGTAAAAATACAACTACAAATGTATTCGTCAAATCTTTCATGTCGAGAAGTTGAAAGAATAGCATTTAACCAAAAAATTGTAATAAGATGGCAACAAATCCGCCAAAAGACAATTCAAGAAAAGGTGCTGTTAGAGAGCGTTCACAAACCTACAACCCTAAAACTGATTCTTGGGTAAAACGTGATACAAAAACAGGAAAGTTTATGGATTTAAAGACCTCAAACAACAAACCTTTTAAAGGTGTCAGAAAGGAAAAGTAGAAATACAGCTTTAAATGTGTTCGTCAAAAAACTCATGTCGAGAAGTTGAGTTTAAGTGATTAATCAAAAAATATATGCTTATGCAATATTTAAACAAAAACAATGACAATGTTAGTCTGTGTTTTAAAGATGCGTGTATAAACGCTGAAGGTAACAATGCAAAATTGATTACTGTTGGTGTTCTAATCGTACTCCTTACTATGGCATTACTAAACTTGTCAAAAATTAAATAATAATTAAAAATAGGGGGTAAAAATCCCCCATTTGTTAATCTTTTAAAAAAAATAAAAAATGAATAATCCAAAATTTCAAGTATTCAAAAGCCAAGCAAACTTCCAGTATTATTTTAGGCTAAAGTCTAAATCAAATGGAGAAATTATCTTAAGTAGTGAGGGCTATACAACAAAACAAAATTGTTTAAATGGAATAGCCTCAGTTAAAGCACATGCACCTTATGATGGGAATTATGAACGTAAGGATGGATTGGGGAATTATACTTTCAACTTAAAAGCTGTAAATAGAGAAATTATTGGCAGAAGTGAGAACTATACTACTCGACAATCAAGAGATAATGGGATAGATGCAGTTAAAAGAGATGCACCAGTTGCTCCAATTGAAGATTTAACTATCTAATTGATGAGAGGCTTTCATAAATAAATTGAAAGCCTCTTACTTACATTTCCTTGCTCTTTTCTTCCTTTCCTTTCACACATTTCAGACATAAAGTTGTCATTTCGATTGCTCTAAGTGTTGAAAAGATTAGTTTTGTTACTTTCTGTATCGGGAAGTAGGGGAAAGTAAAATAATCATAGGCATCTGATAGTGATAAGAGTTTAATTTCAATGCTTTAGTGATATGCAATAAAACAAATAATTCCACCATTGAAAATCGAAAATTAACTTAACTTAGTCGTTTTAGAAAAGTTGAAGAATGGAACAATAAATATTTAAATGAAAAATATTAATTAAAAATAATTATGGTAAGAATATTACACTTAACGGACTTTCACCTTAATAAAAAAACACTAAAAGATTGGAATGACTTCTACAAAGATGCTTTTTTTGAAAAATTAGATGAATTACAAAAAGAAAAACAAATAGATTTAATTGTATTTACGGGAGATTTAATTGATAAGGGTGGAATTGAATTTAAAGATGAAAATAAAGATAAATCAGCTTTGGAAAATGGATTTAAAGTTTTTCGAGATGAAATAATTAATTCGATTTTATCAAAATTAAATTTAGATATTTCAAGATTCATTATTTGTCCCGGTAACCATGATATTGATAGAAATGCTGATGATAAAATGGATGAAATTGGAATTAAGGGTGGACTTACTTGTATTGAGGAAATTAATACATTTATAAACCGAGATGAATCTAACTATGAGAAAATCCAGAGGATTAAATATTATAAAGATTTTGAATTAAGTTTATATAAAGACATTAAAGAGAGTAAATTACATTCTAAGTTTAAGTTTTCAATAAAATTAAATATTAATGGCAAAAAAGTGGGTATATCTTCTCTAAATTCTTCATGGAGATGTTATGGAGATGATGATTTTGGAAATATTTTAATTGGCGAAAACCAGTTAAATGACAACTACCAATTTGTAAAAGATTGCGATATAAAAATAGCTTTGGTTCATCATCAATTGGAATGGCTATCAGAACTTGAAAAAAATATTATAACTAACCATTTCTCTATTAATTACGATTTAATCTTTAGTGGTCATGTTCATAAAGCAGAGACACATTATATTCAAGACTTGAGAGGAAAGAACTTAAGGGTAATTTCTCCATCAGGATTAAATCAAATAAGAAAGGATAATATGAGCTATACTAATGGGTTTAGTTTGATTGATTATGACGAGCAAGTAAAATGTCATTTTTTAAAGTATAACCATATACAGAAAAAATTTGTTGATAATACTGATGTTTGCGACAAAGGTATTCATGAGATTAAAATAAAATCATTGGTTGAGAGTGTTGATGTTGAAAACTCAAGTTTAGAGATTGAAGATGATTTTTATGATTTTCTAAATGATAGCGGAGCAAATTTTACCCATAGAAGTAAAAATTTATTATTAGACGATATTTATGTTTCTCCATTTCTTGAACAATTTAGCTTAATTGAACAAGAAGAAAGAAATTCTTCAGTTTTACTTGATAGCGTTTTTTTGAAAATAGTCAATAATGAAATTTCTAACTTCGTATTCTTAGGAGAAGAAAACAGTGGCAAAACATCTCTATGTAAAAGACTGTATAAGAAATTATTATCCAAAGAAAATGTTTTGCCTATTTATATCAAAGGACGAGATATAAAAAAAATTACAGATAAGGATATTGAAACCCTTATAATTAAAGAGTGTCGCAAACAATATAAAAATAATTGTGATTCACTTAAATTAAGAAAAGTTATTATAATAGACGACTTTAATAATTGCTCTCTTCCACAGAAAAGTAAAAGAAATTTCATAAACAATTTATATAAAACAGAATATCAAACAATCATTATATGGGATGAGTTTTTTACTTTGAGTGACCTGTTAGAATCACAAACAATAACAGTTGAAATTTATGAGATTTTAAAATTTGGAATCAAAAAGAGACTTGAACTTATTAGAAAATGGATTGATTTGATTGACGATGAATTTCAGGATGACACAGAAAAAGAGTATCAAGTTAATCAACTATTTAAAATAATTAATTCTGTCATAGGGAAGAACCTTGTCCCATCGTTACCCATCTATATACTTACAATTTTGCAAGCCAATGAGCTAACCACTAATACAAACTTTGAACAAAGCACTTTCGGACATTATTATGATGTTTTAATTAAATCAGCAATCGGACAAAGAATAAAAGATAACAAAGAAATTGAAAAATATTATTCATACTTAACAGAACTATCTTACTGCTTATTTAAAAACAAAGTGATTGAATTAGACGAAAAATCAATCATAAACTTCCATGCTTTTTTTACTAAGCAATATAAATTACAAACAAGTTTTAGAGAAACTATAGAAACATTAGAAAAATGCAATCTTATACTAAATGTAAACAACTCGTATAAATTTAAGTATAAATACATTTATTTTTATTTTATTGGAAAGTATTTATCTGATAATATTGAGGAAGAAAAAATAAAAGTTATTGTAAAAGGACTATCAGATAAATTATACCAAATAGAAAGCGCTAATATCTATATATTTCTGTCTCACCATAGTAAATCCAGATTTGTAATTAACCAAATATTGGATAGAGCTAAAGAATTATTCGACGATCAATTAATAATGAGGTTTAATGATGATATTAAACATATTAATAGTTTAATTGAAGAAGTAACTGATAAAATAGGTTTTGATGATGAGAAAACTGTTGATGAACATAAAAATGAGGAATATAGAGATATAGATATGCTTGAAGATGTAGAAGAAATAGATAACAATAATGGAATAGACAGTATCTCAAAAATTAATAAAGCGTTTAAAACAATTGAGATATTAGGGTATATTATAAAAAACAGATACGCATCTTTGAAAGGTGTTGATAAAGAAATATTAGTTGAGGAATTGTATAAATTAGGGCTACGTACTCTAACATTTTTGTTTACAACATTATTAGAAGGTGAAGAATATATTAAAAATGAAATTATTGATTTAATTCGCAAAGACCCTAATTCAACATTAACAACAAGAGAAAGGGAAGATTTAGCTAAGCAATTTATGTTTAATTTGCTTTATATGGTTTCATACTCCATTTTTAAAAGGATTTCAACATCTATAAGTTCAAGAGATTTAGAATTAACATTTAAAGATGTGAAATCTAAATTATTATATATTAATTCAAATAATAAAAATAATGCCATAAGTCTGATTGATATTGCTGTAATATTTGAATATTGTAGGTCTTTTCCCGAGTCGAATGTAGCTGATTTAGCAAAAGATTTTAAAAACAACCCATTAGCATTTTCTATTCTTAGAAGATTGGGGCTTAATTATATGAGAATGATGCCGATGAAAGAAATTGAACAACAGAAAGCAAGTGCTTTATTGAATATTTCAATAAAGCGGCAACGGGCTATTGGGGGAACGACAACAATTAATAAAAAGTAATCTTTACTTAATTTTACATAGATATTTTTTATGCAAACAAATCAATTACTCCAAACAATAGACACACTGAAATTGGAATTAGCTCAATTCCGCTCTTTGGATAACACAAAAATCCAAAACGCATTAGCTATTGAATATACTTATGAGAGCAACAGAATAGAAGGCAATACCCTTACATTACAAGAAACACAATTGGTTATTGAAAAAGGATTAACTATAAGTGGCAAACCACTTAAAGAGCACCTGGAAGCAATCAATCATAAAGAAGCAATAGATTATATTAAAGAGCTTGTGCAAAGCAAATCTGTGCTAACGGAGTATGATTTAAAGCAGATTCACGCCATAGTATTAAAAAGCATAGACAAAGAAAATGCCGGAGCGTACAGAAATGTACCTGTTATGATTTCGGGTAGTTCCTTTATACCACCGCAACCATATTTACTGTCTAAGATGATGGAAGATTATTTTATTTTCTATAATGAGCATAAAGATACGCTGCATCCCGTAGTTTTAGCTGCTGAAATGCACGAACGATTAGTAACCATTCATCCTTTTATTGATGGTAATGGTCGTACTTCAAGGTTGGTAATGAATCTTATTTTATTGCAGCATGGTTATCCTATTGCTAATATCAAAGGAGATGCAGATACAAGAATGAAATATTACAGTTCTCTTGAAAAAGCACAAACGCAAAATGATAAAAGCGATTTCATTCAACTGATAGTAGAAGTTGTAAAAGAATCTTTAGAGAAATACCTGTCTATTTTAAGGTAGTAGCTTATTCCATGCGGAGAATAACCTGCTTAATCTCCGCATAATATGCGGAGATTATTATTTTCGCCAAACCATTTAAATACACCCTTTCGGGTATAATTTCCAATAAATCATTAATTTTATACCCGATAAGGTATAATTTAAAATAAAATCATTATTTTTGTACCCTAAAGGGTATAAAAATGAATCTTTCACTTTCAGATTTTATCAAAGAAAAAAGAAAACAGCTCAAGCTCACACAGCCTGAACTGGCAGAACGTGCAGGTGTCGGGCTTCGTTTTGTGCGTGAATTGGAACAGGGGAAACAATCTGTTCGCCTGGATAAAGTGAATCAGGTGCTTGCTTTATTTGGTAGTGAAATGGGAGTACAATCAATTACGAATTACGAATCTGAAAATTACGATTCAAAATCTCGAAATTCGTAATTTAAAATTCGTAATTGAATATGAGACAAGGACAAGTTTTTTATAAAAACGGCTTAGCAGGAATCATTACTGAATGGGAAGTAGGGGAATCAAAAGTTATTTAGTATTTAGAATTTACAATAATTAAAAGTTAGAACTATTGCTAAATCTTTTATATTTGCAAAAAAATATTATGAAAAAAATATTACTCGTAACTGCAATTTGCTTAGCCACTGCAGAGACTTATTCTCAAAGATTGGCACAACCAATTAAAGAGTATGATAAGTATATATTCGTCGAAAGTAATCCCGTTGATAAATATGAAATAGTCGATAGCGTATGGATTACTTCTTCACAATATCAAAAATCGAAAGAATATTATCATAAAAGAGATAAATTAATAAAAAAGGCAATTTTAATTAATAAGCAATTTGATGCTATAATGATAGATTTGTATAACGATACAAAGGGTAAAGCGTATTTGATAAAATTTTTGCCAATTTCTGAAAAATAATTTTTTTGTAAAAATTTTGAATAAAACGATATTTATGAAAATTAATCGTCAATACGTCTTCTCTATTTTGTCCTATAATTTATAGTGTGTAAAATAGAAACGACAAAAAAAGGCTATTGATTAACAATTAATTAAGTATCATAACGCAAATAAAGCGATATGATATACTTGCAATTTGATTACTGCTACAGGAATTACATAACCCATTATGTAGAAAATTTTTGTCCAAAATCCGTTAAGACACAAGTGACCGTATATCCGGAATTGTACGGCACGATGCAGTTTTCGTCAAGAAATAGAAAGAAGCTTGCGGAGTTTGTAACGAATATTGAAAAATTACTTCAGACATTAAAAATATACATCCCACCTCAACCACCACTCCCAATAAAAGATGTCCAACCAAACGATATCGTAGAGTTCAAGTGCCATAAAGAACAATGTCATTATTATGGCTTAGTCACTTCAATAAAAAACAAAACACACGTATTTGTTGAAGTAGGGGAGCGTTTCCAAAAGATAGTACACAAAAACGATTGCACCATTTTCGACCAAATAGGAAAACAAGACTATTAATAGCCTTGCTTTCCTTTATTTTTTTATAAAACCACCAAAAAAATAAACCCCGTCACTATGAGCTTTTTAATAATAATATTTTTTAACTTTTAAAATCAAAATTATGTACATCGTAATTAGAAAA
Organism: uncultured Taibaiella sp.; assembly: GCA_964448955.1. GTDB lineage: Bacteria > Bacteroidota > Bacteroidia > Chitinophagales > Chitinophagaceae > MKSF01. Next base: position 82,051 of record CAYUXT010000003.1, on the reverse strand, counting down.
ACAAACAATCAAATTGAGTTTTTGACCGAGAATGAACCGGGTATTTATGAGTTTTCTTTTGACCCTATCAATGTAGTTACATTTTCATTTAAGAAGTCTGCGTTATCTACTTGTAAATTGAAAGGGATTAAAAATTATGGAGTAGTACCGATTAGCCACTATCAACACTTATTCCAATGATAATTTTAGAACCAAAAATATATAAATATATGAGGTCAATGTTTGAAAAAAAACATTGCCTAAAGCTATTTAATAAATGGTACAAACTCGAAGAATACAAACAATTAAAGCTATTTTAAAATGAATTTCAAATATAGCATTAGATGCTGCAAAACTATTAGAAATATGGCACGACATTTTTATAAACCGGATGATTTGGATTATTACGAATTGGTTGCTTTATTTTTTTATATGTCTTGTCAACAGAAAAAAAACTTTCATTTCAGAAATAAAATTTTGTCAATTAAATTAAAATAAATAATAATATTATGTTAAAAATACCTTTGCATTTCCCAAACTCGTCATTTAAGCACCCCTTTACTAAAAGGGGTGTAAAAACGACAGGGCGAAAATCTCGCTATTGCATCAACATAGATTGGTTTTCATTTTCAGCCCGAAAAAAGTCCAAAGACTTCCATTCATTCAACGCATCCTTTTGGAAATTAGAGCGACACCGTAAAGACTATAACTTTGAAAACGTATATCGTCTATCTTCAGTTGATGAACCCGGCTATTATTGCGAAATATTCAGTGATCCTTACGTGTCATTTATCGAAAAGGACTTAGTGATTGTTAAGTTTCACAACAAATTACTTTACAATACTCCTATTTCAGAATTAGTAACATCTGTCTGTACAATGCTGAATCTCGAATATAACGCTATTTCACGCCTCGATATAGCCTTGGATATGCAACAACTATCTGACCCACGATTAACGCCCCAAATGCTGTTAAGAAAGTTGTGCAGGATGGAGCTAAGAAAAGTAGGTACATCCGTTCTTTATGATTGGCAAGTTACAAGACAGTACCAATACGTAACCGGTATTAGATACGGCAAACGCTCGTCAGATATATGCGGTAAAATCTACAATAAAACCCTCGAAATGAAACAACAAAAAACAAAGCCTTGGATTACAGACACGTGGGATAAGGCAGGTTTTGACCGAAAAAAAGAAACGTACAGATTTGAAATTACTATCAATGCAAACAAAAATTATGTACTACCGGAAACTGGCGAAACATTCGACAAAAGAGATTTAAATCTATTGAACAACGATAGATTAAAATCCTTATTTAAAGCCCATTTTAATAAATTTTTTCGTTTCGCCGAAAACCGTCATAATCGCAGGTTTGACCGCTGCGAACAAATCGACATTATAGATTTCAACAAAGAATTTGACGAAATCGTGCTAATCAAAAAAGACAATAAAGAAGCATCCGGAAGTTATGAAAAAGGCTTAATTAATACAGTTATGAAAATGGTTAAAGCATCAAAAAATACGGACCATTTACAATACATTTCGTTACTTAAATTCATTAACTCGTTAATTGAAAAATACAGCCTTAAAATTTGGTTTCAAAATAAATATCCGGACGACGATTTAATTAAAACATTAAATGTATCAGCCGAAATAAAATTATTTGATTACGTAGAAAATACTTAGTTATGAAAACATATAGATACCTTCAAAAGATAACGTATCACGACTACGTGTACTTACTCGACCTTTCTCCATCGATGGCACAAAAGACAATAAGACTTGATAGGGTTGTATTAGGCAAAAGAAATTTAAGAGCCTACGATTTATTTGATTTGGGCTATTTAACAAAAAAAGTTATTCGAGATTTCAATCATTACCGGTAATCGATTGGAATATATCGGAATAAATCGGAATGATTCAGCACTTTTCGGAATGGCTGTAAAAACATTAATTGAATATTTGCTTATTCAAAAAAAACGCAAATCATTATGTTACTTTCAACTTACAACCTTAACGGTACAGCTCAACGCAAAGACATTCAAACGTCTGTGTCAATGTTATTAATATCAGGTACAGTAATTCGTACAACTACACAAGCAAATGCCACAGAAGCACGAAATGCTATTATCACGGCTCTTGGAAATTCATACGTAACCATTAGCAAGGTAAGCAACGGCGAAACAAGACAAATCATTAACAATGTAAGCTGGGCTGACCTTTTCGAAATCAGCGCAGCAACTAACAGAATGACCTTTACAGACTATACCGGCGGTTCGTCAACTACGTGGACAAGTACCTTTAGATTTTATGTGCCAATTGCTGTAATCGGTGCGTTATTTGCAGACAAAGCTGACTTCATTACAATTGAAGATACCGCAGGGGCTGTAGCTAATTACACGACTACTTTAACCATTAATTACTTAGGCTCGTTAAGTACTACAAATGAAATGGTTAAATTAGACAAAGCAAGTGTTATCCAAAATCAAACGGCAAGTTTCGATTGCAGTTCATATAACACGCTATTTCTTAAGCAAGGAACTTTCTCTAAAATTAGACTATTCGGCACAAGTGGCTCGAGCGTTGAAATGACTTCTACGGAAGTAAACGCTCTGCATTTACTTTCTTCCGATTTAGCTCATAACGTAGTCTATTTAGGCAACGGAAATATGCAGGATACAAAGGACTTAAAAGCTATCAATATTCATAATGTTTACAAGATAGAAATTGATAGTACTGCGACTGAAACACACTATTTATATACAATTTAAACCCTGCACTATGTCTGATCAAATAACAGGACAAAGTCATACCGACATATTACTCAAAGTATTAGGTTTGACTAAGCAAGCGGTTGACTCGTTAAACAATCCTATTGTTGAACCACCGCCACCTGCCAAACCAAATACTTTAGACCAGTTTAAAAGTAAAATCTTAATTATTTCACTTGCCATAGGTGGTTATTACGGCTTCAAATGGCTCAAAAAAAAGCGTTACATCTAATGGAAAAGTTACCATTCAATCAAGAGCAAATCAAAAAGATAGCTATACCAGCTGCTATAGTAGCTGGCGTTATACTGCTCGCAAAGAAGTTTAAAATTTTTAAATCTAAAAGAACTTATTAATTATGGCAAATTATAGCAATAATAAAAAGAGTAATCGCCATTCAAGTGGTAAAGCTCGAAACGGAGCAGCTTTTGGCTATGTCAATGGCGAACAATCACGTCCTTGGATAAACGGTTGGAATGCATCTAAACACTTCGGTATGCGCAAATTTTTCGCCCGTCCATACGCAAAAACAAAAAGAGTAAAAGGCAAAAACGGTAAAGAATATGAAAATTGGTTTGTTACGGTCCAAACAGGTTATGGCGAAACCAAAACATCCGGTATTTACAACGTTGCGACAAAGAGTGTATTCGTGCCGTCGTTTAATATTATCATAGCTCCTTTTGCTCGCAGAAAAGAAACGGACGGAAAAGGGTATTGCGGTCAATTATCTTCTTAAAATCGGCTACAATGAACGATAGAGATATACAACAATTAATTAGTTACGCATCTATTATAGTGGCGTACGTAACAGTATTTTTTCATCTAAAAAGTAAATTCAAGTGAATACAAAAAATCTTTCAAAATTAGCTACAGCAATGGCTTACATAGTAGTAGCATACAGGGTAATTAATTACGCTATACAGCAAATACAGGAAGTGCAAGGCGAAAAAATGCAAGCCGTTCCGGAAACTGAAAACCAACCCCCCGACACCCACGAACGTTGGGAAAATAGCCCAAAAAATTTTGAAGACTTAACCGAAGAAGTAAGACAACATTTTCAATAATTATGAATAACGGAATAGTATTAACAGCAGCAGGAACGGCAGTAACAAACGGCTACGGAATTACCGAAATGTTGGACAAAAGCAGCCCGACATTAACCGGAATAGTAGGACTACTAACATTAGTCTGCCAAATCTATATAATGGTAAGAAACGACTTAAAACAGCGAAAAAAAGACAAGCAGGATGAAGCAAATAATTAAGCAAATATTGATGTTTTTTAACTCTTTTATTAGTCCCGTTGGTGTATCCCTATTATCCAACGAAAGCAAATTTTTAGAGTTGATAAAATACGCAGAAGGCACTCGTAAAACGCTCAACCCTTACGCCGTAACTTATTCGTATGCCAAAACGATTATAGACTTTTCCGACCATCCCGCAAATAAAGGGTGGGGTGGTGTAAGATTATCCGATTCCCTTTGTCGAAATGCTGGATTGAATCCGGGTTGTGTAAGTACCGCAGCTGGGGCTTATCAATTCATAAAGCCAACGTGGAATGAATTAAAAAGGAGATTAAATTTAAAAGACTTTAGTCCGGATAGTCAAGATAAGGCAGCTATACAATTGATAAAAGATAGCAACGCTTACCAAGATGTATTACAAGGAAATTGGGAGTCTGCAATCAAAAAATGCGGTAAAATCTGGGCTTCTTTTCCAAATAATAGTTACGGTCAAAATCCTAAAAAATTAGAAACATTGTTAAATTTCATAAACAAAATTTAATGGAAAAGAACATAAAATATATAGCTATATTGATTGGCGCATACATTGTGTACAAATTCGTTAGTTCATTTACTAAATCTTTAGATACACTAACAAAAGATAGTGCCGAATATTTAGCAAAAAAATCAGCAGGATATAGCGATGACCAAATAGTACTCGCAAAACAGGCAGCAAAAGACTTGTACCAAGCCTTCAATAAAACAACGCAAGTACCATTACCCTTTGGATTTGTACTGCCATTTAGTTCAGAAGATGAAGATTTAATTGTAGATATATTAAATCAATTCACAGACGCAAAAATTATTAGGTTGGTTTCAGAAGATTTTAAAGCGATTCATCCTAAGCAAAAATCCCTTAAACTGATGGTAGATGAATATTTATCAAAAGCAGATAAAAACAAGTTAAAAGAGGTTGTAAAAAGTAATTTAATTTAAAATGGCAAAAGCAAACAGATACAAATTAAAGGCATTATTGTTAAATGGTTACAGCAATGGAGCTTCATCATTTGATTTGTCATTTGATAACGAAATAATTCCATTGCCTGTAATTTCTGTAATAACAATAATAGCGGATGAACCTGCGTATAATGGCGATAAAAAAACAGTTGTAGCGATACCTGGTAGTGATTTTAGGAATACCATTTTTATTAAGGAAAATACGGTAGTGATAACAGAAACAATAGGAGAGCCATCGGTATCAATAATAACGTTACGCTCAGAATACACTAATGATTTGTCATTGTTGGGGCTTAACAATATAGATTTAGGCGCATTGGAAATTAGCGGTAAAATTAAATTCAATTTGCAAAACAGTGCATTAAGCACATCATACAAATATTTATTTCATTATTTAGAAAAATTTTAATTTTAAAATGCCAGATAAAAATAATACTGATTGGGGTGCAATTATTACTACTGTTGCTAGTGTAGTTGGTAGTGTGGTTGGTTATGCCGCTGATCGCAAAAAAGCTAAAGAAGCTGCCGAATTATTAGGTAAAAATGGCGCATCTGGAACAAAGACTTTTTACGCAAACTCCCAAACCATAATCCAGCAACAAAACGAAAATAGAAGATTTTGGAAAGCTGCGTTAAACCATAAAGATGATACGACTTTAGGTAAGGCTATCTTTCAGTTCTTAACGCCTTTGGGATATAATTTTAATAAATCAGTTAGTGACCGCCCGGGTTCTACCAATTACGATAACCCTGTAACTTACCCAATACTAACGCCTACGATATTGTCAAAATTTGGCAAATCCGATTTGTTGACAAAGCACAAATACATTGATTACATTGACCAAGCAAGAAATCAGCATTACGCATCTCAAGGCTCTACCTCAGACGATATAGTAAGTAACTTTACTTTCGGAAATCCAAACGGACTGATACAAGGCGGTTTTTTCAGCGAATTTTTAGGCATTGACAATCTTCTGCATAAAGTAGGTATTAATCCAAACATAAACACACCTGTTGGTACTATTAATTTAGCTAATATCACTCTAATGGGTGGAGTGGGATACGTAGCTATTAACCGTAAAAAAATATTCAGATAATGGCACTTATAGGCACAGTTGTTAGTGCTTTTATTTCACTAGGTAAGAGCCTAAGAAATAGAGATAAAAAGGTTGCGCAAGACGCAAGGGATAGGGGTGCGTCAACTTCTTTAAGAAGTAGTGATTTAAATTTAAGGAAAGAAATTAATTACACTAAAGGAATTGAGTTAAACACTGAACGTAGCGCAATTTCCGAAGGTAATTTAAGGGCAAAACCTGTAAACCCTGTCACCTCCGATTTCGCTGCGGTAGATTACTCTACGAATAGTGGTATAGCTTATGCACCGAAAAAAGAAAATACCATGCAACCCGAAAAGAATAAGAATAATAATACTTTTCAAATAATAATACCAATCGCCATTATCGGCGGTTTGGTTTTTCTAATCAAAAAAATGCGATAAAATGGCAAGATTACAAGTTAAAATACCTTCAATACCTTTACCAAATACCGGTAAATCAGTTAGCAATCGTCCTGGTACAAATCCGCCACTATTAACACAACCATTCGATGCAATCGATAATGTGATTACTCCGGTTAAAACATCTAAGCCTCCGGAACCGGTTACGGTAGATTTAGGGAGCAAACCCAAACAGGATTTCCCATACATCCCTCCCGAATTAAAAGATTATTCCGGTTATGATTCTGTTGATATTGACGGTGAAGCTGTTATTACATCACAACCGGATGCGCCAGCTGCAAAAGATAATTCCAAAATGATATTAATCGGTATAGCTGTAATAGTAGGCGGTTATCTATTACTCAAAAAAAGATAATGGCGGTTGCATATTTTGTCTGTACGGTATGGTATGAAAATGGCTATCATTTTACCCAAAATAAAGTACGCAGCCCTGCAAAATACGCTGAATGGCTAAAACGAACGAGAAAATACAGCAACTTTAGGTACATAAACGTTTACCAGTTCCGGAAATATCAATACAGAATTTACAATAATTAAAAAGTTAGCATAATTGCTAACTTTTTTTATATTTGCAAAAAAAAGATTATGAAATTAAAATTAACAGTACTTGCGTTATTATTCGCTTCTATTGCAGGTTTCAGTCAATATAATGATGAAATTGATTCTCAAAGGCTTGACGATGGTATTTCTGTTTATGTGGAGCGGCCAAATTTTAGTTACGATACTTTGGGTATTTTTAAAATTAGAGCAACGGTAACAGGTTCTTTTACCGAAGTTAAAAACATAGCAAAAAGGAGAGCTATTAAAAGATACAAAAACTTCGATGGCATTATCATCAATTCGAAATTGTTAGCATCACACGTTGTTTGTGTAATAAAAAGGAAAAGTTGACATACAATAAAATTTTTTTTTCCCGAAAAAATATTTATATTTGTAAAAATTTTAAATGGTTATGATACTTATGTAAATGAATTGTTAATACGACCTGTAATTTTTGTCCTATAATTTATATTATGTTAAATAGAAAATTACAACAAATTGATAATCAAACATTATAGACTTTCAACAAGTTGATTTTCTAAAATGTCAAACTCTGTTATCCCTTCAATAGATTCTATAAACCAAGGAGATTTAGTCGATACGGAATATATCAACCGATTATCTTTATCTAAACTTTGTTTTGGTAACAGTACAAGCAATATTTCCAAGCTGAGGATATTCGCTATCGGCATCTAAATCTTTATTCGACACAACGGTAACTTTTTCCTGAAAAATATGTTCTGTATTCCAAGCATCAAGAAATTGACATTCTACAAATCCCGGTTGGTCGTCGCTTATAAATCTAATTATATTAACAATTAAAGCTTTCAAAAGCAGTATTAATTTTTAAAATAAACTTCTACGTCTCTTTTTATCTTAATCGGATAAATAACGAAAGTGTTGATCATAGATGCTATAATTAATAAGGCTAACATTTTTCAAATATATAAACTATTTTATTGCATAGAGAACAAACCAAAAGAATTGCCTTCAGTATCTAAACAGATAGCACAAAAACCATACTCGCCGATAGAAAATTTGGATTGAAAAACTTTTCCTCCGGCAGCCTCTACCCTCGCCTCTTCTACACTACAATCTTCGCAGGGAAAATATACAATGGTAGTGGTAGATGTATTGCCACCGGGTTGGCGCGCACCTTCCATTTTAACCAATGCACCGGCTACTCCTTTTTCCATATCTGCATCAAAACACACCATTTCCAAATCTGAGCCATCAGGTGCTGGCATATCATGAAAAGTGGTTTGTAATACTTCAGTATAAAACTTTTTTGCTCTTGCCATATCATCGACATAAATTTCGAACCAACATATAGCATTTGGATTTTTTGCGCTCATTGTTATATATTTTGTTTAATTGTTGATTGGGTAAAATTAGTTTTGGTTTTGAGTTTGTGTTTCATTTATTAATGTATCACTAATAGGTGTTTCATTTATTATAGGCGACTCCTGACTTTCTACTACATTTTTTAGATTTTGTAAACCATCTTCAAAGTCTTTACCCATATCCATAAATAAATTTATTATATTAAAAGGATAAGGTGTTTTTCCGGTAATTCCCCATTTTACTGAGGTTTCATTGGGGCTTTTTTCGGTAAGTATAAAATAAGATTTTGCGGCTTCTTTAGATTCCATAAAATACAAATCAGTTTCTAATTTATTACCTTCATCAATAGCTGCTATTACTTGTCTCCCCTTACCTATTTTTTTACCGTCCCATTCGTAAGTAAAACCAACAGTGCCATCTTCGCCTATAAAATTCTTTTTAGCATCAGGGTCCATCATTTGCCATACTCCAAAATTATCTTGATTTTTTATGTACTTTAAATAATCAAAAACTTCTTGTTTGGGTTTGTTAATTACAATTTCTTTTTCGGTATCGAAATTACGAGGTGCAATAAGTGCTACAATTAATACAATAGCAACAAGTGCTACAATAAAGATGAGTAATCTTTTTAAAAATTTCATAAATAATAAATTTAGACTAATTGCAATTTAAAGCAAATGTATATTAATTTTTCATACAAAAAAATCAAGAAAATATTATCTTTAGTAGCCCAATGTAGAGAAGCCTAATAATAAATGCTAAAAATAAAAAATAAATACAATTCGACTATTGCTTTGTTTAGAATGTTTTTTAATGTTCTTCTTTTCCTTTTTTGGATTCCCCAAATTAGCTATTCGCAAGATATAATTATAACTAATAATGGAGATGCTTTAAACGCCAAAATAAAAGCAATAGACAACGACTATATATACTTCTATTATCTGCACAATACAATAGAATCAGATACTGCTATTGCATTTGAAAATGTGCGTGATTACGAAAGAAATTTTTATGAAAAATACAGTGGTGATACCCAACATAAATATCCAAAAATAAGATTAGGCGTACAAAGTGGCGGTACTATATTGTTTGGCAATACGCCCTTGTTTAATTCGTCTTACTTTAGGAACAAAGGAGATAAAGCCAAATGGGGAACGAGCGTAGGTGCTGATTGTAGCTATTTCCTTTCCGACATTGTAGGTATTGGTATTAAATCTTCTTTGACCAAAACATCGGGGCAGATAGATAATATTTATAGTATAGACTCCATCAACGGTATTATTAAACAAGACAATCTTAATCTAACTACCCGAAATGATGATATTTCCATTTTATATGTAGGCTTATTATTTAGTACAAAGTTTAAATCTTCTAATCCTAAAGTTCAATTATACAACGATTTTTCTTTAGGGTATATTACTTATACTAATCGTGCAAATCTGCAACATAGTTTTAGCCTAAGTAGTAAAACTTTTGGATTGTATAATGGGTTTGGATTCGATTATGTATTAGGTGGCGGAATTTCTCTTGGTTTAAATCTGTCTTATACTTTGTCTATGTTGAATTACTATCATTACAAAGATGCCAACCAACAATTTATTATCCAATTTAAAGAGTTTGGTTACGATGATATTTCGAGATTAGATTTGAGTATTGTGCTTAGGTGGCACAGATAATCTAAATGTCTATACCAATAGTATCTGCCACGCTAAAGCTGCATTGCCAGAAGATAACAATTCGTGTGCATAATGATGTAATGCATTGTTTAAACCTACTTTATCTGTAGCGTATTCAGATAAGATTTGGTTCAATCTTTTGTCATCTAAATTGCTTTCTGGAGTGCGTTCCGGTATTTCTGTACTATTCCCTAAAATACCCAAATCGTTTCCAGTAAGTATGCTTGAGTTCTTAATGTTTAAAGGCAAGGCATCTACCCCAATACCTAAGTTGAGATTAGGTTTTGGCACCTCAAATACGGCATCGCCCGAGGCGCGACAGTAATAATCCATTCCCATTCGTGCTACTAAGTCTATTTTATGTGGGTCTATTTGTTGGTTTTGGTCTAATACAGATTCGTTAATGTGCATTTTAACTATTTCGCAAATTATGAGGTTGCCTGCCCCACCCTCTTCACCTGTTTTTATAATCTGCAATAATTTACATTCTAAACTTACGGGCGATTCTTTAACTCTAAACGGTTTTACATCTTCAGACGCAAGTGGTGTAAATCCTGATTTTTCAAATTCATTTACACCTTTGGGATACTCGCAACTCGCAAGGCTCATCTGCTGTACCATATCGTAAGTTACTACATTTATTACTACTTCTTTGGTCGTTTCTATGTTTTGCAAAGTGTGTTTAGTAGTATTGTCTCTCACCCTTCGTGCAGGAGAAAAAACTACAATAGGTGGTTTGCTTCCAAATACATTAAAAAAACTAAATGGCGATAAATTAGAGTTCCCTTCTTCGTCTATGGTACTTGCAAAACATATAGGACGAGGTGCTATACTTCCTAATAAATATGCATGTAATTGTTTAGTGCTTATATTTTGTGGTGTAACTACCATATTGAATTTATTTTTGTGTTTTAAAAACAAGGAAACACAAAATCATTAAGATATTGTGCTGAAATTTTAATTCCACATTACCAATACAAGCCACCTATTATCGTGCTACATTTACAGAGCGTTTTTCTCTGATAACGGTAACTTTTATTTGACCGGGGTATTGCATTTCTTTTTGTATTTTATCTGCAATCTGGAAACTTATATTATCGCTTTGCGTATCGTTTATTTTATCCGCTTCTACTATTACTCTAAGCTCCCTACCCGCTTGTATGGCATAGGCTTTTTCTACGCCATTATAGCTTACAGCAAGGTTCTCTAAGTCTTTGATACGCTGCATATAGCTTTGCATAATCTCTCTACGTGCACCGGGGCGTGCACCGCTTATGGCATCACAAGCTTGTATAATGGGGGAAATAATAAACGACATTTCCATTTCGTCGTGGTGTGCTCCAATAGCATTTATTACAGCAGGATGCTCTCCTGCTTTTTCGGCAAGTTTGGCTCCAAGTAATGCGTGGCTTAATTCGGTTTCTTCATCAGGAACTTTTCCTATATCGTGTAGCAAACCGGCTCTTTTTGCCAATTTTACTACTTTCTGTCCTAATCCAAGTTCGGCTGCCATTATACCACAAAGGTTGGCAGTTTCCTTGGAGTGCATTAATAGGTTTTGTCCATAAGACGAACGGAAACGCATTTTACCAACCATTCGTACTAAATCTTTAGACAGCCCGTGAATACCTAATTCTATTACGGTACGCTCTCCTATTTCTAATATTTGGTCTTCGAGTTGGCGGCGTGTTTTTTCTACTACTTCTTCTATTCTGGCAGGGTGTATTCTGCCGTCTTGTACTAATCTTTGGAGCGATAAGCGAGCTATCTCTCTTCGTAGTGGGTCGAAACAACTAAGCATTATGGCTTCTGGAGTGTCGTCAATTACTAAATCTACTCCGGTAGCAGCTTCTAAAGCACGTATATTTCTACCTTCTCTACCAATAATTTGTCCTTTTATTTCATCACTTTCGAGGTTAAAAACGGTAATGGCATTTTCTATCGTTTGCTCTGCGGCACACCTTTGTATGGATTGTATTACTATCTTTTTGGCTTCTTTGGTTGCATTAACTTTAGCTTCTTCCATAATCTCTTTTATGTGCGACATTGCATCTGTTCTCGCTTCGTCTTTCATAACTTCTATAAGCTCGTTTTTGGCTTCATCGGCACTTAATCCCGATACTTTTTCTAAACGGCGTACGTGCTCTTCTTGATGTTTTTCGAGTTCTGTACGTTTTATTTGTACTATTTCTAATTGTTTGTCTAATGCAGATTGTTGCTGTGCAAGTTCATTAGTTTGCTTCTGAACTTGTTGCACTTTATCGTTTAAGGATTGTTCTTTCTGTCTTACTTTATTTTCCGTTTCTTGAATTTTCTTTGTTCTTTTCAGCTCTTCTTTTTCAGCTTCAGATTTCAATTGTAATATTTGTTCTTTTGCTTCTAATAACTTTTTTTCTTTAGTATTATTGGCTTGTGCTTGTGCGTCTTCTATTATTTTTTGTGCTTGCTGGTTGGCTTCTTCTATTTTAGATTGTACATTTTTAGCAAAAATTATTTTACCGAGCAATATCCCGACTATAAGTGCTACTATTCCAATGAGTATATATATTATTGTAGTTTCCATTTTGTGTTTGTGTTAAGTAATAATGAACCAAAAATTAATTTTCGTTTAAATATGATAGTTTTATTTTGAAAATTTGCCGAAGTTAAGATATAATCTCGAAATAAAGAAAATACAAAACATACAGTTATTTCATATAGATAAATACAGCTTGTAATTACTATATTATTAAATATTGACAAATACAATAAACCGAAGTATGGTTAGGTATTTTATGTATGAAGTCTAATTATATTTTAAAAAGGAATCCATTTTTTACCTTTAACTGTTGCTTTTCAATACAAATGTAAAAAATTAAATAAATTGATTATTTTTGCAGCTTAATTAGTAGTCGTTTTGAATAAAAATGCACTGCATATTGTTTACTAATCAATTCCGCAAATGGACGGTGACCCCTTACTGAACACATTATTTTTGAGTGGAGGACCTTCGGTCGAAACTGTATTATGGAGCGATATTTCCGCTTGGAGTGTTGTACTCACACTTTTCTTAGTATTACTTAATGGTTTTTTTGTGGCAGCAGAGTTTGCCATAGTTAAAGTTAGAGCTTCTCAGATAGAAGTTAGAAATAATCTAAATCTAAACAAAGCCACCGCAAAAGCCTCTAAAAGCATTGTAGATAATTTAGACTCTTACCTTGCTGCTACACAGTTAGGTATTACCTTAGCCAGTTTAGGTTTGGGCTGGGTTGGCGAGCGCGTTACTACATCTTTTGTATCCGAAATTATTATTTTCTTTAAAGGCGGACACGATAGTTTTTCTAAAGAACAGATATTAGGTTTATATGCCTCCGTGCGCCCTTGGTCTATACCAATCGGATTTTCAATTATTACGATATTGCATATTGTTTTTGGAGAATTAGCTCCTAAATCCATTGCTATTAGATACCCTGCCAAGACCACTTTTTCTATTGCCTTACCCCTAAAAGTATTTTACATTCTGCTCAAACCTATTATATGGTTGATGAACGGATTTGCTAATTTAATTTTAAGAGTTATTGGTATCAAACCTATTCACGGTTCGGATATACACTCCGAAGAAGAGCTAAAAATGATTATTAGCGAAAGCCAACTTGGTGGTGCTATCGAAGAAACGGAAAGAGACCTTATTCAAAATGTATTTGAATTTGACGATAGAAGAGTGAGTAATATTCAAACTTTAAGAAAAAACATTTCTGCAATAGAAATTACCGCTACACCTAAAGAAGCCATAGAATACGCCATTCAAGAAGGTTACTCCCGCTATCCGGTGTATGATGAAACAATAGACAATATTAAAGGTATTATTTACACTAAAGATTTAGTAAAGCACATTTTGGGCGAATCTAAAATAAAAGACATAGAGCCTATTCTAAGGAAAGCCAATTTTATTTCTGAAACGGCAAAAATTAAAAATGTACTTAAAGAATTTCAAAAGAAACATATACAAATGGCAATAGTTACCAACGAAGTTGGGGAGCTTACAGGCATCGTTTCGATGGAAGATATATTGGAAGAATTAGTGGGCGAAATTCAAGATGAGTACGATAACGAAAAACCGATAGTAGAACAAACCGGCGAAAATACATTTTTAGTAAATGCACATTTTCCCTTATCGGATATTAACAAGTATATACCTTTTAAATTAGAAGAAGGAGAACATTACGAAACCTTAGCCGGACTTATAGCAGAATTATGTCAGGATATAGAAATAAAAGAAGGTTTAAAATTAGAAATTGAAAACTACGATGCAGTAATCGTTAAAATGTATAGAAATTCTGCCGAAACAGTACAATTAAGAATAAGAGAAGAAAATCAGTCAATTTTATAATGAGTATAATTAAAACAAACGAAGAAGTAGAAATACAAAGACATAGTGCATTATTAGTAAGTGCCACACTTACAGAAGTAGCCAAAGTGCTAAAGCCGGGAATGAAAACCATAGAAATAGATGCACTTGCTGAAACGTTCATTAAAGACAACGGGGCTTATCCTTCTTTTAAAGGTTACGGGGCTCCCGGTAATCAATTTCCTTACTCGCTATGTATATCTGTAAACGAAGCTGTAGTACACGGTTTTCCCAATAATTACGAATTAAAAGAAGGTGATATTGTAACTATAGATTGCGGTGTTTACAAAAATCAATTTCACGGCGACCACGCATATACTTTTATCTTAGGAGAAGTATCCAAAGAAATTTTAGATTTGGTACGTGTAACCAAAGAATCTTTATATCTCGGTATTGAACAAGCTGTTGTAGGTAATAGAGTTGGCGATATAAGTTGGGCAATAGAAAATCATACTTTCAAAAAACACGGCTATGGTGTAGTGCGCGAATTAGTAGGACACGGTGTAGGTAGAGAGATGCACGAAGACCCACAAGTACCTAATTATGGCAAAAGAGGTTCTGGCAAAAAACTTATAGAAAATATGGTACTCGCCATAGAACCAATGATAAATTTAGGTAAAAGAAACATCTATACCGCAGACGACGGTTGGACGATTGTAACGCAAGACGGACTACCATCGGTACATTTTGAGCATAATGTTTGTGTAAGGAAAAACAAGCCGGAATTACTTTCAAATTATCTACCTATTGAAGAAGCAGAGCAGAAAAATGCAAATCTAAATACTTCGTATTATAGTTAAATGATAAAACCTCACATTGTATGTGAGGTTTTTTTAATTAGCCTGAGTTATATTATGTCCTTATTAAAATATTAGCTTTAAAGCATAAACTTTACAGTAAAGCCCTAATGCTCATTCTGCCTGTATGGATAATATTGGCACTACCTGGTTTTCGTCCTTCGTATTCTAAAGATAACTCTATGCCTTTGCCCAATCTACGCTCCATACTTATATACCAAAGCCAGTTGTTGCCTGCTTGTAATGCATCTAACATCACAAACGATAAAGAAGTATTGGCGGTACCGGAATAGGTAATGTTAGCATAAGTACCTTTAGCTTGTATGATACCTGCATTGCGCATACTAATTCGTGCATCGAGATTATAAGAACGTATTAAGGCTAAATCTCCTCCATAATTTATTTCATTTTGTCGTTCTTCGTATTTATATCCTCCTGTAATTCTAATTAGCGACTTGTGCATCCAAGTTAGCGAAGGCTCTGTACCTAAGAGGTTAATTCTGTAAGACCTTCCATCTTCTAAGCCTGAGTTATAACCTCGTTTTCCGCTTAATCCTTGTAAATTAAGTGTAAAGCCTTTAATAAATGTCCAACGTGTTTTTACTAAATGTCGTGTTTGGTTATTGGCTTCTAACCCATACGTTAAAAGCGATTTACCCGAATTAAATGATGATGTATATTCGGCTCCTAATTTGGCATTGGCTCGATTAAAAAATAGCGTATTATTAAACATACTCCTATTGCTTATAATATCATCATCGTCTATGCCGCGAGTAACAAATGGATTAAAAGATTCCATTCCCGAAGAGGATAATGTACGGTTGTTTATTTGTACGGTTAATTGGTCAGAAAATCGGGAAACAAACTTTTTTACCATATTTTTATTTCCTTTTTTGAGAATGTTATCGGGGTTGAGTTGCAAGCTGTAATTGAAGTTTACATAATTAACTTTAACATACTCGTTAGTAGGTGTAATTATTCTTATAAACTTTTTTTGGTCTTGGAAAATGGCTAACTCAAATTCATTTGCTTGCTGCACACCATCGCCATTGTAATCTATCCACATATACATTCCTAATCCGGCATCTACTTCTATATAGGTATATTCTCTTTTTTGTTCTTGCCCAGTTCCTAACTCATATAATAACGATGGAATTAAAAATCCCGAAGCTATATTACCTGTATATTCTAATCTGCCCACTACCGACTCTCCTGCCTCCGGTCCGGTTATAAATTCGTTATTAACGTGTAACATTCTATACCCTCCGGTAAATTTAATCTGATGATTTTCCCAATAATATAAACCTAAAGAAGCATCTATATTATGACTATTGTTGTGTTTTACTAAAGCATTTTCCCAAACTGCATCGTCTCTTCTGTGTGTATAGTTTATATCAAATCGGGTTTTGCTGCTTTCGTCGTTTCTGATATAAGCTCTAAAAACATCAAAAGAAAAAGCATTGGCATTTAAGGTGTCTGTAAATTTATCTCTTACTTCGTTTTGTTCTAATTCGTATTTACCACCTATGGTAATATTTTTAAGTGCCGGTAATTTTTGTTCTATCATTGCAGAAGGTCTGAAAAAGCGGCTGTTTTGCAATTCGCCTGTTGCATTCATTATATTGTAAGTAATGTTTGCTTTAAAATTTTTTCGTAGAATATCTGTAGTAGCTATGTGTTTATTAGCTGTATAGGTTGTGCCTCTTTGGTAATACACATAATTATATTTTACACCTCCTATATTTTGTCTGTTTACTCCTGTAATAGCACTTAACAGATGTTCGTCGGGAGCTACGGCTAAGGTATCTACATTCCAATCGCGAGCAAACTCAATATTTCTAAATGGCGCAACTGCTCTAAATTTTCCTTGTAAATATTCGTAATCTGCCTTATTGTACCAATTCCATTTAGATGAACCTATACTATCTTTTTTTCCAAAAAATCTTTTTTCTTCATAATTAAATTTGCCTGCCCCACCCCAATGCTCGTCGTTACTAATTGTAGAAAACAGATTAGGGTCGTAACGACTTGCAGCAAGTTCAAATCCTACTTTTTTAAAAGAATCTATTTTGTAATCTGCACCTACGGTAAAAATCTGATGTAATTTAGGTGTAATCAGCAATGCAACAGGCTCATATTCTCCTTGCGGAATGCCGCCAATAGGTGCTGTCCACTCATAGGAGCGTCCATTCGTATTGTAAGACGATACTATGTAATTTCCTTTGCCGGCACCTACAAAAGAAAAATTAAGGGAGTATTTAGCACTATCGGGATTAGTAGAATATACATACACCGTATCGTATAAAATGCCATCTACTTCGCGGCTTTCTATTTTGTACAAAATTTTATTAGCAGCAAATGTATCTTCTCTTAGATTTGGGTAAAATGCCTTGTGCACACTGTCGCCAATAGAATGTAAAAATTGTTTTTGTTCATTGCTGAAAGACTGCAAATAGGGTTGGTTTTTAGCATCTTGGTTAGAGTAAGCCGAAAAATTTAAGGTTAATTTTTCTCCAATTTTCAATTCGTCTGTTAATTGAAATAGAGAGTTGAGATAGTTTCTGTCTTGGTATTCAAACTCTATCTGGATACGCTTGTCTTTATTAATTAATTGGCGAGGCATAAAGGTAACTTCGCCTGTATTGTAATTAATAATGTAATCTCTGTCTTCGCCGCGTTGTAATGGCACTCCGTCTATATATACTTTTTCTGTACCTGCAAGCACTATAAAAAATTGTTCTCCATTATTTCCTATTAGTTTGTAGGGTCCTTGATTACCCTCCGAACCATTAAAGATATTTCGGGCAAATTGACCTTTAGCAATTGAACCACTCAGGTTTATTTTATTTTGAATTTTATCGTTAATAGGAAAAGTAGATTCAAACATTAAGCCTTGTACTCTTTTATTGTATTTTACAAAATAACTATTAGGCTCTACCAATACATATTCTCCTGTTGTAAGTTTATTTTTGCCTTTTTCGAAAGTGATATACAATCTGTCGAACTCTTGTAATTGGTATGTATTACCATCGGGCTGAAATGGAATAGTATTGTCGGTTATGGCAGCTTCTATACGCACGCTGTCGAGTATATAACCATTGAGTTGTAAGTTAAAGTTAGAGTTTAGTGTAACGTCTTGGCTATTGCCTATGCTAAGGCTTCGAGCATAAGAGCCGTTATAATCTATTGAGTTAAAGTCCACAAAATTTTTCTTTCCTGTGTCGGCAGCAGTATATGTGTAAATAGGAAAAGCATAATCAGTTTCTTTTAGTTGAAATGACTTATTAGTAACATTACCGCCAAAAGTTAAAGGTAGCGTTCTAAATCTGATGGTAATAGAGTCGGTTTGTGGTTTTTGTTTCCATACAAGGGTAGCTTCGTTGTGTAATACAGAATAATCGTTTGGGCTTACACCTTCTACCGTAACACTTCCGGAGACAATAGAAAATTCGCTTAAAATAATACTATCCGAATTGAGAAAAGTTTTGGTTTTAAGATTAGAAAGATTTGCTGCCGGACTTTCGGATTGCTGGGCTATTGCATAATGCTGCACAAACAACATTAGCAATACGATAATCCTAAAATATGACATTTTTCCCGACAAAATATGATAGACTGTTAATCAAAAAGATTTCAAAATTAACAAATTGTGAGGTTTTAAGATAGTTGAATAAATATAATGCACAATGATAATACTTGAAGTAACAATAAGATGACAATTTTCAATCTTTTGCTGGTTCAGAAATCTAACGCAACGAAATTAGAAATAATTTTGTTGTAATAAGTCTGTAAAATATCAAAGATTTGCCTGTTTATATACATACCTTTACGAACTTTGATTTTTATGCATTTTCATAAAATGATATTAATTAGAATTTTTTAAAATTAATTATGAGCCATTCCAAAATCAATATGCCTTCCGATATGTTCTTTCTTTTTTTCATCAGAATGGACGATTTAATGATAGATACACTATTAGACCAACAGGCAGTATATATGGGTATGGATTGCGATTCTTTCTCGGCATACCTCACTAATAATATGCAACAGCATAGAGTTATTAACGATACAAGCCTTTTGGCTCATACCGGAAAATTCGACAACAATACTAAATCGGGTATATCTTTTATCGGAAACCATTCTAAACAGAGATTTAATTTAATTGTAGAACTCAATGAACAAAAGGAAATTGTTAATTTTACCGAAAATTCCGATTTTCAATTTGATGAATACATTTATAGCGATTCGGCATTTTGAAACTACAATTAGATTAATCAAGAATAATGAATAACCTGAAAGCTTCTGACCTAAAATACCTTGCAGTATTTGCAGCTCCGGTTGGCGGTTTTGCAGCCATTTACTTAAATGGGATATATAGCTATCTCATTCCTTTTACCAATTTTTTCTTAATTCCTATATTAGATATATTACTGCCCGAATCCAAACTAAATCTTACTGCCGAAGAAGAAGAAGACCGAAAAAATCATAAACTTTTCGATTGGCTTTTGTACATTAGTGTATTGATACAATTTAGTTTGTTGTTCTATTTCCTTTATGTAATAACAACACGAGATGTAGCACTTTGGGAAATAATAGGAAAGGTTTGGAGCTTTGGTATTGTTACCGCCGTTTTGGCTATTAATGCCGCCCACGAACTCGGACATCGTACCAAAAAATACGAGCAATTTATGGCTAAAGCACTACTGCTTACATCGCTGTATATGCACTTTTACATAGACCACAACAGAGGGCACCACAAAAATGTAGGTACGCCATTGGATACTTCTACTGCATTTCGGGGACAATCTGTTTTTAGATATTATTTGCGTTCAGTATTAGGTGCCTACTTCTCTGCTTGGCGAATCGCTAATAACGATTTAAGACAAAAAAATAAAGCAATTTTTTCTCTTAGAAACGAAATGGTACAATATACTATCGTACAGTTTTTGTTTTGTGGTATAATATATTACTTATTCGGATGGTTAGGATTGGTATGTTTTGTAATTTCTTCTTTAATTGGTGCTATGGTAATGGAAACTATTAATTATATAGAACATTACGGATTGTCTAGAAATGAAATTTCTGATGGTAAATACGAAAAAATATTACCTATACACTCTTGGAACTCCGACCATATACTTGGCAGAATTATGCTTTTGGAACTTACACGCCACTCCGACCATCATTATAAAGCAAACAGAAAGTATCAGATATTAAGACGCTTCGAATATAGCCCGCAGTTACCATTGGGCTATCCAGGCTCTATGGTTTTAGCTTGGATACCACCATTATGGTTTTATATTATGCACAAAAAATTAGACGAAGCAGAAAAAATATTTAAAAAACTACCCGAAAATCACCCTATTCAAGATTATATCTACCATCAAATTAAGCGTTAATACAAAAAAGAAATAAAATGCTATATCAAATTTGGGCAACCTTAAAAAAAGAATTTACACTTCTTCGTCGCGATATATTCGGATTTATGATTTTATACGCTATGCCTATACTTTTAGTAGTGGTAATGGCATTAATACAAGATGCGCCCTTTAAGGATTTTCAGGCAATAAAAGTAGATTTAATCATAGCAGATGAGGACAAAGGATTTTTGGCAAAAAACATCAAAGAAGGATTAATAAGTAGCGGTCAGTTTAATATTATAGAAAATATAGACGGTAATGATTTAGATAAAGATGCAGCCAACGAATTGGTAAATAAAGGCAAATACCAAGCGGCTGTATATATCCCCAAAGGAGTATCGGCGAGAGTAGCTAATAATGTAAATGGGATTATTAATAATATCGCTTCTCAAATAGGTGTACCGGCTACAATGCCTGTAAAGCATTTTAACGACACCCTTAATATCGCTTTAATATTTGACCCTGCTATTAAAATTTCGTACAAACATAATCTGAGACAAGGATTAGAAAACTATCTATCGGCTACCGAAGCCAAGGTTATGGTAGAAAGAGTACAACAGTTTTTGGCTAAAAATGCCAAAGGTTCGGAACAAGAGATGAAAGAATGGACAATGAAAGTAATAGGACTAACAGATAACGATAACACGAATCAATCTCGACCTCAAATATTTGTAAGTTCTGTCCAGCACAATGTTCCGGCGTGGACAATATTTGCCATATTTTTTATTGCCATTCCCTTTGCAGCTAACATTATTCAGGAAAGAGACAATGGCAGCAAAGTACGATTAATGTTAATACCCAATGCTATTAAAATTAGTTTAGTGGGTAAAATGTTTTTTTATGTTTTGGTAGGCATTTCACAGTTTTATGTAATGATATTAATTGGCAAATATTTAATGCCTCTTATAGGGTTAGATAGCTTACAATTGGGCAGTAATCATTTTGCTGCATTTGTATGTGCTTTTAGCATTTCGTTTGCAGCAGCAGGAATAGGCGCATTAGCGGGTGCAGCATTTAAAACAGCCAACCAATCGCTTAATACCATAGTTATATCTACGGTAATTCTTGGTGCGCTTGGCGGTGTATGGGTTCCTGTAGAAATTATGCCGCCTGCATTACAAAATATTTCTAAATTTAGTCCACTCAATTGGGGTATGAATGCAGTAAGTAATTTATATTTAAGAGATATAGGATTTAGTGCCATTTACCCTCAATTAATATCACTTTTTTTACTCGGTTTAGTAGCGTTAACACTCGGTGTTACAATAGATAGCAGGAGGAAATTGTCTGTGTAAAAAATATATGGTTACGTTAAACTTTTATTTAGTAAATTTTGACAACTTTTTAAAAGTTGCCAAAATTTACAACCAGAGCAATATCCATTATCTTTAAGCCAAAAATTTACCCAAAATAACTTTTACCTAAAACCATCAACTTATCCGTTCTTGTGCTCGTAACCAACGTTCCGGTATTTCGTTTTGTGTAGCTGCAAGATAATCGGTGTATGCACAAGGAATATAATTATTGTCTGGTAATTGTATCCACCATCTGCCTGTACGTCTGCTTTTTATAAATGTAAAATCGTAATTGCTAAACATAAATTTATATTCTTCAAACTCACTTTTACGAGCAAAATCGGCTTCTAATTTAGCAATATGACAACCTTCTACTAAATACCAAATCATTTGTGCTACTTGTTCTGCCCCTTGTCCGTTAGTATCTTCGCTATTATCGTAGCCATAAATACCAACAGAACGCATTTGTCCACTCATACCTGCATACCGCATTAATTGGCATATTTCATCTCCGGCAAATCCATTAGGCGAAGCATTTTTTAAAAATGGAACATCGCTATATCGCAAGGCGTTAAGGTCTATACTCAACAAATCGCAATCTCTCAGTATTGGCTCCATAGCATCTATGTTTTCTCTAACTTTTCCTACTCTAAAACAATCGAAGCGTAGCTTATCTAAAGTTTCTAACAATTTTGGATTAGTATAATAGCTCTGAAAACCAATTAAGCTAAAATGACTTACAAAATTAGGAGCGTGGGTGAGTAAGTTCATTAAATAAGACTTATCATTAAGCGTTTCCGATTCTTCTAAATCAATTAACATATCTATTGCGGCAGCATTTATCATTTTTTCAGATTTTTTAAATGCTTGATATTGCTCCATAGTTAAATCTTGAGAACCGCCAATTACTACCGCTAATTTCCCTGCTTGTTGTAATTCGTGTAATACAGTAGAAAGTGCAGCTTTAGTATCTTCAGGTGTAGCACCTTGTATTATATTACCCATATCTAAAATGGTAACATCGTTGAGCCATTGGTACATTCTGTAAAATGCTTTTCGAATCGCATTATGTCCTTCCGACCAATTTGTATTTTCTTTACTATATCTTCTTTCGCCGCAGCCTATTAATACTACATCTATTTTTTCCCATTCAAAATTATCTGTATGGAAATTAAGTACTGTATTACCATATTGCAATGGATTGTAGTTTTCAGTATCAGCATACACTTGCACCGGATGCAAAAAAGTGCCTAAATCGTTCATTAATTCTTAAAATTTTATAGCGGCAAAGATATGTTTTTTGAAATCAAGATTGTTCTATAACTTAGCTCACTCATTTTCTTTTCTTTTAAAGAAAAAACAAACATAATTATATAAAATATAGCGATGGAAAACTCACAAGAATTTAGAAAATATGCCATTAAGCATAAAAGAATTAGCAGCAATACTTTCGACCAATACGCAGCACACATAAGCGCACAACCAACTGCCCTTACTCCATACATTCTCGAAGAACGCCCAATGCACGCACAAGCCATAGACGTTTTTAGCCGTTTGATGATGGACAGAATTATCTTTTTGGGCGAGCCTATTAATGATTATGTTGCTAATATCGTAACAGCACAATTACTTTTTTTAGAAAGCTCCGACAGAAACAGAGATATACAAATGTATCTTAACTCTCCCGGGGGTAGCGTATATGCAGGTTTGGGCATTTACGATACCATGCAAATTGTAAATCCCGATATAGCAACAATATGTACCGGTATGGCTGCAAGTATGGGAGCAGTGCTAATGTGCGCCGGCACCAAAGGCAAAAGAACAGCGTTACAGCATTCGCGCATTATGCTGCACCAGCCGAGTAGCGCTATTGGTGGGCAAGCTACAGATATAGCTATTACCGTAAAAGAAATACAAAGAGTAAAAAGTAATTTATACACTATTATTTCGGAGCATTCGGGGCAATCCATTGAAAAAATAGCGCAAGACAGCGATAGAGATTTTTGGATGCTTGCAGACGAAGCTAAAGAATATGGTATTGTAGATGAAGTTTTGAAAAATAATCCTCGTAAAAAAAATAAGGATTAATGAAAAAGTCAAAATTAAAAATTAAAAAATTAGCTTAGTTAAATTAAACTGTTTATAAACTACAAATAGTCTAAATTGCGCTTGAAAAATAATCTTCTCGCCGTTGTTGTGTCTTATGACCAACAACAAATCAATGGACTATTTTAATACATTAAACAGTATTATCCTCCAACGAATAATTTAACTAAGCTATATGTATTGCTGATTCAATGGCACAAAGGATATATAATTTTTCTGCAGGTCCGGCTGCCCTACCCCATTCCGTATTACAAAAGGTACAAAAAGAGCTTTTGAATTACGATAATACGGGTATGTCTGTAATGGAACTTAGCCACAGAAGTGCTGCTTTTACCCAAATCATTAACACTGCCACAGCATTAATCAAAGAACTAATGCAAGTGCCCGATAATTACAAAATTATTTTTGTACAAGGTGGCGCATCTGTACACTTTGCATTAGCTCCAATGAATTTTGCAAACAACAAAAATGCAGATTATGCCGATACGGGATTGTGGTCGTACAAAGCAATAAAAGAAGCGCAAAAACTCATTAAGGTAAATACAATAACTACAAGTAGGAATGACAATTATAGTTTCATACCGCAAATCCACAAAGAAAATATAAGCAAACAAGCAGATTATGTACATATTACCACTAATAACACCATCTACGGCACACAATACACCGATGTACCCGACACAGGAAATGTAGCTTTAATAGCAGATATGTCTTCCGATATATTATCAAAAACATACGATATTTCTAAGTTTGGAATGGTATATGCCGGAGCGCAAAAAAACATAGGTCCTTCGGGATTTAGCATCTGTATTATTAGAGAAGACTTATTAGTAAGATGCCCCGATGATATACCCTCCATATTTAATTATAAAACCATTGCAGATAACGATTCCCTATATAATACACCGCCTACATTCGGTATATATGTTTGCGGTTTGGTATTACAATGGCTTAAAGAGCAAGGCGGAGTTAGTACTATGGAGCAAATCAATAGAGAAAAATCTGCATTATTATACGATTTTTTAGATAATTCCAAACTTTTTAAAGCTACTATATTACCCCCTTATCGGTCGATAATGAATATCCCATTTACTTCGGGTACAGAAAGTATAGATGCTCAATTTGTAAGCAATGCCGAAGCTAATGGTTTAAAACAATTAAAAGGACATAGAACAGTAGGCGGAATGCGAGCAAGTATCTATAATGCTATGCCTTTGGAAGGCGTAAAAGCATTAATAGATTTTATGAAAAGATTTGAAATGGAAAATCAATAAACATTCATCAATATGGCTTACTATTTAACTAACACATTATCGATTGAATCATACTTCGATTGCGCTTAGTAATCGCATATTATCATAAAAATGACACAGTATGGTTAAGGCATATAAAGTTCACATAGACACTTTATTTCATATTAGTTAAATAAACATATAACTTCTGATATCTTTAGTTTTATAGAATGCTCTGTTTTCTAAGCCGTGGTGATGTGTAGGTCTTATGATGTGCTATATCGGTGCGGATACTAATGCTCCAACTCTTTTTATGCACATCGATACCGATAAATAATTTCTTGCTGTTTGTTTTTATTGTTTCCATTTTTAATGTATGTTTGTTTCGGTTAAAGGTAATTGCTCGGTGGGTGATTTTACATAAGTGCTTGCCAAATGGCGGATTAAGTGCCAAACTTCAACTTTTGTGCTTCCTATTTCCGCTCCTTCGCAAAGCTGCCGAACCGTTGCCTTACGAAACGGTAATAGACGTAATGCCATATCTTATAAGACGAGCACAAGAAAACACCTCAGTAGCCCGACAAACCGGACAAGAACTTACCTTATTTAAAAAAGAAACACTACGCCGAAAAAGATAAATGTGTCAGAATTAATGATACGCAATTCGGTATTGTTAAATTAGTACCAATATAAAATAGACAGTACAGTTTTTATATACAAAACCGATGCTTATCATTTTAATTATCCAGTTACACAACTAATTGTTATAATATTCCCTTCTGCTCCGCTCAATGAACACACAGCGTGTTCCCTAAGCGGAGCCGAAGGGATTTTGTTGAGGTACTTTTTTATACCAATACTAAATATCTACGATACTATTATTGCTTATTCTGAATCAGATTAATACTTCTACTTACAAACTCCGAAAGTGCTGCTCCTTCTAACATACCATTAGTAAGCAAAGCTAAATCAAAGGCTTGTTTCGATAATGCTAATTTTTCCTCTTCCGATGTGGACTTTAATATTTGCTGCATTATAGCGTGATTGGCATTTACAGATACTTTGTAGCTGTCCGGGAAATTGCCATACATACTCATCATACCACCGCCACCTGTCCTTGCCATTTCTTTCATCCGACGCATAAATTCGTCTGTAGTAATCGTTACCGGCAAATCTTCGGGACTTAAGGCAGTAACTTCTACATTCATATTACTGTTATTAGCTGTTTTTTCAAAAAGAGATTTTACCGTATCTGTCTCGTTTTCGCTCAATACACTTTCGTAGGTTTCGTCTTTTTCTATGAGTTTATTTACTATATCGGCATCTACTCTTTTAATGGAAGTTTTGTCCAACTTTTGCTCCATTTGTGCTATAAAATGGTTGTCTATAGGCGAATTCATCAACAATACATCATATCCTTTCTTTTCGGCAGCTTGTATAAAAGTGTTTTGTTTGCCTTCGTTATTGCTGTACAGATAAATGAGTGTACCGTTTTTATCGGTTTGTAAGTTTGTGGTTTTTTCTTTGTACTCGCCGAAAGTATAGTATTCTTTTTTACAATTTTGCAACAAAGCAAAATCTACTGCTTTTTCATAAAATTTTTCATCAGAAATCATTCCAAATTTTACAAACAGTCCGATATTGCTCCATTTTTCTTCAAAAGATTTACGGTCGTCTTTAAAAAGCTCTGCAAGCTTGTCGGCTACTTTTTTAGTGATGTAATTATTTATTTTCTTTACATTACTGTCTGCTTGCAAAAAGCTTCTCGATACATTAAGCGGAATATCGGGACTATCGATAACACCGTGTAAGAGCATCAAAAATTCGGGTACAATATCTTTTACTTCGTCGGTAATAAATACTTGGCGACTATACAGTTTTATTTTATTACGCTGAATTTCAAAATCGGTATTTACCTTAGGAAAATACAATACTCCGGTAAGATTAAATGGGTAGTCCACATTGAGATGAATCCAAAACAATGGGTCTTCTGACATTGGGTATAATGTGCGGTAAAAGTTAAGATAATCTTCGTCTTTAAGCTCGGTAGGCGATTTGGTCCAGATAGGTGTGGTATCGTTGATAATATTATCTACTTCTACTTCTTTGTATTTGGGTTTGCCTTCTTCATCTTCGCCATCATCTTCGTGCTGTGTTTTAGTACCAAACTGTACGGGAACGGGCAGAAAACGACAATATTTATCTAAGATTTGTTGTAATCTGTATTCTTCCAAAAACTCTGTAGCATCTTCGCTGATGTGCAATGTAATTTCTGTACCTCTTACTGTTCTTGTGCCTTCCGATATTTCAAAAGTAGTACTGCCATCGCAAGTCCAAAAAGCAGATTGTGCATTCTCTTGAAAAGACAAAGTATTAATATCTACACGCTCCGAAACCATAAAAGCAGCATAAAATCCCAAACCGAATTTACCGATGATTTCGTTGGCATCTTTGGCATCTTTAAATTTTTCTACAAACTCGGTAGCACCCGAAAACGCTACTTGGTTAATGTATTTTTTAATTTCTTCGGCGGTCATACCGATACCGTTATCTTCTATGGTAATGGTTTTGTTTTCTTTATCGAAACTTACTCTTACGCGTAGGTCGCCCAAGTCGCCGCTAAGCTCTCCCAAAGAAGAAAGGCGTTTTGCTTTCTGAATGGCATCTACACCGTTAGAAACTAATTCTCTTAAAAATATTTCATTATCCGAATAAAGGAATTTTTTAATAATCGGGAAAATGTTTTCGGTATGAATCGAAATTGTGCCTTTTTCTTGCATAATTGTTATTTGATTTTTTTAATAGATAATAATAGAAAAGTATATCAATCTATATTCCAATGTAGGTTTATTGTCAAATAGTCATTATTTAAAGGAATATTGTTTGGTTTTATTGAAAAAATGGCAAAATCAAAGCGATTTTGGGTGTCAAAATTTTTGACAAGGAATGATATGGCATATTATATTTTTCAATATCATTGATTTAGAAAAACGAGCAACGGAAATATTACTAAGATAAATTCATCAGAAAATAACAGAAGTAAAATCAAACTTATCTACATCAAACAAACCTTTGTCTGTGATTTTCAAAGACGGTATTACAGGCAAAGCCATAAACGAAAGCGTCATAAATGGAGCTGCAAGTGTACTGCCTAAGGCTTTAGCTTTTTGGTCTAAATGTTCATAAGCATTAGCTGCGGTTTTGGCATCAGTATTAGCCATTAATCCTGCAATGGGCAATGGCATTACAAAATTATTTTCTTCATCATTTACAGCAATACCGCCTTTGTTTTCGATAATTATATTTATTACTTGTGCAATGCTTTCATTATTGGTACCTACTGCTACTATATTATGGCTGTCGTGCGCCACAGAAGAAGCAATGGCTCCTTTTTGTAGTCCAAAATTTTTAATAAATCCTATTGTTGGTAGCGCATTGTGATACCTATTAACCACTACTATTTTTAAGATATCATTTTCCACATCGGGGCTAATGTCGTTCTCACTAATTGCTAATTGTGTGGGATAAGCATTAGTAAGTAATTGCCCATCTAATGCTTCGATAACTTGCACGCTAATTACCTGTATGTTCTTCGGTAGATTAGGAACTACTAATTGGCTCGCAACTATTTTATTTGCATTAAAATTATTAATTGTTTTTGGCAGAATGGTATCAAAAAGACATTTTTTTTCTACTGCAACTTTAGTACCGTTAATATAATTTTCTTTGAGTTTAAAGTCGTTAAGATTATTAACGACAATAAAATCGGCAGGGTCATTTTTTCTTAAAATACCTACATCTAACTTATAATGAAGTACCGGCAAAATACAAGCAGCGTGCAATACATCAAACAAGTCGTAACCCAATCCTAAAGCACGTTTTACTAATTGGTTGATATGCCCTTTCATTAATTCATCGGGGTGTTTGTCGTCGCTACAAAACATTACCTTACCAGGGTGCAATTTTATTAAATCTATTAAAGCATCGAAGTTTTTGGCAGCACTGCCTTCTCTTATTAAGATGTACATTCCGGCATTAATCTTATCTATTGCTTCATCTATGGAGGTGCATTCGTGGTCGGTGCTTATACCTTCGTGAGCGTATTGTGCAGCCTGTGCGCCTCGCAATCCCGGTGCGTGTCCGTCAATGGGTTTATTTTGTTTTTTTGCTGCAGCAATTTTCCTTATTACCTCTTCATCGCGCATCAGCACTCCGGGGAAGTTCATCATTTCCGAAAGGTACAATATCTCTTTGCGAGCCAATAATGTATCTATATCCTCTGCATTAATTATAGCACCTGCACTTTCAAATGGCGTAGCAGGAACACAAGATGGTGCGCCAAAATTAAATTTAAGCGGCACTTCTTGTGCATTGTCTATCATATAATTTATGCCTTCGATACCACATACATTGGCTATCTCGTGTGGGTCGCTTACTGTGGCTACCGTACCATGTAGTACTGCTATTTTGGCAAACTCCGATGGGGCAAGCATCGAACTTTCTATATGTATATGCGCATCTATAAAACCTGGTAGAATGTATTGGTCGGGTATGTTTTCATTTGTTTCTTCTATGGCTACAATTTTACCATTTTCTGTAATTATTATACCCGGAAATATTTTGCGGTTAATAATGTCTGTTATATATCCTTTGATGGTATGTTGGTTCATTTATATCAAATTAAATGCTTGCGCAATCTTTACAATTTCTGCATCGTTTTTAATGGAGAGTTTCTTTTTAATATTTTTTCTGTGTGTTCTTACTGTTTCTTCTGAAATGTGAATGTTTTCTGCTATTACATTAATCTTAATGCCTTGTGCCATAAGTTTTAATATTAGTTTTTCTTTTTTCGTTAGGTTTAGAAATAAGTCTAAGTTATCTTTCAGAAATTTATTTTCTTCTACTATTCTATCTAATTTGGCAATGAAGGGCATATATTCACTTATTTTCAGGGCAATAGTAATAGACAAATTAGGCTTACCGTAATCGTCTAAGGTTAGTACTTTAGATAGGCTAATAAACCACACTAATTTTTCTTCATTATTTTCGTATTGCTTTACTTGTTGGAAAAAAGTAAACCAACTCCCTAAATTTTCTTGATTAGCCTTAAATTCGTTCCACTGATACAAATAACTATCCGCTTCTTCATTATTAAAAAATAATTGGTGGTATTTATTGCCTAAGTCTCTAATTTCTTCCAAGGTAATATTTAAGTTTTTTAATCCAATTGGCGACATATAAAATACATGTTCTTCCGGTAATTTGTGTAAAATGTAAACAGGAAATTCTGCAGACAGTAAGTTTAATGATTTTACTTTCTCTAATATTTCATTCTTAATTGATGTGGCTATAGGTAAATCTTTAGGGAATATTTCATCAATAGAGATGTTAGTATTGGTTAAGCTCATATTTTTGATTAATAGAGAATAATAAGACGGTTTGTAAAAATACCTAAAGTTGGGTATTTTTTGCTATTATTTGTTAATATAATTTTGCGCTTTTATAAAAGCCCCAATAAAATACTTGAATCCAAAACAATTTAAAGAGCTTATTGTTTCCTTTCAGGAATTTTGCCGAATGACACAAAGAGCATTGGGTAAGAAAAGTAGTATGGTAAATAAGCATAATTTTGATATTGGACAATATTTACAAACCTTCCATGCATTTGACCAATATTGCTATTATATGGCTGATATTAATCGGATGCAGATTATTGATATTGGTGGTGCAGCAGAACAAATGACAGGATATACAAAAGAAGAGTTTTTAAATAAAGGGTATATGGTGTCTTTAAAAACGCACCGTATAAAAGATTTAATAAAAAGTGTAAATGGTGGTAAAAAATACTTTGATTATTTGTACAAACAACCACAAACAAACAGACCATTTATAAAAGTCAACCGTACTATGGACTTTTTTTGTAAAAATGGCAAAGTGATACATGTGCTAATACAAAGTATTCCGGCATTGTTTAATGATGCAATGGAGCCTGTGTATATGTTTAATATAATGTCTGATATTACAGAGATAAAAACCGACAGAAAATATACACACTACATAATAGATAGTAGCGACGAACATGATATAAAAAAAATACCGGTATATAACGAAGCAGACGAAATAGCAGAACTACCCCAAATAAGTAATGCTGAGCAAAGAGTGCTTACGCTTATGGCAGAGGGACTATCCAGTAAACAAATAGCTGCAAAGCTATTTTTGAGCGAGCATACCATTAAAAATCATAGAAAAAATATGCTGCAAAAGTTAAATTGCACATCATCGGCGGAGGTAATAAAATTAGCCATTACCAATGGTTGGATTTAATAAAATGACTACAAAGAGCTATTGCGAGTAGATGGTATGTAAGGTACTTTTGTTGCGAAAAAAAATTTAAATTAATTGACGATAAAAATGTCCCCATAATAGAATGATAATAAGAGTAGAATATTCTCCATTTTCTTAATTAAATTCAACACAAAGAAATTACTTATATTAAACATAAATTTTAAAAAAAAACCAAAAAAAATGAAACAATTCTTCTTAATTTTAAGTTTACTAATCGCAGCATTTAACAGCAATGCACAGTGTGTAGTTAATGCGAGTATGAATGTTACTCTCAATCCTCAATCAAATGTAGTAACCGTAGAAAACACCACTACTGTACCTCTATTACCTAACCAAAACAGAGTAGAATTTAGTCGCGGATTAATAGATTGGGGGGATGGAGCTGTATATAACATTCCACAAACCCACCATAATTATCCACCTCCTCATAATCTTACCGCCACCCATGAATATTGCGAAAGCGGGGTTTATACAATTAAACTCGTTCATGAATGGTCTGATACGAATTACAACCCTACACATTTATGTAAAGACTCTACTTTTTTTACAGTAACAATTTCAAACGAAATATCGGGAACAGTAAGCTTAGATGCCAATTCGATAGATACTAATATACTTTGGAATGATACAGCTTTGAGTTTTAATGTTTTACTTTTCAAAAAAGAGTTTGATGCAATGAATAATGCTTATTATCCCTTAGAAGGTATTGTATCTACCAATAGAGATTCTATGTATCGCTGGGCTTTTTACGACAAACCAGATGGCGAATATTATTTATTAGCTAAGGTTACATTGGCTACAGACCCTACGCTCATCTTTAAATTATTTCCGACCTATTTCGAATCTACTACGGTATGGGGCAGTGCTAAACAAATTGTTTTTGATGGATGCGGAGGTAGTTTGGATAACCAGATAGTAATGAAGGTAGCTCATATTACCACAGGCAATTGGATAATGGGTGGAAATGTAAGTAGAGGCGCAGGTAAAGGTACAAGCAATGGAGTACCGGACCAACTCATTTATTTACGCGATATATCAAACAACTCCATATTACAAACCTATACAGACATTAATGGCGACTATACATTTGACAGCCTTCCCGATGGTAACTATACTATATACCCTGAAGAAATAGGCTATACAACAACCCCAAGTTCTTTAATTACACTAAATGCAAATACACCCACACACAACAATATAGATTTTGAAATAATTGGCAATACCATTGTTCCAAAATCTACTTCTAGCATCAACCCAATATGGAATAACATCTTTAGCATCTACCCTAATCCCGCAAATGGAATAATAAATATTAATTGGAAAAACAAGATAAGCGACAACGCTCAAATACACATTACCGACATTTCGGGAAGAGTTGTATATACGCTCAACGAAAAAGTATCATCAATTAATAGTATTGACATTACTAACTTTAGTACCGGCATATACTTTATAAAAGTAATAGCAGAACAAGGTGTGTATGTAGAGAAATTAGTGGTGGAGTAAGAGCTAATACTCAATTAAATTAATATGAATAGAATCTTAATGACAGTATTGATAACTATTTTATTTGTTTCAATATTTTCATAACAATTCTTAATGCCACAAGCGATACAATATATCCTTAAACACAGAGAAAACACCATCCTTAATAATCGGTATTAGCACAAAAGCTATAGCAAATTTTAATAAGTTTGGTGTTTTTGGTGATTTTAGATTTCTATTCAAAAACAATGAAATAGAGAATAGAAATATCAAGGGCTTTGTAGCAAATATAGGCGTAGTAGAAGCTGCAGATATTTTGAAATTTTAATTTCACACAAATAATAGCTAAACCACAAATAGGTAATTGCAATATATGAATAAGAACTCAAACAAGGAATTTAAAATTGCATTCTTGTTGTTTGCAATTTGTACGTTTTTTTTTACAAATAATACAGTTTATAGTCAGGGGAAAATTCCAATTAAAAAAACATCTAATTCTTTTTTAGGTGCCATTGAATTTATACCTAATAGCGAATTAGCAAAAGGACTTTATATAGTTAAAACAGATGGCGCTAACAACCCCGATGATTTAGCAAACAGATTGCATTGGCACAAGGAAGGTAATAGTAGTGTAAGGGGTATGCTCAGAGAAGCAGTATTGTTTTTTGAGTGGTGGGTTAAAGGAGAGGAACCGGTTACAAGGTATAAGTTTGATTGGGTTAGGTCTTCATATTTTGAGGTTATGTATAATGATGACAAGGGTAATCTTGTAGTAAAAAATATTGATAGAAATGATTTAAAAAAGTATCCTAATCTTTTAAAACGCTTTGATAACATTAGCCCACAATCAATAGAATTTGAATACAGTTTCAGATTTGGAGATTTACCAGACAAAGAATATTACCAATTTAGAGCAAGACATAATATTTTAGAAGATTTAGGGAGTGCTGGATATACAGTAACCTATACTAAAATTCTAAATGGTGGATTTATTTTATACAAAGGTAAAGGTAAAAGTGAATGGACTCAACCAGGATTGATTTTGGGAGGATGGAACGAATTTTTAAATTTTCCCGAAAAACTAAATGATAAAAAGTCTAAGCTACTCGAAATAATTAAAATGAGTAGAGAAGTGAGTTTTAGCAGTGCAAAAATAAAATCTATTAAATGGCCAATTAATGAATTTGTATATATTGCCCAAAAGCTTAAAGATTATGAAGAAGGGAAAGATGAGCCCTCGGCATTTGATGAAGTTGCCAATACAGCTACAAAATCTAAATCGGGAGATGGCATTTGGGATGAAGCTGATTTATTAGATACTGAAACCGAAGTTTTCTATGATAATGAAAAAAGGCTTTATGGCATTAAAACAAAAAAAGGCAGAATTATTAAAGAACCTTTTTATGACAATATTGTAAAAAGCAAAACACAACCCTACTTTTTAGCACAAAAAGGAAATACAGCATATTCTTTAAGCAATTTTGGCAATGTATTAGAAATCAAAGGCTATTCTAAGAGTTTTTATATTAGTGCTTGTGAAAATGGGAAATTAGTAGCTTCAATACCTGATGGTAGAGAAGAAGTAGAAAAATATTCCTATGAATATGAAATGAGAAATAATCATTTGTTTGATAATGGCAAATTTTCTTCTGCTAAAAAAACATATATCGGAAATCGAAAGAATTATATTCTTGTTAGAAGAGAGGGGGAAAGAGAACCATCAAAAGAAGAAAAAGAAGTATATGAGAATATGAGAAGCGAAGCGATTAAAGCAAAAAGAAAATCATTAGAATCACGAGGTTACACTGGTATTAATGTATGTGATTAGATAACTATTAAGTAGAAAAGGTATGTACTTGAGAACTTTATTTTGTATTATTTTTATTTACTTGGTCGCTTATTCAGTAAGTGCCCAAACGGCATTTGACACATATAAGTCAGCCATTACCGCTTTTGAAAATGGCGATTTGAACTCTTGTCTCCAACTGTTAGCATCTACGGAAAAACAAATGTCGGGTTCTAACCCCAAAATAGAAGCCCTTAAGGTACAAGTATATGTACAGCAAGAAGATTGGATTGCTGCGGGAGTAGCTATGAAAAATTATGAAGCTTTACTACCTATTTCAAATAGATCTGGCGAATCTTATACATACTTAATGGAATTAAAACAACAAATAAATGCCGGATTAACCAGTATGGAAAAGGAGAAAGAAATGAAACTGCAAGAAGAAATTGAACAAGATTTAAAAAAGGCAGAATCAGAAATAGAAAAAGGACAACAGTTTGCAAAAAACAAATTTGAACAACATAACAAAAACGGAGTTGATGAATTGTATAAAACAGCTTTGCAATCTAAAGATAAAGAGCTACTACAGATTTTACAAACCGAAGTAAATATTTCAAGTAAAAAGGAAGAAATTATTAAAACGGAAATAGACAAAAAAAACAATCCAAACAATTATTTATTTAATACAGTAACAACCGGCAATCTGAGTGAACTTAAATATCTGAAGCAAAATGGCGCTGATTTTGGACTGAAAAATGACAAGGGCGAGAGTTTATTACATCAAGCCATTACAAGTAAACAAATTGAAATTACAGAATATTTAATCGCTCAAGGATTAGATGTAAATTATAAAAGTTTAAGTGGAAATGCCCCTATTCATTGCGCAATTAATGAAAAATTTAATACAGGATTAAGTTTGCTAATAACGAACAAAGCTGATGTAAATCTATCTAATGATCGTAAAATAAGCCCTGTGTTTTTAGCAGTAATTCAGCATAATATAGATGCAATCCAAATCTTAGCAAATGCTTCTGCAAATATGAATGAACTAATTCCAATCAATGGCTACTTTGAAACGCCATTAAATTATGTAGTTTTTCATCTAAAAAACGAATCAATAGCAGAAGTTTTATTAAAAAATGGAGCAAACCCAAACGATATTTCAAACAAGAACTGGACACCTTTAAATTCGGCTACATTTAATGGAGATATAAAATTAGTAGCATTGCTACTTTCACATGGAGCAAACATTAATCAAAAAGGTAGTAACGACTGGACTGCATTGCATTATGCCGTTAGAAACAGAAATACAAATATTGTAAAACTATTATTATCTAAAGGAGCCGATGAAAATCAGAAAGACAAATTTAATCGATCTCCATATACCATCGCAAAAGAGCGAAAATATAAAGATGTAATTTTCACAATTAAATCAAACAAAAAGTAATGAAGCATTGGATACAAATAATTTCAATAATCAATCTTATCGTTTTTGCTACTTCTTGTAGTAAAAACAATGACGATATAGATTCATTATTAGCAATGAATCCAGGGGGCGAAATTGAATTGAGTTATAATGACGATAACTTAGAATTTAATTTTATTGGAAAAGATTCTTTTACATCATATGGACTAGCGTTTCATCAATTTGTGAAAAATGATATTGAATATGCTGAATTTGAATTTTTGGCAGGTGGTTGGATTGGTAATTACTATTATTATGTAAAAATAAATGGTTTTATTCCTGTGGAACAATTAGAAGACGCTAACAATACAATCCAAATTACTGATGTTCAATCTGAGGTTTACATTCAAGTATCCTCTCAACAAGCGTATGGTTTTAAGCCCGAAATTACCTTTAATAGCGAATTATCAATATCTAATACTGGTCAAATAGGAGATACTGTTCAAATAAACTTTAAAACTGATTTTTACAATCACTTAGGAAATACAGGACATTTTACTTGTAAATCAAATACTAAATATGTTTTATAAAAATAACATTAATTCCATTTTGAGATTTTTTACTATAATTTTCTTGTTTTTAGGAAGAGCATCTTATGCTCAAACATACCCCAATAATTCATATTATGAACCATATAAGTACCCTAAACATTATACTTATGATGGTGCCAATAAGATAATTGATTTTATGATTTATCCCAAAATGAATGATAAATTTGGTTGGGGAGGAAATATAAAATCCGATATAATTTCATTACCCATAGGCACGAAAGCTTTAAATCTTAATTTTGGCACTGGAGTAGGATTGCTTAGTATTCCGAAAAGCAAAATAGAATTTGAAAACACTGAAACATTTAACGGTGTAAAAAAAGAAAATTTCATTGAATCAAATGGTGAAATATTTAACATTCAAATGTATTCAAGACTATGGGTCAGAGTAAGTAACCCTATCAATATAAGTATCTTAGTTGGTTTCCAAAGATACTGGGAGTCTAAAACAATTAAAGGTAGTTTTTCGGTACCAGATGTAAACTATGGCTTTCATACAAAAGATTATAATTACAAAAGTAGTACTGCTAACAATACGTGGTTTTATGAAATCAAGGGAATGTACAATTTTCATAACTTTGGGTTGAATGCAGGTTTTACAAATCTTCATTTTCCTCAAAGTAAACTCCAATTCGTCGCAGGTATTTGGTTTGGATTAAATAAATATGTTCCTGTAATAAATTAGACTTAATAAATTTAGCTCTTTTATACCTATATTATTTAACCGTTTCTTTGCATACAAATTTAAGTGCTTTAATTTATCTTTGCAACCGCACAATGAAAACGGCTTTAGCAATATTATTCCTTTCAATTTTTTCTTTTCAGTTATTACCTGTTAAAGAAATAGGAAAACTTATTGCCAGCCAATCTATGGCAGAAGAGATTCACGAAACTGGAAATTTTGGTAATCCTATCAAAGAAGTTAAATTAAAACACTCTTGGCTGCCTAATTTCCTTACACCAAGTAAAGATAATTTACATTTATTATCTCATAGTAAATTTGCATTAAGAGCCGAAACCCTTATAATTTGGTTCAATAACGATGTGCTCTTACAGCCCCCCAACCTATAATATTTATTGCTTTAACAAGCTTAAATGCTTATAGATTAGAATTCTATATAGCAGTTTCTTGATTATATTTTTTTCATTCATCAAAGAAGAAATTAATTCAATTTTTAAATTGTTTCAATAAATACTTTTATGTCAAAACACACATATATATTTTCCAATACAAAAAATGATTTAGTATCCGGTTTAATAGTTTTCTTAATTGCATTACCTCTATGCTTGGGTATTGCACAAGCATCTGGCGTTTCGCCATTTTCGGGCATTATAGCCGGTGTTATCGGTGGTGTCGTAATCGGTTATTTAAGTGGCTCGCAATTGAGTGTTAGTGGCCCTGCTGCTGGGTTGGTAGCGATAGTTTTAGGTGCAATGCAAGAGTTGCAATTATTCGAAATATTTTTCTGCGCAGTAATTATCGCCGGAGCTTTACAATTACTTTTAGGCTTTGTGAAAGCAGGAAGCATTGCTAATTATTTCCCAACAAGCGTAATAGAAGGTATGCTTGCAGGTATAGGGCTTACTATTATTATAAAGCAAATTCCTGATGGTGTAGGTTATGTAAATCCTGCACACACTGCCGGTATGCAAGACTCGGAAGCAGGCGGCTTTGTTTTAAGCGATTTAACCTCAGCCCTTAATCATATAGAAATGGGAGGAGTTATTATATGTGTTATAAGTATTGCTATATTAGTGTTGTGGCAAACCAAAACAATGAGCAAGTTTAAAATGATACCTGCAGGATTATTAGCAGTAATAATTGGCACCCTAATCAACGAATTTTTCAAAATATCAAAACCTGAATTATATCTTTCAGGCGACCATTTAGTAAAATTACCTGTACCAGAAAGTGTGGGCGCATTTTTTGCACAATTTGCATTACCGGATTTTAATGGCTTTCTTAATCCTACCGTCTGGAAATATGGTGTAATTATAGCAGTAGTAGCTTCTATTGAAACACTATTATGTATCGAAGCTACCGACAAGCTCGACCCACTTAAAAGATATTCTTCGGGCAATAGAGAATTAAGAGCGCAAGGTATCGGCAATATGGCTTCCGGCTTATTAGGAGGCTTACCTATTACTTCTGTAATTGTGAGATCATCTGCAAATATTAATGCAGGAGGTAGAACCAAATTAGCTACAATAGCTCACGGCGTTTTATTATTAGTCTGTGTGGCAATAATACCAAGTATATTAAACTTAATACCTAAAGCATCTTTAGCCGCAATACTTATTTTTACCGGATATAGATTAGCAAGACCAGCTGTGGTTAAACATATGTGGCACGCTGGTTTGGCACAATTTGTACCATTTATCGTTACTGCCATTGCAGTAGTAGCTTTAGATTTATTAAAAGGCGTAGGTATAGGTATGGCTATCAGTATTTTTTATCTTCTTAGAAATAATCTTCGTGTTCCATTTTACTACCAACACTCTAAATACAAAGAAGGTAAAGAAGTAGTAAAGTTAGACTTATCGCAAGAGCTTTCGTTTTTAAATAAAGCAAGCATAAAACAAGTATTAGACAATATACCAAAAGGTAGTTCCATAATTTTAGATGCTACTAATACAGAATATATAGATTATGATGTATTAGAATTAATCAAAGAATTTCACGCTACTAAAGCTCCCGACAAGCACATTCAAATGTCGTTGGTAGGTTTTAAAAATACCTATCATTTACCCAAAAAATTAGAAAGCTTAAGACCAATTGATGTTACTCCACAAGACGATAATCCTGTAGATCAAACAGCAGGAGGGTATAAAAAGCTAATACAACAGCTGAATAAAAACAAAGATGAAAATGCTGAATAATTTTTTTAGCTAAAATAAATAAAGACGAGCAATGAAATTTTTTTTCATTGCTCGTCTTTATTTAACAACAAACCAAAACTATTCAATTATAGATAGTTGATAGCTATAAAAATTATCATTACCCACTACGAGGATAGAATAAAAACCTTTTGCTAAATCAGTCAAATCTAATTCAGTTGAACTAACATTATCTTTGTTCAAACTAATAGTCCTCATTTGTACTCCTCTAACATCTGTAACAATAATATGCAATACATTCTTTGCAATAACTGT
The DNA here is from genome assembly GCA_964448955.1 of uncultured Taibaiella sp. Lineage (GTDB taxonomy): Bacteria > Bacteroidota > Bacteroidia > Chitinophagales > Chitinophagaceae > MKSF01. The sequence goes on along the minus strand of CAYUXT010000003.1, from coordinate 41,970 downwards.
TACTTTTCCCTTAGAAGGGTTTGGGTAAATCTGAGGGGTAAAATGAGGGTATATAAAGTTTACTTCCCGAATCCAAGAATAACTATAGATACCATCAAAATCTACTTGCCTTAACCTGTACATATTGATACCCTCTGATGGGTCATTGTCAATAAAATTGTAATTTATTTTTACATCACCCCATTCATTATTTGCTTTAGAGTTTTCAAATCCAATCTCATTCCAAATAACCCCATCTGTGCTTTTTTCTATAAAAAAACCTTCATTATTTTTTTCGGATATGGTGCTCCAAGTAAGATGTACAGAACTATGTTTTATTTGAGCATTAAAGCTATACCATTCTACCGGTAATGGTTCATTTCCAATTGATGCCGTTTCTATTAATCCTGTCAATGATGTTGCGAAAATCGCCCAACCAGAACCTAAACCCGATACATATTGCATTTGTGCAAATATTGCATTAAAGTCTTCTGATGATTCATCTACTGCAATTACTCTAATTGCAAAATAAGATGTTTGAAATGCAGAAATTATGGCTGTATTTGTAAATCTCAATATTGTTTCATTTCCAACTAATATAGAATCAGTTAACTCCCAACCAGTAGGTATAGAAACTATAGAGTCTGGTTTTAGAAACGAAGAATTGGGATATCGCATATAGAAATAAACAGAATTTGCCGGTATTGCAGGACTAAAATTTTGTACTGTTACATTTGTATGCATAGTAGCACCTGCACCGGGCATAGAGTCTTGGTTTATTACTGTATAGTTATGATTACTATAAGAAATAAATCCTGAGATACCAATATCTGCCTTAGCACTATGACTAAAACAAATTGAAAAAAAAGCAATTGCTAATAATTTATTTATTGATTTCATATTTGTATTTTTTTATAGTTAAAACAGAATATTTTTAATCTAATGATACCATTATGTCTGCGGCATTATTAATATAATTTCTTTCACCTCCAGAATAATTTTGGATATAATATAGAATAATAGCCTTTGAAGCATTTATGACATTTACATCAATTGACAATGTTATCCCGATTTTGCTTATGGCTGTCTGAGGAATAACAAAATTTGGTTTTGAATAAATTAAATGAAAAATAGGATTATTTATACTGTCTAATTTCCAGTTGGTATTATCTACGGGCTGGCTTCCCAATCCTGAATTAAAAGTAGTAAGTGTTGTATCTAAGCTTACAGACATACCGTTAAACTTTGTTATGTAAATTACTATACTATCATTTGTAATAACATTATCGATCTCTTGTACATTGAGGATTAAATTCTGACTACTATTCGCTTGCGTAAAAGAAGTAAATGGCATATCCAAAAACAAAAACAAATCGGGCGTTTCCACTCGAGGTAAACCAGGAGTAATACACTGCGGACAAGTCGGGTCGGGGTCGTATGTATCGCTTGATACAGTAACTGCATTCTTAATTTCCGGAAATTTATAATCAGGTTGTGTTACCAACTCTAATATATACTCTACAGACGATCCATTCGGCATACTGTCAATATTTTCATTAATATCACCAGAGCCAGATGTGTTAGGTGGAGTAGCCCCAGTGCCAGTGGCTGTCCACGAAGTTATATTACATTTATCGGGAGCTAAATTTACAATATTTACATTTTCAGCAGTATAATTACCCAAATTGGTAACCATTACTTTATACATTAATGTATCTCCACTTTTGAAACTGGTAACAGCACTTTCAAGTGTGTTAATAGTGTTTATATCTGCAAATGGATCAGAACAATCATCTGGATTTCCATCACCATCTGTATCTATCGAATCACTTCCGGTAGCACACATATCATTACAATCCGGTGTACCATCTCCATCTGTATCTTCGATAACAAAAGCATTAAAAATACGATAAGTAGAGCCGGCAACACCTACGCCTAATAATCCAAAATCAAATTCAATCATTATCCTGTTAAAGGTACCAGATGGATAAAAACCTATTCGGGATTGACCCGAGTTTCCGGAAAGTACACTTGCACCCAAAATAGAAGTCCCACTTTTCGAATCTACTAATGTACTTCCATTATACGCACTTATAGTTATACTTTGAAACAAACCCAGATCTACTAATCCGGCAGATTTTTCTATTGTAAATCCCGCATACGTTCCTTGCGGAAAACTGCCTGCTGTTTGAAAAGTAGCCCTTGCCCCCCCAGCTATTGAAATTAATGGAGCAACTATATGTGCATAATTTGTATCATACTGGTCTATAACCCTTGCTGTATTTTGAATTGCACTGCTACCGATGCCAAAACTACCCGTCCAAGGATTTAAAATACCGATATTCCCTGTTACAATCGATGCGGTATATGGCGCTGTTTGTGTTGTTCTTAAATATTCCTCACAATCGGTACAACCCGGCGGCTCTTCGTATGCTCCATAAATTCTAATAGTACCTAAATTAACGCTCACGGGTTGATTAACCCTTAGTCTTACTTCATTAAAAGGAGTTGATGTCTCAAAACCAAGTTTTTGTTTTTTATTACCACTACCTCCAAGTAATTTTAAATTTAATAAAGATGTAGAAGTGGTTGAATAAGTATGTGCTTCTTGTAATTCTCCAAATAAATAAGTTTCAATAGTTATAGTTTCTAACAATTCTAAGTTAAGTATTGTAGAACCCTCCGGCTCAATTACAAATCCGGTTCGTGAACCAGCAGGATAGGTATTTCTCAAATCTATTACTCCTACACTTGCTGTAGATAATGCAGCTACGGGGAGCGTTAATGATGCATAATTGTTTTTGTTGGCATCTATTAAATTATTGGGATTATTTAAATTACACAGTACACAAGCCAAAGAACCATTGTAAGAAGCTTGCGTACCTGGTCCCTGTATGAAATCTAAACAAACACTATTATTTTCTAAGTTGCAATCAGAATCAAAGGCAAAACCTGAATAAACTCTTAATCCATTTAGCACTCCAATTGATAATAGCGATGTGTTTAATCTTATTTCATTAAAACTTTGGGTTGTAATAAATGTTGCAAAAAACTTTTCAGTTCCCGATAATAAATTACCAGAAAGCAAATTATTACCAACACTTTTGGTTTCTCTATGTACTCCATTTAAATAAGTTGAAATGGTTAAATCATTAAGCACAGAAACAGAAGTAAGTCCTACCTGTTCTAACAAAAAACCTGCTACATATCCAGCCGGATAAGTATTTACTGTATCTCTTAAAGATAAACCTTGTGCTGCTAAGGCTGTAACTAAGTTTCCCCAAACTGTATAGGAGTTCAGGTCATTGTCTTTTACAAGCTGTAAATTATTATAATAATTGCCAAGACATAATTGTGTTACACATATTCCTGTACCTGTGTTTACGGCAATTTCTATATTATCTCCAGTCATAGGAGAGTAACATTGCTGTGCAGCCAATTTAGATACATCTAAAGTAAACATTAAAACAAATAACAATTGAAGAAGTACGGATATTTTTAAATTATATTTCATAATTAAAATTGGTTTTAGATTATTATGAATTTGTTTTGCAAAAATTTTAAAAACTGGAACAAACTTACTCTACAATATATCCATAGTCCAAATTTTTGCAATGTCAAATTTTAACTTAATATAGGCAAAAAACGCCTATTCTATTGATTATTTAACATTTTTCCGAATTTGTTAATAGCGATAAACATAGAATATATAGTTATTTTAGCACTTAATACTTTTTAAAAAAAATATGTCTTAATTTGCGTCAAAATCCATAAGTTAAGTCCAACTTATTTTCCACCGAACCAATTTTCTGTATTAAAAAGTACTATGAACAACTCAATAAACATCAAAGCAATACTTATCTATATTAGATATTTACGTATATATAAGAATATTTCTCAAAAAAAAATGGCGGATTTACTATATGTAGATTTAAGAACTTATACACGTTTTGAACGCGGAGAGAACAAAACAATTGACCTTCTATTTTTAAATGATATAGCTCAAATATTAGATACAGATATTGTTACTATGATGGCTCCTAATAATCATTTAATAGAAAATGAAATTAATAATATATCTTTAAAACTACAGATAAATAACGAAGGTGATGAAGAAATTGATGACAGAGACCAAATAATTCAACATTATATTTCTCTGCTTACACATAAAGATGTATTAATTAAAGAACTTTGCGAATTGATAGATAAATTAAAACAGGAAAATACATCAGTTTAGTTCTAATTATTGTATATTTCATAAGGTAAATCAATTCAATTATTCAAAATTCAAACTACCTTTGCCCAATGGAATTAAATAATCTATCGGCAATCAGCCCCATTGATGGGCGTTATCGTAATCAAGTAAAAGAACTTGCCCCTTATTTTTCGGAATACGGACTTATCCGTTATAGAGTAAGAGTAGAAATAGAATATCTTATTGCGTTAGCAGAAGAAAAGGTTTTTAAATTGCCTAAATCTGTAACTATACCTGCGCTCAAAGCTATTTACGAACAATTTACCGAAGAAGATGCCGCTACCATTAAAACAACGGAGCGCATTACTAATCACGATGTAAAAGCAGTAGAATATTTTATTAAAGAAAAATTATCGGCACTTAAAGCAGAGCAAATTTCTGAATGGGTACACTTCGGGCTTACATCTCAAGACATTAATAATACGGCAGTTCCCCTTTCGTGGAAAGAAGCGTTAGAAGAAATATATTTGCCTTTTTTACTCAATACTGTAAGCAATTTAAAAAAATTAGCACAAGGCTGGAAAAAAATTCCGATGCTTGCTCGCACGCACGGACAGCCTGCATCACCTACGATTTTGGGTAAAGAAATTATGGTTTTTGTAGAAAGATTACAACAGCAAATAGAGCTAATGGGCTACATACCTTATGCTGCAAAATTTGGTGGTGCTACGGGTAATTTTAATGCACATCACATTGCATTTCCTAAAAAAGACTGGATACAATTTGCCAATAAATTTGTAGATGAAAAATTAGGATTGCAAAGATTGCAGTTCACTACACAAATTGAGCATTACGATTCTTTTGCCGCACATTTTGATGCTTTAAAAAGAATAAACAATATTATCTTAGACTTGTGCAGAGATGTATGGACTTATATTTCGTTCGATTATTTTAAACAAAAAACCAAAGCCGGCGAAATAGGCTCGAGCGCAATGCCACATAAAGTTAATCCTATTGATTTTGAAAATGCAGAAGGTAATTTAGGATTAGCCAATGCACTTTTCGAACATTTATCTGCAAAGTTACCGGTAAGCAGATTACAAAGAGACCTTACAGATTCTACCGTTTTAAGAAATATAGGTGTGCCTCTTTCACATAGTTTATTAGCATTAAAATCTTTAGAAAAAGGATTAAACAAATTAGTATTAAACGAAGAAAAATTAAAAAACGATTTAGATAATAATTGGGCTGTAACTGCCGAAGCCATCCAAACGGTACTAAGGAGAGAAGGCTATCCGAAACCTTACGAAGCACTTAAAGAGCTTACAAGAGGCAAAGATGGCATTAACCAAAAAAGTATTCAGAAGTTTATAAAAACACTTGAAGTTTCCGAAAAAGTAAAAAAAGAATTACTCAACATTACACCACATAATTATATAGGTATTAGTGCGGCGTATTGATGGATAATAGTAAACATAAATAGAAATAATCTACATAAAAACTTTTATATTGCATTATTTTCATTATACTACTAATGTCAAAATTCAATTTGAATTATTGTAAAATCAAGTAGTGATTAAATAGCAAATTCGCAATAATGAACAACAAAAAACTTTACATAATTGCAGGTTGTAATGGAGCTGGAAAAACTACTGCTGCATTTACAATTTTACCTGAAATTTTAGACTGTAAAGAGTTTGTCAATGCTGATGAAATTGCAAAAGGATTATCACCCTTCCAGCCGGAAAAAGCATCTGTTGAAGCGGGCAGAATTATGCTGAACAGAATAAATGAAATGCTTAATGATGGTAAAAGCTTTGCTTTTGAAACAACCTTATCAACGAGAAGTTACAAAAATAAAATCATTAAAGCAAAAGAAAACGGTTATCGTATATCATTAATATACTTTTGGCTCCAAAGTATTGAACTTGCAAAAGAGCGTGTAATAATACGAGTAACCGAAGGCGGACATAACATAGAACCAGATATAATAAAAAGACGATACATTAAAGGTGTCAAAAACCTATTTGATATATATCTTCCAATTGTAGATAGCGCATTAATTATAGACAATTCTGAAGGCAAATACGAACTTTTAGCTGAAAAGCAAATTAATAATTCGCCAAATATTTTAAATCAAAACAAGTTTAATCTCTTAAAAAGTGTTTATGACAACAACTGAAATTCAAATAGATGAAAAAAATAGAATTTTAAAAGGACTTGAATTAGTCTATAAAAAATTAATTGATTTTAAGAAAGCGAAAAAAAGCAAACTTGTTATTATTCGAGATAACAAAATTGTAAAAATAAAACTAGAATAAAAACTGCTTTAAAAGATACTAACATTATTATAGATATATTTTGTAATCAAAAATAATACGCTTGTCAAAACAATGAACATTCTCGAAAAATTTGAAAAGATAAAAGTCTTTGTATTGGATTTGGACGGCGTACTCACCAATGGTTTGCTATACCCACAAAACGATGGCGTGTTTATGCGTGCAATGAATATTAAAGATGGATATGCTTTGCAGTTAGCCATTAAGAAGGGTTATGGAGTATGGATAATTTCGGGAGGCAATTCTAATGAAGCTAAAGAGCGATTAATAAAATTAGGCGTAAAAGAAGTTTATATAGGCGTAAAAGACAAAAAAGATTTGTTGCAACAATTAATGCAACAATATAATATCCCTGCCGAAAATCTGTTATATATGGGCGACGATATGCCCGATAAATATGCAATGGAAATATGCTACTTGCGCACTTGTCCTAACGATGCGGCAGACGATATACAAAGCATAGCACATTATATTTCTAATTACAAAGGAGGCGAAGGCTGTGTGCGAGATGTAATAGAAAAAACCTTAAAAATTAATGATGATTGGGAGTAAAATATACCCTCTAAAATGCCTTCATTATCACCTCCTTACCTTGCAACACCTCTGATGAATTTGTTGCTTGAACTACGTTTCCTTATCTTTGTTTTATCAATTTTTCAAAATAATACAAATAACTATGTTTAAGAAACTAAGTATCCATTTTATCATCAGTCAATTAGTATTGGCATTTTTTACCTTAAACGGTTTTGCACAACTTACCCCTACCGACCCCGATATTAGAATGGGTAAATTAGAAAATGGTATGCAATACTACATTAAACCTAATGCCAAACCAGAAAAGAAAGTAGAGTTAAGATTAGTGGTTAATGCTGGCTCTATTCAAGAAGACGAAGACCAATTAGGCTTAGCTCACTTTAACGAACACATGCTATTTAACGGTACTAAACGTTATCCCAAAAACGAACTTGTAGATTTTTTGCAATCTATCGGTGTAACCTTTGGTGCAGACCTTAACGCATATACAAGTTTCGACGAAACCGTTTATATACTGCCTATCCCTACCGACAAACCCGGTAATCTCGAAAAAGGCTTTGAAGTTTTAGAAGATTGGGCTTCTAATGCCCTTTTTACTAATGAAGAAATCGACAGCGAAAGAGGTATAGTTTTAGAAGAAAGCCGTATGGGCAAAGGTGCTGATGACAGAATGATGCAAAAGTATTTACCACAGTTATTTGCCGGCTCTCGCTATGCAGACAGGCTGCCGATTGGTAAAGACGAAATTATTAAAAATGCGAGTTACGAAACTGTAAAGAGATTTTACAAAGAATGGTACAGACCTAATAATATGGCTGTATTAGTAGTAGGTGATATTACTTACGAAAAAGGAATGGAACTTATTCAAAAACATTTCGCACATCTTAAAAATCCAGCCAATGCAAGACCAAGAATAACCTACGAAGTACCCAAATACTCCGAAGCTTCGGCTATGGTACTTACCGATAAAGAAGCTACTAACTATACATTTCAATTATATTTTAGTGCAGAAAAAGAAGAAGACCCTACTCGTATTCAAACTTACAGAAAAAACATCATAAAAGGTTTAATTAGCGAAATAGCCAACAAAAGATTAAGAGAATTAACACAAAGCGAAGAGCCTCCATTTATATATGCCGGCACAGGAATAGGTGGCGGCTATGTGCGCGGTTACGAAAACCTTTCCTTATATGCCGTTCCTTCTGACAACGTATCGGTAGCTATTAAAGCAGCCGTTTCGGAACTTACTAAACTACGCGAATTTGGTGTCAACGAAACAGAAGTAGATTTAGCTAAAAAGCAAATGCTCAATAGAATGGAAAAACTATACAATGAAAGAAATACTACTGAATCCTCTCGCTTAATTTCGGAATATATCAGAAATTTCCTTACGCAAGAATCCATTCCCGGTATAGAGTACGAGTATAATTATTACCAAAAAGCAATGCCATCTATTACTGTTAAAGAATTAAACGAAGAATTAAATAAATGGTTAGCAAAAGACAATACCAAAGAGTTTTTTGCACTCATTACCGGACCCGATAGCAGACAAATAAAATTACCTACCGACAGAGAATTGGTAACTATCGTAAAAGAAGCATTAAACGCACCTGTTACCGCCAATAAAGAAAAAACAATAGCTACTTCGCTTTTAACCAAAGAACCAAAAGCAGGTAAAATAGTATCGCAAACCGAAGATAAAGACTTAGGCACTACGACCTACACATTAAGCAACGGCTTAAAAGTTACCACAAAATCTACCACTTACAAAAGCGATGAGATTATCTTAAACGGTATTAAAATTGGAGGCATTAAACATTTTGACATAAAAGATAAAGCAAGTGCCAATTACGCTACCTCTGTTATTGAGGCTATGGGTTATGGACAGTTTACCCCTACGGAACTATCCGATTTTCTTGCCGGCAAAACAGTAAGATTAGGTACAAGTATATCAGGCAATACAGCTTCGTTTAGTGGAAGCTCTTCTATTAAAGATGTAGAAACATTGTTTCAATTGCTTTATCTAAAAACAAACGAAATAAAAAAAGATGAAGGGCTATTTAAAGGTTATATTGCTAAACAAAAATCCCAATTGCAATTTTTAACAGCAAATCCCCAATATGCTTTTATTGACACGATGTACAAAACACTTTTCAATAATGACCCACGCAAAGAAATTACGATTCCTTCTGCCGAAGACTTCGATGCTATTAAATTAGATAGAGTTTTAGACATTTACAAAACCACATTTAGCAATGCAGTAGGTTCAGCGTTTTTTATTGTAGGAAATATTGATGAAAAAACCATTAAACCCCTTATAGAAAAATACATTGCGTCGCTACCAACCAAAGGAGAGAAAAACAAAATTATAGATGACGGATTACGTGCTATTAAAGGCTATAATGAACTTACATTTAAAAAAGGAAGCGAACAACAGAGCCTCATTATGAGTATGTATTATGGCGATGTAAATTACTCCGAAGATTTGGAACTCAAAGCAGATATGCTTGCAGAGGCTATGAATATAAAAGTAATAGAAGAACTTAGAGAAAAAATGAGTGCGATTTATGGCGGTGGATTTAATGTAAGTGTTACAGATAAACCTACAGGCAAATACCAATTAGCATTGTATCTCCCTTGTGGTCCGGAAAATGTACAACCATTGATTAATGCAGCAGAAACTGAAATTTCTAACATTAGAAAAGAAGGAGTAGGAGAAAAAGAATTGAATAAAGTAAAACTCAGTATGCAAGAACAACACAAAGAAGGCTTACAAAAAAATGGATATTGGGTTAGTAATTTAATCGAAATAATGTTTTGGAACAGAGACAAAAACCGCTTTTTAAAACACGATGAAATAGTTAATCAAGTAACTTCAAAAGACTTACAAGATGTTGCCAATATTATTTTCGGAAGTGCTTCTTCCAATAATTTTAAAGCAATATTGTACCCAGAAGACAAAGAGTAAAAGATAATAACTTTACCAATAACAAAGACCTCGAAGCAATTAAAAAAACTTCGGGGTCTTTCTTTTACAGCTCCATTCTAATCTTTAAATTTTGTGGTAAATAATTGTTCATTCTGCCGGGCATCCATTTCCCCCAACCTAAAGCCAACCCTTGATATTGTACTAAATTCCAACCTTTCAAACCTTTATCCAACAATAAATTATTTTCTCTTTTCAAAAATGAAATAGCCTCTTGATAAGACAACTCTACAGTAGAAAAATTGTTATTTAAAATTAAAGACATTGCTAACTCGTGTTCGGGAATAATGTCTTTCTTAGCTAATTTCCCTAATCTTATTCCGGCTTTTTTTATGCGTAATTTATCTGCCAAAAAATGATAAACAGGTAACTGAGATTCGTAAAATGCAAAATAATTATCGCCACCAAAATGTATCGACATTGCTTCTTGTAAATACTGTTGCCATATTGCAGCTTCAGGTAATATTTTGAGCTTTTTAGTTTTGTTGTTATTAATTGTATTTGGCGCACTACTACCCTTCTTCTTAAATACAGACAAGAAAAAGCCTTCGCCTTTTAATTTCCAAGGAAAAAAATGATAACCCATTCCTTTATTTTTTGCAGATTCGGCACACTCTATCCCCCACTCTTGTGCTATTGGCAATACAATATTTTCTAAGTCAAAATTATCTAACAGCCAATCTACTACCTGTTGGTTTTCTTCTGGCGAATACGAACACGTTGCATACAAAAAATAACCGCCATCTTTAAGCGTAGGCATAGCATCATACAAAATTCTTTTTTGCCTTTCGCTACATAATTTCACGTGCTGTTCCGACCACTCATTTATACTATCATTATCTTTTCGCCATAATCCGGAACCCGTACAAGGTGCGTCGATTAACATAATATCAAAAAAATTATCGACCTCCCCAAAATCTTTAGGATCGTTATTACTCACCCAAGTATTGGCTTGCCCCCAACGCACTATATTCTCCGTTAATATCGATGCGCGAGTTTGAATTATTTCATTGGCAATTAACAAGTCTTCATCTTTGAGCAGCGATGCTATAAGGGTACTTTTACCTCCGGGAGCAGCACACAAATCGAGATAACGAAGTGGGGTGTTTTCCCAATTTTCTAATTGATGTAAATATTGTAACGCATACGCTACAAACATAGATGAAGCATCTTGCACATAATACGCTCCCGCGTGAAACAATGGGTCTGCTGTAAATAAAGGTCTTTGAGACAAATATAATCCATTACTTACCCAAGGAATAATTGTTGTATTTTCAAAAGATAATGTCGCTTGTTTTCTAACATTTAATCTAATAGAAGTGATTGCCGATTGCTGAGTATGTGCCGATATTACTAAATGCTTTTCTTCATCACTATAAGCAACAAATGGGCTATTATCCGATTTGTAAACAATTTCTTTTAACCTTTCTTCAAATATCATTTTTGTAAACATTAAAATGGCATTACGCAATACTTTTTATGGTGTCGTTTTCTTTTGCTGTCAATTTCCATCTTCTGTGTGTCCAGAGCCAATTGTATGGTTGTTGTAGAATTTCGTTGTGCAACATTTGTACATATTTTCGAGTTATAAATCCTTCTTCTTCCAAAGATGCATCATTGCTTATTTTAGTTAATTCGATAGAGTAATATCCTCTTTTTAATTTTTTAATGCCAGCATATACAACTGCTGTTTTGGCTCTACGTGCTGCTTTTTCGGGTGTGTTTAAAAATGGCGCGGGTTTATTAAAAAACTGAAACCAAGTAGCTGTTTTTAAATTTGCAGGTGTTTGGTCTGCCATAAAACCGATAATATGCACATTATTTTTCAAATCTTTTAAATAAGGCAACATATTATCCGCAGGTATTAATACAGAGCCAGAGCGTTTACGAATATACAGCATTAATCTATCCGCAATTTTGGACGAAAGCGGCAAATATATCCCTGCAAACTGCTGCACGCTATTGTAACTACAAGCTACATTTGCCCACTCCCAGTTAAACCTGTGCCCTAATAAGGCATATACATTTTTGTTTGCTTTAGCCAATGCTTCAAATACTTGCCAATTTCCCTTAATTCTTTTATTCAAACTTGCTTTGGATATGCTCATCAGCTTGAGTGTTTCTATCCATTGGTCGCAAAATGAAAGATAAAATTGTTTGCCAATTTGCTTTAATTCGGTTGTACTTTTTTCGGGAAATGACTGTGTGAGATGGTTTAGTACTATGTTTTTTCTATATCCCCAAACATAATAAATGAGTACAAAACACAAATCACTAATTCGGTATAGCAACCAAAATGGCAAAAGTGAAATACAATACAATATGAAAAAGACGATATAATACAACCTAATACTTGTTTCGTGTCGGAGGTCAAAAATAGATAAGAAAAATGATAGTTTTCAAAATTAGAAAAACTTATTACCAAACGTGAATATCTCTTACTTACAATTTTGGATTAGTTATTTAGATTTGCCTTCTTAAAAAATTTCATTAAAACAAATATTCGATGCAAGACCCAAAATCTTTAACTTCTGTAGCAGCATTTCACAAAACATTTCAACACCCGATATTAGACACTCCACAAATACCTGCCGAAAACAGATGTAAGCTGCGTATATCATTGCTCGCCGAAGAATTAAAAGAGTTAGAAGAAGCGGTAAAAGATAAAGATATAGTAGAGGTTGCAGACGCATTATGCGATTTGCAGTATGTATTATCCGGTGCCGTTTTGGAATTTGGTTTAAAAGATAAATTTGCAGCATTATTTGATGAAGTACAACGCTCCAATATGAGCAAAGCCTGTAAGTCTATAGAAGAAGCAGAGGCTACAATGCAACACTACAAAGACAAAGACGGTGTTGAAAGCTATTATGAAGAAAAAGATGGATTGTTTTTGGTTTATAGAAAAAACGACAACAAAACACTAAAATCTATTAATTACTCCCCGGCGGATTTAAAATCAATATTAAAGGGGTAAAGTTTTTTAGGACGAGACAAATAATTCTCAATTGTTGATACAACTATTTTTAGAGCAATCACTTCTTTGGTGCATTACTCATTACGTCAAAACTATCAATTAATTTTTTTATTATTTTTCTGTTAAACAATTCAGCTTCATCACAAGAATTCTCATCTTTATAGATGAATAAATACCTGTCATTCTTTTCAAATAGATACTGTTTATCACAAGTATCTCCAAATGTTAAATTCCCAAAATAGTCAGTACAAATTAAAAATGTCGAATCTGAAATATTTAGCTTTTCAATAATTTTTTCTTTAGAACCTGTACTGTTAAGAATGCTATGTAAATTTAGCTTTCCTATTATTTTATCGTATTCATCATTATTTACATTATTTTTATTATATAAATAAGTGCAAAAATTTGATATCTCGTCATTTCTATCCTTAATATACAAAGTATCATTTTGTATCTTTATATTAAAAAAAGGAATTGTATCTTCTCTAAACATATAAGCATCATAATTATTCTGACTCAATGTTTCCAAACGGAAATCCTCAGGGTCATAACTTTTTTCATAAGCAAATAATGTATTACTTTCATTATCAATCCTTAACAATATGTAATCTATCTTATTTTGGCATTCGCAAGGTAAGTTGGTATCTACACATGAAATATAATCATAGTTAATCCAATATTGAGTTAAAGAAATTGAAGTTTCAACCTCTTTTGCATAATCATTATTATTACAAGCTGCAAGTATAATAATTGTATATATAAATATTATTAAACTAATTATTTTATTCATTGTTTTGTCTAACTTCAGTTACTTGATATGACTGTACTTCTGTACTAATAGATTTACATTTCACATAGACGATATTTGCATTTATATTCCCCTCCATTTTTGGCATTCTTCACTAACAACATTACTTTCATTTTTTTATACATTCTCACTTAAAACAATAAAAAAACTGCACAAACATTATGTTTGTGCAGTTACTCACAATTCTACAGATTATTGGACTGAAAACTTCTTAGTTGCTTTACTTGAATTATTATTAATCTCCAACATATAAATACCAGAAGTTAGTGTTGCCGTAGGGATAGAAACAGTATTTTTACCTTCATTTAATTTAATATTGTTAAGGGTATAAATGGTCTGTCCTAATACATTTACAACATTGTAGCTAACTATTTGTGAATTAGGAGAATGTAATTCTATAAATATATTTTCTTTAGCAGGATTAGGATAAATATTAATTTCTGAAGTTACAATTGGGTCTTGCGTGCTTGTAAATTCGCCATCTCTAATTTCGATATTATCTAAATACAAAAAGTTCCCCTCTCCGGAAGTAGCAGCAAATGCAAAAATTACATCTCCTAAAAGATTGGTTATATTTACTTGATTGTATTGCCACTGATTGTATTTAGGAATAAATACACTACTTGTAGGATTAACAGTATTTAAGCCATCTCCAATTCTACTCCATAAAAGTGTCCAAGTTTGCCCACAATCTAAAGAGTAAACCAATTCTAATTTATCATTCATAGCATTGGCTCTACGTGCATACGCATGGTAAAACGACAGCGTTTTGGTACCTGCATTAAGGGTTACATAAGGAGAATAGAAATAAGATTTTGTGCCACTTTCTATGTTAAAATAATCAATCATTAATACTTCTCTGGAGCTATCTGGTCCGTAATAATCTCCGATAAGATTGCCCAAGTACCAATTATTTATACCTGATACAAATTGCCTATCATTATCTAAAACTAACCAATTGTATGCTATACCACTATCAAAAGTTATGGATTGAGGAAGCGCTAATTTTGGAGCGTAAACGTGTACGTTCATAGCGGCATAATTATTTGCCGTATTTTCATCTACTATTGTATCATTTATCATACCTATAGAATCTATTATTCTATTCATACCGTCTTCTAATTCTAAAGTGCCAAGTGTAATTAATACAGAGTCTGTCGAAAAAATGGTATCGGTATGGGTATATTGCTGATACAAGCTATCACCCTCTACTTTAAAGTATAAATCCACACTTAAAATATATTCTGTTCCTACATTTTTAACCCATATACTGTGAGACAATAGCGTGTCTTCACAATATATATTTTTATGATTTTGAATAATAGTCAAATCATATTCGTTAGTTTGTGCAGTAGCACTTAAAGTAGTTAGGCAAGTAGCTGCTAATAATAACTTTTTAATCATGTTTTTAATTATTGTTTGTATCTGCTTAGAGATTAAGGGATAAAGGTAAAAAAATAATTATTAATTCTATACTAAAGGAGTAAAAATAATATAGAATATAGAATAAAAAAGCAGCTTTCGTGATTAAAACATTTCACAAAAGCTGCTGGCAATATTTGCAAGGCAATCAATTATTTGCTTACTACAAATTTTTCTACTTTGAATACACCATTAATATTGATATTTACAATGTAAATGCCATTGGTTAAGGAGTTAGTAGAAAGCATTATATTATTCTTTCCTGCATTGTACCTACCATTAACGGGTAATAACACTTCTTGACCAATTAAATTAACAACACTTACCTCTACTACACTATTGTTTTCGATATTAAATGAAATGTTTAATTCATTTTGTACCGGATTAGGGTAAATATTAACTTGGTTATTTACTTTATTGTCTTTAATATTATTTACTTCTCCTAATCGTAAGCCAACATTATCCAAAAACAAATGGTTAGCATAAGCAGAACGAGAAATAAAAGCATACATTTTTTCTCCCGAAATATCAGAAACATCTAAACTCTGAAATCCCCACTGGTGTTGTGTTGGAATAAAAAATGAGTTAGCATTGGTTGCAGGTGCAGTAGCTAATTCTGTACCTGTTTTTTTCCAAACGGAAGTCCAGGTTTCTCCACAATCTTCGGTGTATGCAACTTCTAAATATTCGGATTGTCCGTTAGCGCCTCTTAGCGCATAAGCATAGAAAAAGTCTAATGCTTTTGCACCTTCAGGTAAGTTAGTTAATGGTAAGTAGAGATAAGATTTATAACCGCTGGAAGGAGCAAAATAATTTTCGCAAACCAACACGCCTTTAGAGCCATCGTAAGCAGTACCACCGCTACCTAAATTTACTGTTCTCCAATTTCCTGCACCGGATTTTAATTGCTTGTCATCAGAAGTTACAATCCAATTATTAGGTAGTGTACTATTAAAGTCTGAGCTTACGGGTAAAGTAGTATTAACATCTACATTGTATGTTGTCTTTACAATTTTATGATTGATTTTATTGACATCAATTTCAATTAGATTAAGCTCACCTATTGAATCTGTAAAGGTTGTAGTTCCTGTACCTATATTAAAAGTTCCTAAAGATACAGTAACTGTATCTCCTGTATTTAAACTACCAGAATATTTGTATAATTGATAAGCTCCATTATTTATTTTACTATAAATATCCACATCGGTAACTGTTTGTGTCCCTAAATTTTTAAGTAATACCTTATGTTCAATATCTGTTTGTTTACACACAATGTAAGGAGCTACTGTTTTTAATGACGCATCATAATCTAAATCTATAACAGGAGATTTTGCTCCTTGTAGTATATGTTTATTTTTAGTTCCTTTATTTTCTTGAATCCAAACTGCAATAAACACTTCGCCTTGTAAATCCACATAACTCGGAATGGCTACTTCCATTGTAATATTTTCAGTTTGGTTAGCAGTCCAAGTGTTATTCAAAACAGAACCATTAGCATTGGGGTACATTTTACGCACAGTATTATGAAATTCTGTTTCTCCATTACTGCCTGGCGGTGTTTCAAATTTTAGTGTTTCCAATAGAGCCACTTGCAATCTTAATGAATCTGCATTTACAGCGTTAAGTGCTTCTATATCTATGGTAATTAACATAGAATCTCCATTAGCAAAGTAACTATGCGATACCGCAATATCGAAGTCGGCAGTAAGCGAAGACATAGAATCTATAATGGCTTGTGTTAATGTATTGGGGTGTGTACCTCCCACAACTTGACCATCAACTCTACCATTAGGAGCAGAATTAATGCCATAATAAGTTCTACGTGTATGTGGGTCTGCAGTATTTTGATTGTAAATAGGACCGGCACTCGGAATGGGTGTTTGATACTTTACCAAAAGCACTTTATCCGGATTAGCTGCCATTTTAGTCCATAATCCAGGATTCGCAGCAGCGCAAGGTCCGCAGTTTTCTCCGGATATAGATTCGTAAATAACTAATTTTTGTGCATTTAATTGTAATGATGCAAGTACAATACCTGCAATGAGTAAACCTTTTTTCATTTTATGTCAATATTTTATTTAAGCAATATTATGAAATATAATTGATAGGAATTGTATTTTTTTAATCTCTACTTTAATATATTGCTTTTATATTCCATATAATCTTGCAACAGAATAGTAGCACTTACTTCGTCTATTAAGGCTTTGTTTCGGCGGTCTTTTTTGCTTAATCCGCTATCTATCATACTTTGGAATGCCATTTTGGAAGTATATCTTTCATCATATAATTCTACAGTTTTGTCTGCAAATAGTTTTTGTAATTGTCCGTATATCTTTTCTACTTTAGCTGTAATGTCTGTATCGCTACCATCTAAGTTTTTGGGGTGTCCCAGTACTATAGTTGCTACTATTTCTTTTGCAAAATATTGTTTTAACCACCAAACTAATTGGTCTGTTTCTACAGTAGTTAATCCGTTTGCAATAATTTGCAATTCATCTGTAACGGCTATGCCGCAGCGTTTTTTGCCATAGTCTATGGATAGTATTCTTGCCAATTGATTTGATTAATTTAGAAAATGAAGAATTTAATTTTAGGAATTACCAAGTTGGTTAACAACATTTATTCAGATAATTTTATTCCAATATTTTTTCAAAAGCTTTTCTATTCCCCCCTCTCATTTTTACTTCACCACAATATTGATAGCCTAATTTTTCTAAAATTTTCAACATTGGTAAATTATCGAAATTGGTATCTACTTTAATGCTGAATACATTATGCTTTTGGGCGTGTAGTTCAAGTAATTTAAAAATTTGCGTAGCAATCCCCTTTCCTATTACATCATCGCTTACCGCTACTCTGTGTACTACAAAAAAATCATCATTGCTTACCCAATTTCCTTCTATATTATTGTAAGCCGGCTCGTAATTAAAAATAAATGCTGCATAAGCTATTGTATTTTCATTGTGTAAAAAAACAAAGCCTTGTTGTGTTTCAATATCTGCCAAAACTGTATTGGCATTAGGGTATCCGTCTTGCCATTGGTTACTACCATCTGCTTTTCTCCTCGAAATGGCTTGTTGCAATATTTCCCAAATCTTTTCTTTGTCGTCTAGCGTGGCGAGCCTGTATGTTAGTGTCATTGATTATTTGTATTTATCGTTCAATCCTTTTCCTTCCATAATTATAGGAATTACTTTGTTTAATCGAGCAAGATTGGTTTCTTCTTTTTTAGCAGATGTTACATGCTCTATGTACTCTTTTTGTTTATGTTTTGCGAGAAGGTTAAATTTTGTTTTTAAACTTTTATTTTCTTTAAATGCTTTTGTTAAAATTAAGGGAATAGTTATTTCCGTAGAAATCTGAGGTTGCCAAACTTTGCCTTCTTTAGCATTCTTAATAGCTTCGTTTACATATTCCTTTAACCACTTAGGATTAAATTCGTTAACATTTGTTACTTGCCATTTTCGCATAGCTTTTGTCTTATTAGAAGAGCTGGTCAATACTTTGTATTTATCTTGTAAAAATACACCATCATAAAACCAAATTGCAAAATGATTTTTAAATCCTAAGTAACTAATAATATTTCTATTATTTATAGAAAATACTTCTGCTCCCCATTTAACAGATTTAACTAATTCGGTAGCTTCTAATACCGATAGTACTAAATCTGTTTCTTCCGTCCAATTTGTTTCTTTAGGCATTAATTGATGATTGAGATTTTATAATAAAAATTACAATAGTGTCAAGATTGCGCTATAACCTAAAATATAAGTGAGCGTTAAAAATATAATTAAGGAGATTACCGTTGCAAGTAAAATCGACAATAATATAGCTGGTAGTGTATCTATTTGAATATTTGATGTAAAGGTTTTTTTCTTAATAAAAGCAAATGTTACATAGCCTACAACAGGAATAAAAAAAAGGATTAAACAAATAGGAACGATTATAAAAATAAATATAAAATCTATTGGAAAGTGAAGAATCATAGTAGTCATAATTTATTCTATCCCCATTTTTGTTCTGTATGTTTTAGCGATTGTACTATCATTTTTTCGAGAATGTCTATATTCAAATCATCTAATTTTTTGAAATAAATACACGCAACTGTTTTGCTGCATTTTCCTAATTGAGATAGTAAATCATTATTGTCGTCATCGTCGCAATCTAAAATGTACAAAGAAAATTTATCTTTTCGAGGAGAAAATCCAATCTTACACATATCTCCTTCTCTACCTGTTTTGTATTTGTAATGGTAAGTGCCAAATCCAATAATAGAGGGTCCCCACATCTTGGCTTTTTCACCAGATAGTCGTTCCTTAATTTCTATTAAACGATTACTGTCATTTAATTTTTTAGAATCAGCAGAGGCAAGAAAGTCTGCAACACTAATCTCCGTAGGCTTTGTTTTATTTTCACTCATTTTGCTAATGATTACATCTATATTGTAAAAGTAATTCTTATTAATATAAAATCCCTTAACTGAAACAATCAATTAAGGGATTTTTTTGAAATTACTATTTTATCATATTAATATCTTCCTTCGCCACCTTGCAATCCGTAGTAGTACATTCCTCGTTTGCCGGGGTACATACCGCCAATTTGTATATCGCCATTAGAGGAATTCAAATATTGCTGTAATTCGTTGATGTTTTTTATTCTTTTATCGTTTACACTAAGTAGTACAAATCCTTTTCTGATACCGATTTGACTAATTTGCCCTTGTTGTACATCATCAATGATTACACCACCATTGGCAACACCCAATTTTTCTCCTTCTTTAGTATCCATATTTCTAAACACTGCACCCATTAATCTTATTGCATTATTATCTTTTCCGGAAACAGAATTATTGCCATAAGAGTTTTTGAGTTCTACAGTTTTGTTGAGTGTATTGCCATTGCGATTAATAGCAATGCTAATTTTATCACCAGGATGGTAACGTGCGATAGTACCTTGTAATTGTGGCACTGCGGTTACTTTTATTCCATTAACAGAGGTTATAAAATCGCCTTTTCTTATATCTGCTTTAGCTGCACCACTACCCTCTTCTACCTGGCTAACATATACACCTTCTGCTTTTCTAAACGCTTCTTTGCTGATGCCTAATTGTGCTGCGGCACTTTCGTTAAGGTCTGCAAGCGATACGCCAAGATAACCTCTTTTAACGCTACCAAATTCTATAATGTCTTTAGCTACTTTTTCTACAATGTTAGAAGGTATAGCATAGGAGTAGCCTGCATAGCTGCCCGTAGGCGATGCAATGGCAGAATTAATACCTACTAATAATCCATCGGTACTTACTAATGGACCTCCACTATTGCCTGGGTTTACAGCAGCATCTGTTTGTATATATGCTTCTATAGCAGAGCTTGAGTTTTTTTGGTTTACACCTAATGCCCTACCTTTAGCACTTACTATTCCGGCGGTTACGGTAGCATCTAAATTTAACGGATAGCCTACTGCCAATACCCACTGACCCAATTTTACATTATCCGAATTTCCTAAGGTCATATATTGTAGTTTGTCGGCGTCTATCTTTAATACTGCAAGGTCTGTAGAAGGGTCTGTACCTATTACTTTAGCAGTTTCGGTATTGCGATCGTTAAAGGTTACTAATACTTCGCTTGCTCCTGCTACTACGTGGTTATTAGTAATTATATATCCGTCTTCGGAAATTATAACACCCGAACCCGCACCCATTTGATTGGGTAATTTGTATTCTTTTAAACCAAAAACACCATAAGGGTCGAATGGGTCGCGCGCCATTACAGTTTTACCTTCGGTTTTGGTGGTAATATGCACTACGGATTTTACCGATTCTTCTGCTGCATCTGTAAAATCTATTGGCTGACCGGCATAAGATGCACCCGACGTATAGCGTACAGGCATATCTAAAGTATGTACTGCGGTGTCGGATTTTTTGTTATCAGAAAATTTAGTGATGCCTAATGCTGTGGCTAAAGAAGTAAGTGCTGCGGTAACTATTACCGGAATAAGACTCATCTTTTTCATATAATGCGCTAATTTAAATTTAAGATTACTAAATGTTTGTTAATAAGAATAAATGTAAATATCTCTCGATTGCGAATTATGTTTTGGATTAATTTTTTAAAAAAATATTTTAAGAAAATGATGAACGCAAAAATAAAAAAGATTAGTATTTTTTAGTGTTAAGATTTTGTTTTTATAATGGCACTTTTCTCTTAAAGATTGCAACACATTGTACAAAAAAAAGAAAATTTATTAAAAAACTATTATTGTACAAACCTCCCACTCTATTAATGGGTGTAGAGGTTTGTACCATTTTTATTAATCACAAAGAGCGATCTGCCACAAAACCCTATTCCGGATTAATGACTGCACTTTCTCCTTCTTTGTTTTCGTTAAAATTATTAGAAGAGTTATCGTTATTTAAAGGCTCTACCATTGGCATTCCGTCGGCTGCTAACATTACATCGCCCTGATGGTCTTCGCTTTCAAAAGGTCTTTTACCGATTAATCGCTCTAAATCGTCGCGGAACAGCACTTCTTTTTTCAATAATTGTTCTGCAATAATCTCTACTTCTTTTTTCTTTTCGGTAAGTAAATTTATAGCTCTTTGATATGCTTTGTCGCTTATGTTTTTAATTTCTTCGTCTATAATTTTACCGGTTTCCTCACTGTAAGGTTTATGGAAACTGCCTTCGTTTTGAGGGTCGTAATAAGAGATATTACCAATCTTATCGTTCATACCATAAACGCTTACCATAGCTCTTGCAGTACGGGTTACTTGCTGCAAATCGCTCAACGCTCCGGTTGAAATTTTTCCGAAAAATATTTGTTCACTTGCTCTACCGCTAAGTGTCATACACATATCGTCTTCTAACTCTTGCGTTAGTGTAAGGTATTTTTCTTTAGGTAAATATTGTGCAAAACCAAGTGCTGCTGTACCTCTCGGCACAATGGTAACTTTTACTAATGGATGTGCATTTTCTAAATACCAACCTGCTACTGCGTGTCCTGCTTCGTGATATGCAATTACTTTTTTCTCATCGGGCGAGATAATTTTGTTTTTCTTTTCTAAACCACCTATAATACGATCGATAGCATCGTTAAAGTCTTGCATATCTACTTCGGGCTTTCCTTTTCTGGCAGCGATTAGTGCTGCTTCGTTACAAATATTGGCAATATCTGCTCCTGCAAATCCCGGAGTTTGACTGGCTAATTTTTTAATGTCTAAATTTTTAGAAATTTTAATTGGCTTTAAATGCACATTAAAAATCTGTTCTCTGCCTTTAATATCGGGAACATCTATAGAAATTTGTCTATCGAAACGTCCCGGACGTAATAATGCACTATCCAAAACATCTGGTCTGTTAGTAGCCGCAAGCATAATAATACCCGAATCGCCACTAAATCCATCCATTTCTACCAACATTTGGTTAAGCGTATTTTCGCGTTCATCGTTGCTCATTACGGCATTTTTACCCCTTGCACGACCTATTGCGTCTATCTCATCTATAAAAATTATACAGGGAGCTTTATCTCTTGCTTGCTTAAACAAATCTCTTACACGGCTCGCACCTACCCCTACAAACATTTCCACAAAATCGGAACCCGACATAGAGAAGAAAGGCACTTGTGCTTCTCCTGCTACGGCTTTTGCTAAGAGGGTTTTTCCTGTTCCCGGAGGCCCTACTAATAAAGCTCCTTTGGGTATTTTACCGCCTAAGGCTGTATATTTTTTAGGATTTTTAAGGAAATCCACAATTTCCATTACCTCTACTTTTGCTTCGTCTAAACCGGCTACATCGTTAAAGGTAATAGTAACTTTTGTTCCCTTTTCGAATAATTGTGCTTTAGATTTTCCAATATTGAAAATACCGCCTCCGGCTCCACCGCCACTTCCCATTTTACGGAAAATCAAAAACCACATCAATACCATTACAAGTATCAGCATTATGCCACTACCCATTAAATCTCTAAAGAAACTACCGCGCGTCTCTAAATGCACCGGCACTTCGGTTTTGCCTTGAGCTACAAAACTTTTCATTACATCTTGATAGTTTCTGTCGAAAACATCATAACTACCAATATTGAAAATTAAATCGGGTTTAGATTCTCTACTACCTATTAAAGAAGGACTTTGATTTTCCTTTTTTTCATCTTTTGCCTCTTTTACCAAAAAAACCTCAGCAATTTCTTTATTAACGATAATTACTTTTTGCACTTTGCCTTGTTCCAAATACTCCTGTTTGAACTTGAGGAAAGAGATGTCTTTGGTTTCGGTACTCGAAACATTATTATTGAATAGGCTCAAAGCCACTAAAGACAAAAAGATAATTCCCCAAATCCAATACATATTGAACTTAGGACCTTTGCGCTCACCATTGGGTTTATTGTTATTGCCTCCTGCGGGCGGCATCCCTCTTCTGTTATTTTCTTCCATTTTTATATTTTATAGTTCTTTCGAACTTAGTATTATTGTTAAATTGTTTTATGGTTAAATGGTATTATGGCTAAATGGTTAAATTGTTTTTCGTATTTTACTACCCCAATATTATCCATTAATCATTAAATTCAGTGTTCTTCTTTTTCAGCGTCTAACCAAAGCCCTTCTAAATCGTAAAACTTGCGTTCGTCTCGCTGAAAAATATGTACCACAATATTTACATAATCTATGAGTGTCCAAGCCTGACCTTCTTCTGAGTGGTAAGGTTTTTCTCCACAAACTTTATGCACTTTGTCTAATACATTTAGAGTAATGGCATTCATCTGGATAGGTGTTTGCACTTCGCAGAGGATAAAAAAATCGGCTACGGCTTCGTCTATTTCTCTAAGGTCTAAAGAGATTATTTCTTCTCCTTTTTTGTCTTGAATAGCTTCTACGATAGTAGTGAATAATAAATTATTTCTATCTATTTTATTACCCTTACTTTTTACCTTCGGTTGGTCTTTAACTTTTTTGCTCAATGAAAAATTTAGTGTTTATGTATTTAAGTATTAATATTTTTGCGTTCAAAATTAAGAAAAACTTTGCGACAAAATTCAACTAATCCTCTACCGCCTTGGTTAATCTACTTCGATACTTTAAATAGTACCAATAATTATGCCATGCAACGTATAGACGACGGATTGGCACAAAACGGCGAAGTGATTTGGACACTTAACCAAACGTTTGGAAAAGGACAACGAGGAAAAATATGGGAAACCAATGCTAACGAAAACCTAACAATGAGCTTAATTGCAGTACCAGAGCGCAATACAGCGTTTTTTTCGTTAAGTATGGCAGTGTCTGTTACTGTTGCAGAATATTTATCTACCATATATCCAGAGTGGCAAATTGGCATAAAATGGGCAAATGATATTTTTATAAATAACAAAAAAGCTTGCGGAATTCTTATAGAAAATGTGTTTAAAGGTAAAGATTGGAATTTTTGTGTTGTTGGAATAGGTATAAATATTTTGCAAAAAAACTTTCCAGACAACCTACCTTTAGCAACTTCTTTACTAAAAGAAAGCGGTAAAACCTTCGATATATTGGAAATAATCGCTGATTTACGCAGTGGAATACTCAATAAACTAAGAAATATTAACGATTTTGAATTACTCCAATCGTATAATAAATTTCTATATCTTAAAGATGAAGATGTAATTTTTATAGATAAAAAAAACGATAGAAAATTTAGTGCCAAAGTGCTCGAAGTAAATGCAAATGGCGAATTGTTATTACAAACACACGAAGGAATAAGAGAATATAGTTTTGGTGAATTAGAGTGGATATTAAGTAATTCCTAATGCCTCATACTCATCATTAAAACTTGTATCTTTGCAACCGATTTTTTAAAAAATGGCTTCGTAGTACAATGGATAGTACAAGAGTTTCCGAAGCTCCAGATCCAGGTTCGATTCCTGGCGAAGCCACAGATTTTAATGCTATAAATGAAAATAATACACATTATAATAGGCAAAAAAGCTACTGATGCATTGCAAAATGCAATGCAAGTTGCTGAATTGTTAGATGGTGCTATTGTATCGCTCAATGATGATTTGCATTTAGGATTGCTTCAATCTGAAGATAAAAGTTTTAATCAGACGAGAACAGATTATTGGGCTACAATTAGTGGCATAGAAAAAGACGAAAACCAAGATTTAGATACCGATGCCATTATGAAAGTATCCACTGAGCTTTCTAATAGTGAAGATATAGTAGCAAAATTTTGGTTAGCACCAAAAGCAAGTGATGTATGTGCTTACTTTTTTGCATTACATTTTCTTAAAAAACACATTGGCAAATTACAGGTTATCAATATTAATGGTTTGCCATTTTTAAACGAAGACAATAAATTATTTTATCCGACAGATTTTTCCGAATTGTCGGCAAAAGAGTTTACAAAAGCCTTAAAATTAGCCCGAACCATTACGCCTTCCGAATGGGAAATAGACGGCGATGAATGGCAAAGACTACTGAACGAAAACACTCCTTTACGCATACTTAAAGTCGGTAAAAAAATAGAAAGTGTAACAGAAAATTATTACGATAATGACATTTTAAACTATTGCAGTAATCAGTTACAAAAAAGTCCAAAAATTATTAATCAAGTATTAAGCAAAGGTAAATTACCTTTGAACGAAATTTTTGTAAATTGGCGTTTAAAACAGCTTACAGAAAAGCAAATGCTTGTAGAAGAAAAGGGCGAATTGAAATTAAATATAACAGCTAACGAAGAATTTAAACTTTCGGAAGAATAATGCGTCTATGAGTGCGTAATTTTTTTCTTAGAAAATACAAAAAATGAATAAAATCAAGATGCAGATACAGGTAATGAAATCAAAATTGCACCGTGTAACTATTACGGAAGCAAACCTGCACTATATCGGCAGTATAACCATTGACGAAGATTTAATGGATGCTGCTAATTTTATTGAACACGAAAAGGTTCAGGTAGTCAATATCGACAATGGTGAGCGGCTCGAAACCTACATTATAAAAGGTAAGCGCGGCAGTGGCGAAATTTGCCTCAACGGTGCAGCAGCCCACAAAGCTACTCCGGGAGATTTGGTTATTATTATGTCTTTTGCACTGATGGATTTTGAAGATGCCAAAACATTTAAACCTACTACCGTTTTCCCGAAAGTTGGGAATAAGTTGTAAGTAAAACATTTTATTTGCGTCTAAAATATAGTATTTTTGATTGAGCAAATTCGTGAAAAATGCAATCTTTCTACAAAAGCTATATTTACTTATTACTATCTGTTTTATTAGTTTCTTGTATTGAAACAAATGAGACATCAAAAGTTTGGCAAGAACAATTACGTAATGCAAATGACTTTGTAAAGGAAGAAAATGCAAAAAAAATTCTTAGGTATAAAGAATTTATCATTGACCCATTGGTAAAAAAAACGAAAAGTTTCGATTCTGTAAAATTATATAAGTATTTACAGGTTCAAGAATACATTAAGGCTCAATCCGATTCATTTTTACAAATTAATTCAAATTCCCAAAAACAACTTTTAGAAAAGTACAATGAAATCATAGGGAAATATGATTCAATTTTAAAAGATACATCAATATTTATTAGTAAAGACATAGAATTACCCAATACTATTGTAACTTTAAATAACAATTCCGAACAAGTATCTATGTACAATAATATTCTTTGTGCAGAAAACTTTTTATTAGAACAAATACAACTTCGTTCATATTATTATGTGGGTGCCTGCTTGAGTGAAGAATTTAAAATAATTGCTCCAAACCTTAATAATTATGACATTGCATTCACAAGTGACAACCTAAATGATTGGGTAAACATAAAAATTGATGGCATTTACAAAAATGGAAATAAAATTGATGTGGATTATGATATAAATCCTAAACAAGTATTTGCTAGTTTACATTTAAAGTCAGACTTACCGGAAGGTACATACACCATTAAATGGCAATGCACTCTTCAACAATCAGGATTTGAACAAGTATATAAAATGACTGATACATTTATTCGATATAGTAACAAATAATAATGGAGTTAGGTTTTTATTTACATTTCTATACTTGCATTGGTTACTCAAGAATCAGTTAATGGAAAAATCTTTTAAAGGTACAGCTATCCCCAAATCCATTGGGGCATTGCTTTGTTTTCAGCATCTCTTGCTTCTACTTCAAACTTATTATTCGTATAACCATTTCGGATACTCTCCCAAATATACAAGCATACAAATCTTATAATGCCATATTGCTTAAACTGATAGATATGCTTTAACTCGTGTTTGAGCCACGAAGTGTTCTTTACAAAATCTTTGGCATTAGTTTTATAAAGGTGTACGGTATTACCAAATACTATGGCAGTAGGTCTATTCTGAAACTTAAAACTTGCTATGCGTGCAAGGAAACTATTTTCTTTAATGTGCACCTTTACCATTATACTTAAAATTCGTACTCTATTATATTATCAATCGGCTCTAAAAGGTGTTTTGTTTTTTTGTTTGGGGTAAATCTACGAACAAAACTAATTCTATATTGCCCTGCACTAAATCTATAATTAGTATTGGTTAGCTTGCTGTTTAATATAATATTGTTTTCGGTAAACGTACCTACAATAGCCCATCTTCTGCTATTGTAGCCTAATGAAAACCGATACCTAAAATTCGGTGTTAATTGCATACCTTTTTTAAATACATCGTTTTGCATTTGTTCTTTTACCCAATCTGCTGTAACATTTACAGTTGTAGATAAAGATGCAAAATAGTTTTTACGATACACATAATTATATGCATAACCAATGCCTGGACCAAAGTTTAAAAATCGCATTCTATTTAAATCAGATAGCCCTGTAAAATCTGGCAACATAATCGGAATAATCCTTCCTGTATCGCTTCGTATTACACCATAAAACAACTCTATACCAGCCAAAAAAGAACCCGCAGATTTTATCTGCCATTCGTCTTGCGCTAAGATAGAACGAAACGAAAATTTATCGTGATTAAAGATATAATATGCAGCACCTCCTAATAATCTAAATTTTATGTTTTCATCAACATAAAATCCCGAAACTCCGGGTACCGCAGCTTGTGGTCTTAAATAAAATCCACTATACATCTGACCATAAAAATCTAATGCAAACCTATGTGGATATAAGTGCGCTTGAATGTCTAAATAATTTGTCTTGCCACGCTTACTACTTGCATTATTTATCCCCGGAATGCCATAACCTATATTTAAAGTAGCGGATTTATAAGTAGCTCCTACACCTACATTAAAAGTAGTATTGGGTACAAACTTTGCATAATGATGTCTTATATCAGAGGGCAGGCGTATGGTAGCATATCGTCTTGCTAAATAAATTCTTGTAGTAATGTCTTTTTGAAAACTTCTTATATATTTTTTGTCAATAGATAATTTATTTTGTGCAAAAAGATTATTAGAGCTTACAAGGCATGCAACAATCGACAATATACATAATCCATACTTCCACATAAATAAATTACTGCAATTATCGTTCCACAGCCACTTTAAAATTATCGACTTCGTATAAATATTTATTACAGCGGTCTTTGTCTATTACAAATCCACCGTACCAGGCTATCTCGTATTCTTTTGTAAGATTAACAAAAGGTCTGTAATTAGAAGAGCCCGAAAGCTCTAATGCATAATGATGATTAGTTTTATTAGGGCTAAATTTTATTTTGCCTTTTTCTGAAAGCAACAATATTAAATGTAAATAAGCATAGCGCATCGCCAAATTAAAATTACCGCTTTTTACAGCGTCTTGTATAGCTACATTCCAATCTTCAGGAACTTCGCTACCATCTATCTCTTCTATTTCGTTTTGTTGAATAATATTATTTTTAGAAAAAAGCTGAAACCCATTATGTTTGAGAATATAATACACAGCAATTACAATTACCGAAATTACCAATAACCACAAAATAACCTTACCTAAAGCACTAACGAAAAAAGCAAATAATGCCTGCAAAAATCGAGATAATAAATCCGGTTTGTATTCTTTTTCTTGTATTTCTAAATCTGTATAATTAAAGATTTTATCGCTCGTTTCTTTTTTCCATTGCTCCTCGTTAATACTACGTTTTGTATAATCTGAACGCTCTTGGGTTACAGCTTGTATAGGTTCGTCTAAGTCTATGCTTTCCTCATATTCATACTCCTCTTCTTCGGGAGCGGCAATAGTGGTTTGGGCAGACACATTGGCACAAACCAAAAAAACAGCACAATACATACATATTTGCAGCCATTTTTTTACAATATTGTTCAATACATTAATCATATAAGATGGTACAAAAATAGTGCATTGTTGAATATTGATGTACTTTTGCCCTTGCAAAAATAAATTTTAATAAATTGGCACAAAATTTTATACCTGAACTTAGACAAAGAGGTTTATTACAAGATATTATTCCCGGTACGGAAGAGCAGTTAGCAAAAGAATTAACAGTGGGCTATGTGGGCTTTGACCCTACGTCCGACAGCTTGCATATAGGCAGTATGCTCCCCATTATTTTACTGATGCACATGCAGCGCACAGGGCACAAACCCATTGCACTAATTGGCGGTGCTACCGGAATGATAGGCGACCCCACAGGAAAATCTGCCGAAAGAAATCTGTTAGATGCCGATACTTTAGACAAAAATATTCGTGGTATTCAAAAGCAATTAGAAAAATTTTTGGATTTCGACACTACCCTACCCAATGCTGCAACAATTGTAAACAATTACGATTGGCTTAAAGATTATACCTTTTTGCACTTTATAAGAGATGTAGGCAAGCACCTATCTGTAAATTATATGATGGCAAAAGATTCGGTACAAAAAAGATTAGAGTACGGTTTGAGTTTTACCGAATTTTCTTACCAATTAATTCAAGGCTACGATTTCTACTATCTTAATAAAAACCAAAATGTAAAACTACAATTTGGCGGTGCAGACCAGTGGGGAAATATTACCACAGGTACCGAACTCATTAGAAGAATGGGCGGCGGCGAAGCTTATGCCTATACTTGCCCTCTTCTTAAAAAAGCAGATGGTGGTAAATTTGGCAAAACAGAAAGTGGTAATATTTGGCTCGATAGAGAAAAAACCTCTCCGTATTTATTCTATCAATACTGGCTCAATGTTACTGATGAAGATGCAGTGAATTTAATTAAAATTTTTACCTTTTTACCAATAGAAGAAATAGAAATAATAATTGCAGAACATAACGAAGCACCGCATTTAAGGAAATTACAAACAAAACTTGCAGAAGAAATTACTACGATGGTACATAGTGCGGAGGATTTAGCATTTGCACAAAAAGCAAGTAATATATTATTTGGAAAAGACACCAAAGAAGCTCTTCGTTCGCTTGACGAACAACAGCTATTAGAGGTTATGACCGGTGTGCCACAAGCAAAATATAGCAGAGAAGCACTTAACGACGGTATAGACATTATTAATTTCCTTACCGAAACAGCCATAATGCCATCTAAAAGTGAGGCAAGAAAAACCATACAAAATGGTGGCGTGCAAATCAATAAAGAGAAAGTAGAAGCAATAGAAACCACCATAACTTCGGCAGATTTACTCAACGATAAATATATATTAGTCCAAAAAGGAAAGAAAAGCTACCATTTAGTAATATTTGAATAGTAAGAGAAAATGAAAATTGTTATTATCGGCACTGCATATCCGCTTAGAGGTGGCTTAGCAGTGTTTAACGAAAGGTTGGCAGAAGTTTTAACGCAGCTTGGACACGATGTGGAAATAATTACATTTTCCTTGCAATACCCTTCTTTTTTGTTTCCCGGAAAGAGCCAATATTCGGAAGAAAATGCTCCGGAAAATGTACGAATTTCTGTAGCGATAAATTCTGTAAATCCGCTTAACTGGATTAAAGTAGGTAATCGATTAAAAAAAGCTAAGCCCGATTTAATTATTGTAAAATATTGGCTACCCTTTATGGGACCTTGCTTTGGTACAATATTGCGCTTAGCTAAGAAAAACAAACACACTAAGGTTATATCTATTTTAGACAATGTAATACCACACGAAAAAAGAATTGGCGATGTTGCCTTTACCAAATACTTTTTAAAGCCAATAGATGCTTTTGTGAGTATGAGCAGAGAAGTGCTTGCAGATTTAAGGAAATTTGAACCACAAAAACCGGCAGTATTTTCTCCGCACCCTGTTTATGATATATACGGCGAAAGTGTATCGCAAGAAGAAGCGCAAACAGTTTTAAAATTTGAAAAAGGAAAAAAATACTTACTGTTTTTCGGATTTATAAGAAAATATAAAGGTTTGGATATACTCTTAGAAGCAATGACCGATAATAGAATTAAAGATTTAGACATTAGATTAATAATAGCCGGAGAGTATTATGGCGACCAAAATTATTACGAAGACATCATCAAAAAAAATAACTTAACCAATCAACTAAACCTCTTTACCGACTTTATACCAAACGATGTAGTAAAGTACTATTTCTGTGCTGCGGACTGCATAGTACAACCCTACCGCACCGCTACCCAGAGCGGTATATCGCAGATTGCTTATCATTTCGAAAAACCGATGATAGTTACCAATGTGGGTGGCTTACCCGAAATAGTGCCCGATGGCAAAGTAGGATATGTAGTAGATACCAATCCTAAATCTATTGCCGATGCTATAGTTAGGTTTTACAATGAAAATGACAAAGACATTTTTCCGGAAAATATCAAAATAGAAAAGCAAAAATACAGCTGGGATTATTTTATAGAGAATTTATTGGGCTTAGTATAGTTGCCTTTTTATACCAAAGTAATAATAAAAATACTCTCGTTCTTATAGTATGTTACTAAAAGAACGAGAGTATCAATTTACAATTTGCTATTTTACTTTACAGCAAATGCTTCTTCTACTAAAGCATTTTGTTCCTGAATATGTTTTTTAGCATATCCGGTAGCTGTAGCAGCACTTGCTTGCCTGGTAAGATAACCCAAAACTATGGTGTCTAAATTCATTTTTAAGAATGAAGCAGCACCCATATTTCTTGGTTCTTCTTGTACCCAAAGCCATTGCGCTCCTTTATATTTTTCCTGAATAGCAGTCAATTGCTTTTTAGGCAAAGGATAGATTTGTTCTAAACGTACTAAGGCTACATCTTGTCTATTTTCTTTGTTTTGTTTTTCTAATAAATCAAAATAAATTTTACCACTACACAATACTACACGCTTAACCGTTTGAGGGTCTTCAATATTATTATCGTCTAAAACCTCATTAAATCCACCAACAGTAAATTCTTCAATAGTAGAATAAGAGCTTATGTGCCTTAAATTAGCTTTAGGAGAAAAATTTATCATTGGCTTGCGGAATGGCAATGCCAACTGACGACGTAATGCATGAAAAAAGTTAGCTGCGGTGGTAATGTTTGTAACAAACATATTGTTTTCTGCACTCATTTGCAAGAAACGTTCCAAACGTGCGCTAGAATGCTCCGGACCGCCACCTTCGTAACCGTGCGGTAGTAGCATAACCAATCCATTCTGTGTTGTCCATTTTTCTTCTCCACTGGTAATGTATTGGTCTATCATAATTTGCGCACCATTGGCAAAATCGCCATATTGTGCTTCCCAAATGACTAAGTTATTAGGGTTAGCCATTGCATATCCGTAATCGAAACCTAAAACAGCATATTCACTTAACAATGAATTATAGCCATAGAACGAACCTTGATTTGCGGAAATATTACTAAGTCTGCTGTATTCTTTGTTTGTATTTTCATCTCTTAAAGTAGCGTGTCTATGAGAGAATGTTCCTCTTTTTACATCTTCGCCGCTTAATCTAACATCGTGTCCGGAATGGAGCAAGCTTGCATAAGCCAAAAGCTCACCTGTTGCCCAATCTATTTTTCCTTCGTTTGTAAACAGTTGCTTTTTATCGCTAAGTAGTTTTTCTATTTTGCGTAATGGTTTAAACCCTTCGGGTATATTCATTATTTTATCGAAAAGCTCTGTTAGCTGCTCTTCGGAAATGGCTGTATTTGGAGATTGCGCAAAATCTTCAGCTATAGCCCTTCTCAGCTCAGCCCATTTTTGTTCTGGTTCTTGTCTTGTATAAGGGAAAGGATTTTGTTTGTTTTCGTCTAATCTGTCTTGCAGTTCGTTCCAAAAAACCTCTTCCATTTCTTTAGCTAAGGTTTGCAATTCAGGCTCTCCGTTTGCTAATAAGAATTTTGTATAAACTTCTCTTGGGTCGGGGTGTTTTTCAATTAACGAATATAAATGTGGTTGTGTAAATTTAGGTTCATCGCCCTCGTTATGTCCGTGTTTACGATAACAAACCATATCTATAAATACATCTTCATTAAATTTCTGACGGTATTCTGTGGCAAAAATGGCTGCTTTAACCACTGCCTCCGGATCGTCGCCATTAACGTGTAATACCGGACAATGCATCATTGCAGCTATGCTTGTACAATAATCTGCCGAACGTGCATCTTCAAAATCGGTAGTAAATCCTATTTGGTTATTGATTACAAAATGGATAGTGCCACCTACTTCGTAACCTTCGAGCTTGCTCATTTGCAATTGCTCATAAATAATACCTTGCCCCGCTATGGCTGCATCGCCGTGTATTAATATTGGTAAAATGTTATTACAATCATTATTGTATAAAGCATCTGCTTTTGCTCTTGTAAAACCAGCTACTACCGGATTTACCGCTTCTAAATGCGATGGGTTAGGTAATAGTTGGATATTAATCTCTTTTTCGTTTGCCGTTAATACTTGCGAACGAAAACCTAAATGGTATTTTACATCTCCACTACCCATCGTCATATCGGTAGGCATTACTCCTTCAAATTCTGAGAAAATTTGGTCGTAAGTTTTGCGTAAAATATTTGCCAATACATTAAGTCTTCCTCTATGCGCCATTCCGATTACTACTTCTTTTACGCCTTGTTCTGCCGCTTCTGTAAGTATGGTATCCAAACCCGGTATCATACTTTCCCCTCCTTCTAAGCCAAATCTTTTTTGTCCGATGAATTTTTTATTTAAAAACTTTTCAAAAATTACACCATAGTTTATTTTATGCAGAATACGTTTGCGCTCTTCAAATGTGAATTTGCGCTCCATTAATTCTTCAAATTTTGCTTGGGTCCAATCAAATGCTTCTTTGCGGTTCATATAAGTATATTGAATACCAATATTTCCGGCATATATTTTGTGGAGCTTTGCAATAATGTCTTTGAGTTTAGCTTTGCCTAATCCTAAGGTACTTCCGGCATAAAACTCTTTTTCTAAATCTTCGTTAGACAAATTAAAATCTGCTAAATCGAGATATGGTTTTCTGTCTTTTCTCGGACGGATAGGATTAGTGGTAGCAATCAAATGCCCTTTTTTACGAAATTTATGTATATAAGAATATACACTTAACTCTTTGGCTATATCCACATCACCGGCAACAACAGTAGTACTTGCAGGCGCGGCGGCAGCCGTAGTAGTAGTGCCGTTGGTTTTGTTAAAGGCATAATCAAAACCTTCAAAAAACTTTTTGAGTTCCGGATCTACGGTTTCGGGGTTAGATAAATACTGTGTATAAACAGATTCTATAAACGCAGGATGCGAATTCGTGATGTACGAAAAATCTTTCATTTCGTTTGCTACAATGGCTTTTTTGTGTTTTAAAAAAATATTGCGAACAAAGTTAGTAATTAAAATACGAAAAGCGAATTTAAGATATTTAATTCTTGAGGAAGTATATTTATTAAGCGAAAAAATTAGTAGCTGCAATCGATTTGTTGTTGGTTAATAAGAACACAACTACGAATCCGTTTTGCAAATTACTCGGTTTAAAGCTTAATTGCGTGTTTAATAATTTTCTTGACATTAAGAATGTATTCCGACTAAATTAAATTATTAAAATAAATAATCCGATTCACATATTAAAATTTCCTTTTCAATTGAGAAATTTCCTTTTCAATTGAGAACCTCAGTGAACGGAAATTTTAGCTACACGCCGGTCATTGAGGCTCAACGCGGTCATTGAGGCTCTCGAAATGACCACTACCGCATCGCTGCTAATTTCTTTATCTGTACTTCGCCTGTTTCTTCATTTTTAAGCTGTAAAATATATTGTCCATTTTGCCAATTGGCAGGTTCTGTACTTAGTTGTGTGTTTAATTGTTGTATTGTTCCATTGTTGTTAAAAAGTTCTCTACCGAGAATGTCGGTTATCTTTAAATTGCAAATCTCTCCCTTGTCTTGTGCTACTTTTATACTAAAACCTTTGTCGAATGGATTGGGGTAAATCTCTATACCTTGCGGATTTTTAATATTTGTTGTGTGGATAGAAGTTGTATCTCCAATGATGAGTTGGTACTCGTCGTTTCCACTCATTTCTAGATTACATACACCGTACATTAATACGCTTACATTGTAAGTATCTATGGTATTGAATGTGTGTGTTACAAAGAGTCCGCTTGCAGTATTACCATCGCCGAAGTTCCAAACGGCGGAGGTTACATTTACCGGATTAAGAATATCGAAATTGTAGGTTAGTCCTTGTGTTAGTGTAGCCGTAATCTGCCCCGAAGGTAGCGGTATATGACTAACATTTACCGTATCGCTGCCCGTACAACCGATATTGTCGGTTACGGTTACGTAATAGGTTTGAGCATTGGCTGCATAGCGCAATTGGTTGGTGCTGTTATCGTCCCAAAGGTAATTTAAGCCTGTGTTTTGTGCATCGAAAATAACTACATCGCCCTCGCAGATAGTGGTATCGTTGCCTAAATTTACTGTGGGGAGCTGGGTGTTGATTGCTATGGTGTCTATAACCATACAATCGTTGGTGTCTGTTACGGTTACATAATAGGTTCCACCTGTACTTACCTGCCTTGTTTGATTGGTGCTGTTATCGTCCCAGAGGAAGGTAACTAAGGTGTTGGTACCTGAGCCTGCATTGAGCATAATGGTATCTCCCTCGCAGATAGCGGTATCGTTACCTAAGCCCACGCTAAAGTTGCTCACAAAGTTTTTGGTAGCGGTATAGCTGCCTTGTATGGTATCGTTGGTGTTAAATACATCTGATGTACCTTGCGGTAAGCTTGTATATGCTTTAAGGTTTACGGGTATGCCATTGGGGAAGTTGTACCAACCTATGGTTACGGTATCGTAACTATTGCTCGGCATATTATTGATGTGGTAGTAAGTACCTTGTGGTACGCCGTTTGCCTCCCAAGAGATACGAACGGAGTCTATATCTTGCAGCCCTGCATTGTGCACTACTACGGTTATGGGATTAAGGCTGCTGCAAAAGCTATCGTTAGCCGGTGGGCTGATAAACGACACCAAACCTGCATCCCAATCGGGCTCTATGTCGAAACCAAAGAATGGCATAAGCATAAGATACTTATCCCCAAATGTATATGGAGATGTGCCTAATATAATATGATTTCCATTATTATTATGAGTATAGCTTCTTGCTAAATCAATACCATCGCCGATATATCCTTGGTGGGTCATTTCCACAATCAATGCTTCAGCACCGCCATTATATACAAAAGGTGTGCCTAAATCTATGGGTACCCAAGTACTATAAGCTAAATTGGATAAAGTAAAATTAGCAACATTCAACACCGTATCGGAACCTTGTATCCATGGTACATTAGTGGCAGATTGACCGTAAGGGGGATAACCAGGTTGAGTTGAATTCCCTAACTTGACAGTAAAATTATAATAAGTAGTTGTATTGATACTGTCAATTAATTTAATATATATTCTATGTATCGTAATAGGTAATGAAATAGCAAAACCTGCATTTAAGAAAAAGTAATTCGAATAAATTACTTGAAACCCCGTATATGTAGCATGGGTTAATGGTTGGTGAGTCATTGGAACGGTAGTTGCATAATTTTGATTATGAATTTGCGGAATTTGTGCATTTGTTTTTAAAAAGCAGCCCAATGTTATTAATATTATTAAACAAGATTGTTTCATTATTAAGAAATTTAGAAATCTTGTTAGTGCTATTACTGTAAAACAGCACTAACAAGATAAGTACAAAGAATTTATTTTTTTATCCCTACAAGTCTTACAGTATATATATTTCTTGTTTCTTTGTTTTGTAATCGTAATATATATTGCCCCGATTCTAATTCTTTATCGGCTACTTCTTTGTTTAATGTTTCTATTGTACCATTTAGGTTAAGTACATTTCTGCCTAATAAATCGGTAATGCTTAAGTTGTATATTTCTCCTTTGTCTTGTGGTAGCTTAATAGTAAAGCCTTTGTCGAAGGGATTGGGGTAAATCTCTATACCTTGCGGATTATGAATATTTGTTGTGTGGATAGAAGTTGTATCACCGATAATGAGTTGGTACTCGTCGTTTCCACTCATTTCTACATTACATACACCGTACATTAATACGCTTACATTATAAGTATCTATGGCGTTGTAAGTGTGTGTTACAAAGAGTCCGCTTGCAGTATTACCATCGCCAAAGTTCCAAAGTGCGGAGGTTACATTTACCGGATTAAATATATCGAAATTGTAGGTAAGCCCTTGTACTAAAGTAGCCGTAATCTGCCCCGATGGTAAAGGTATATGACTCACATTTACCGTATCGCTGCCGGTACAACCTATATTGTCGGTAACGGTAACATAGTAAGTTTGGGCATTGCTTGCATAGCGTAATTGGTTAGTACTGTTATCGTCCCAAAGATAAGTAGCTCCTGTGTTTTGTGCATCGAAAATTACTACTTCGCCTTCGCAGATAGTGGTATCATTGCCTAAATCTACAATAGGCTGTTGGTCGGTTACAATTATGGTATCTATAATCATACAGTCGTTGGTATCGGTTACGGTTACATAATAAGTACCGCCTGTATTTACACTTCGAGTTTGGTTGGTGCTGTTATCGTCCCAGAGGAAAGTAACTAAGGTATTGGTACCTGCACCTGCATTCAGCATAATGGTATCGCCAGTGCAGATAGCCGTATCGTTGCCGATACCAACATTAAAGTTACTTACAAAATCTTTGGTGGCGGTAAAACTGCCTTGTATAGTATCGTTGGTATTAAATACATCTGATGTGCCTTGCGGTAAGCTCGTATATGCTTTAAGGTTTACGGGTATGCCATTGGGGAAGTTGTACCAACCTATGGTTACGGTATCGTAGCTATTGCTCGGCATAGTATTGAAGTGGTAGTAAGTACCTTGTGGTACGCCGTTTGCCTCCCAAGAGATACATACCGAGTCTATATCTTGCAGCCCTGCATTGTGTACTACTACGGTTATAGGGTTAATACCCATACAAAAGCTATCGTTAGCTGGAGGGCTAATAAACGATACCAAACCTGCGTCCCAATCTTGCTCTATATCGAAACCGAAATATGGTATGTGCATAAGGTACTTATCCCCAAATGTATATGGAGATGTGCCTAAAATTATATTGTTTTGATTATTCTGACTTCTGGAAATGTTAATACCATCTCCTATGTATCCTTGGTGAGTTACTTCTACAAGTAATTCTTGTAAGCCACCATTATATACAAAAGGTATGTCTAAATCTATGGGTACCCAAGTACCGTACGCTAAATTGGATAAAGTAAAATTAGCTGCATTCAATACAGTATCGGAGCCGGGTATCCAAGGTACATTGGTTGCAGACTGACTTGAAGGCGGATAGCCAATAATGTATGTATGTCCTAATTTTACAGTAAAATTATAATAAGTGGTTGTATTAATAACATCAACTAATCTGAAATATATTCGATGTATAGTAACAGGAGAAGAAATATAATATCCTGCTGATAAGAAAAAGGAATTTCTATAAATTCCTTGAAATCCTGTATATGTCGTATGAGTTAATGGTTGGTAAAGCATTGAATGGAAAATAAGGTGATGACCGTTGTGAATTTGCGGAATTTGCGCATTAGAATTAGAGTAGCAAGCAATAAAAATTAACATTAACAAACAAGATTGTTTCATAAGAGAGAAAATTTAGAAATCTTGTTAGTGCTATTACTGTAAAACAGCACTAACAAGATAAGTACAAAGAATTTATTTTTTTATACCTACAAGTTGTACAGTATATATGTTTCCTGTTTCCTTGTTTTGTAATCGTAAAATATAGTGTCCCGATTCTAATTCATTATCGGCTACTTCTTTATTTAATGTTTCTATTGTTCCGCTAAGGTTAAGTATATTTCTGCCTAACATATCGGTAATGCTTAATGAGTATGTGCTGCCTTTGTCTTGCGGTAGCTTTATAGTAAAGCCTTGTGTAAATGGATTAGGGTAAACGCTTAGCCCATCGGCTATGTTGTTTCTTGTAGGTGGTAATTCCGGTCTAAATTCCGTGCCTGTCCAGTCCACGTATTTATAGCCCATCATTCTGTTGCCTGCTACCCCTTCTTGTGTAAAAGCAATATACAGTCCGCCATGCTCCGGTCCGTTATTGCCACTAAAAGCAAGTGCTGGTACGCTTGAGCAATCATCGGGCACATTAGGAATAACATTATATTCTACCCATCCTGTATATAAGAAGCCATCAGATTTTAGTTTTAGACCGATAAGGGCATCGTCTCTATTGCTTAAATTGGTTCCTGCATCTCCATGGTTTAGATACCAACCATAATATATAGCATCCATAGCTCCTCCCGTACTTCCTGCTCCTCCTATATTCCACCAGTCTTCGAAAGCTACTACAGGCATCGTGTTTTCCCTAAAACCTCCCGAATTAGGATTGGGCGTTTCGGAAAGGTCATCAGTTATTCCTGAAACACTTCCATCATTTAAGGTATAATGTCCATATTCTACATTAATATCGTCATGAATGTAAGCAACAATATAATCGTGCAGGGTAGGGTTAGTATGATGTGGTGTATGCTCTCTAACTACATAGCTCCACACAAAATTAGGTGAGGGCAACAGGTCTGGCGCATCTATTCTTGGCAAAATATACTCTCCACCACTTACGGTAATCGGATGCTCGT
The DNA here is from genome assembly GCA_964448955.1 of uncultured Taibaiella sp. Classification (GTDB taxonomy): domain Bacteria; phylum Bacteroidota; class Bacteroidia; order Chitinophagales; family Chitinophagaceae; genus MKSF01. Next base: position 1,781 of record CAYUXT010000003.1, on the reverse strand, counting down.
GTATCAATGCAGCTGCTGTATATGGAAAGGGTGTAGGTGTAACAGGTGTAGCTAAAATAGTAGAAAATGGTAACTGAAATACTAACATATTCTCGTGTACATCGTCTGTACAAGATATATATGTCTGTATGCCGGAGCGTGTAGAAGATAATGCAATATCGGGCTGGTCGAATAGCGGATAATCTGCATTAATTATCTCCATTGGATTGCTTCGGACAAAAGTAATGGGCCAAGCATTCCAAACATGGCAGGCTGTTACAAATAAACTGCCATTGTCTGTCCAAGTAATAGCAAAATTTTCATGTCCTATGGCATCTATTCTTACCCAACCAGGTTGTACCCCCACGGTTAATGCAGGGTCTATCGCTTGTGGAAATCCGAGTTCTTGTACCAAGCCCATCATCGTAACATTATCCCATTTGTACACATCAATCTCATAAGTAGATGTGCTATTTTTGTAATATACAGCAACTACATAATTAGTTGTATGGTTTACATCTTCTACAATTACGGCTTCAAGGCTCATAATATCGTCTTGTGGTAAATCAACCGAATGATTCAAAACCAAAGCTCCGGTAGTAGCATCTCCTACAAACTCTTGTGCTGCTATACCTGCACTACCTACAAGTCCCGGTCCGGCATCCCAAGTGTGTACATAAAGAAAATTGTTTGTGTTTGCTCTTGTGTTAATGGCATAAGCAGATGCTCCGGCAGAGTAATCTGTTAGTCCGGTTGGAAAAGTAGCATCCGGTACCGAAGCTGGGGTAAATGTCTGCGCTTGCACACTAAAATTTACCATCACCATACATATAATTACAATTAACATGTATAGAAGGGAGGTAATGCCCCTAAATTGTTGTTTGTAATTCATAAAAAATTAATTTTAGTTTTTTTTAAAATATTTTCGAGAAAAAGCGGCACACAAATAGCTAAATTTATGTGTTTAGTGAAAAAATAAATAATTAAAATAGTGTACGTTAAAAAAGTCGTTGTGGTCTCTGTTTTCGCCTATGTATAATTATATAATAACTAAAAAAAATTCGTATTGGGTTAAGGATTTCGGCTAAATTAAATTATTAAAATAAATAATCCAATAATTTTAACAAAAAATTTCAAAGGAAAGGGTTTTAAAAAACAAAAAAAGTATGAATCAAAACCAATAATGAAACGTTTTACTCTATCACTTTTCTGGAAGTAACATAAGCGGTACCTTTAAATAAACTCAGCAATTCTCCCGAACTGTTTTCCGTTTTTACTTCATATACCCCTGTTTTTTTGCCTTGATGTATTTTTTGGGCTTCTACGGTAAGCACTTCTCCTTTAGTAGCTGATTTTAGAAAACTAACATCTCCGGCTAATGCTACAGTAAGCATTCCGTATGTATTGCAAGCAAATGCAAATGCCGAATCTGATGCTGCAAACAATACCCCTCCGTGTATAATATCAAAACCATTGAGCATATCTTCGGTAACAACATAGGTCAATTTACAATAACCTTCTCTTACCTCTATAATCCGCAAACCTAACCATTGGCTAAATTTGTCATTACTCATCATTGCGGCTACATAATCGTTAGGGTGGTTCATTTTTATTAATTTGATGATTTTATTAATTTGGTGATTTGATGATTAGTAAATTAGGTAATTAGGTGATTAGTGGATTGGTGTTCGATATGTGTAAGGAATATCAATACATATTCATAAAGTTATATATTTATAATTTCCCCAAAAAGATGGATTTCTTTTATACAAAGTAAATATTATTAGCTTACTTCGACAATG
>CAYUXT010000002.1:0-151218 GCA_964448955.1 uncultured Taibaiella sp. | reverse complement strand
CTATTTTAATCCAAACATTTCTAAAACCATTAAGAAGTGAAGGTAATGAAGTGTTGACTGTCGATTAAGGCATTTGGTATAATTTGCACAAAAAATAAGGCTGTTAGATAACTAACAGCCTAAAAGAAAATATATTATTAGTGGATTAATTTTCCCACATATCCATAGCTTTATCAATCATTTCTGCCTCTACTCTTTCCCCTTCTTCAAGACCTCTTAAACCTTTTTCTATTTCTAAACCTATAGGATTATTAATAGAAGTTTTGTAAATATAGCTTGAAAAATGATGGCCATCTAAATAATCTGCCCAAGACATTCTGTTCATATCATTACGAGGATTATACACTTCGTAATTTACTAAATAATCTCTAAGTTCAGGATAGTATAACCAAAATAAAACTATATCAGCTAAGTAATTACCATTTTCATCGATTTCAGCTTTAAGAGGTGCAATTCCTACAATTTCTACTACTAATTTACCCCTATTTCGATCAAAAATCCAATCTTCTTTAACACGATATTTGGTAATTGAATAAACATCAAATTCTTCTTTAACACTTACTTCTGTTTCTTCACCTGTGTCCGGATCAATTACTAGCTCCTTTTTCATTCTACCTCCTACTGTTTTTTCAAAATTTTCTTGAGATAAATACTCAGTAAAGCGGTCATCAAATGCACCATAAGCTTTTACCTTCTCTTTTTTAATAGCATCTAATAATATCTCTATAAAAGCTCCACCGCCAGAAAACTCATCGCCTCGATAAACAAATGCCTGATTAGCTTTTTGACGAGTGTCAATAACTCTCCAAACACGTCGTTTCCAAGCAATGTCAATTTCTCTAATTCGAGGCTTATCCATAGAACGATTAATATGTTGCACCCTGTCTATCACACCATCTTCAGTCAAAGAAGGCTTCCATTTGTCATTTACGATATTCATACCGTTTGTTGACATAGGAGGGTCTTGTGTTTGCCCAATAGCAAAATTAGAAATTAAAAATGCACTAAGTGCTATTGCTGAATTCTTAAGAATATTCATACTCCTAAATTTATATTTTCAATTATAATTATTGTATTAAAAAAAAATCATACTATCGTAAAGTAAATACCAATGGCGGACATTCTCTAACTTTCTTATCAGGTCCAACGGCTTTAATTTCACTAAAAAGAATTTGGTCGCCTGGCTGCACTCTTTGTAAGATATCTTTAATGTCATTTCCAAACTTAGCTCCTTTGTTAAAAACCGGAAAAGCATCTCCAACTTTCGGTATCCATAAAAATCTAAACTCAGTAACTACAAAGCGAGTGGCAAATTCAAAATTTTCAACTTCTGCAAACAGTCCTAACTGTACACGAACTGAAGCTGTAGGTAATGGTCCTCCTTTCTTTTTCATTAAAGTCGCTGAAGGATCAGGTATTTCTTTAACACGAACAGTATCTGAAAGTAAAGTAACTATAGAGCCATCTCTATTTTTAGCTTTAATTTGATACACCATAGGCCCTTTTTTGGTAACTTCTAAATTGTACTTACCATTTGCATTTGGAACAGCTTTTTTAGTTACGCCATCAGGTACAATCAAATCAACATCTTGAATATTATATCCAGAGGCAGAAAGTGTAACAGGATTATCCACTCCAATATACATTACATTCATTTTATCTAAACCCATTGAAGCTCCTGCAGAACCAACCATATATTTAAACTTAAATGGATAAGTCTCCTTTTTACCTTGTTTGTCCATTACAATTTGTCCAGTAACTTCTCTTTCCCCAACACCAGTTGCTCTGGTTTTATACAAACCTACGCCACCCTTAACTTCAATTTTTTGTCCTCCAACATAAATATCAGGATTTAATGATTTATTAAAAGCAGCTAAAGTAATAGTAGCTTCAACCTCTTGACCTTCTAAGGCATAACTTGTAGTTGGTACAGCCATAGGAGCTAAAGTATCAAATTTGTAATCTTCTAAATAAATTCTTTTTTGCAGATCTTCTAATGCCATAGCTTCAGCATTCTTAATATCATTCTGAAATTTTGACAACATCGCTACTGCAGCTACAACAGGTATATTATTGAAGGTACCAAAAGTCCATTCTCCTTTAGGATTATCATCAGAAACTTTTGGATCAATTACTTGTACCGGAAACTGGTCTTCTAAACTTTGTTTAGTATCACCTGGAGGTATTTCATTCAATATATCCACTTTATATTGAATTAATCTTGCTTTGATAGAATCTCCATAGCCAAGTTTGTAAAAGAATTGCGGGGAAGCATCTATATTTTCAATACTTTTTACGACAGTATCGCCTTGTGCATTAACATCTTTTCCTCCAGCTCTATTGATTACAGAATCCTTTAATCCCTCTAAATAATCATACAATGCATTTGTATATGCTTGTACATTTTTAGCTTTATTGTTATATGGTCTAACTTTATCGGCTTCTGATGGATTGCTTTCAGCATCATTAAATGCTTTGTACAATGCTGCATTTTTACCAGATATAGCATCATTAGAACGCTCTATACTTTGGTTAATGGTCTGAAAAGCGTTCAAAACCTCTTTTGTGATATTTAGGGCAAGCATGGCTGTCAACACTAAGTACATCATGTTGATCATCTGTTGCCGTGGCTCCTTTGGTATTGACATTATATTATTTTATTTCGTTGAAATTAAATTGTTTTCATTAATCCTTATAGCAAATAATATTAATCATTAATATTATTACCAAACGGATATTAATAGTTTTATATTGTGTTAATATTTTAGAGTATTAACGTCCCTGCATAGCACTAAGCATATTACCATAAATACCATTAAGCGCGGTAAGGTTTTTACTTAATGTAGCAATCTGATCTTTTGCATTTTGTGCATCGCTTGCGCTTGATGCCATTGCTTCTGATGCATTAACCAAATTACTATAAAACTTGTTCATAGCTTTAAGATGGTTGTTTGCATCTTGTAATTCTACTTCATAAATTTGGTTCAAAGTACCCATATTTTTAGATAACATTTGTACTTGATTATGGAATTGTGCAGTAGAATCTGCCGCTTCATTGAACGATTGCATTGTATTTGTAGCTCCTGCATAAGTATCTTTTAATTTAGATAACTCAACCGCAGCCTCTCTCGCACTTTGAGAAAACTCGCCTGTTGCTGAAGTAACATCGGCAATATCTTTTATTTGATCTACCGTTGTACCAAATCTTTGGAAATTTTCATTTAATTTCTGAAGATTAGGTTTATTAAACGAAGCCTCATCTAACATTTTTTCTAAAGATACGATAGGGCTTTCGCCAGCACCGGTACCAGCAGTTTTAACTTCGTGTTTGATACCTTTTTTGTATGCTTCTACTTCTGGGTTTTCGTCTAATCCAGGGTAGTAACGCTCCCAATAATAATCTTTATGTGGAGGTAATATACCTTGCATAGCAAAGATAAAAGCCTCTGTAATCATACCAACAGTAAGCATTATACCTGCTCCTTTCCAGTGTTGTAATTTGAATAAGGCACCTAAAAGTACTAATGCGGCACCCACACCAATAATTACATTTTTTAAATATTTTCCTTCTTTGGTCTCGAAAAAGAGTTTTACGGATTTCATATCTTATTAATTTTCTTTTTTGTTAAAATTTGCTTGTTCTGTTTTTTAATTTGCTTTATTGATAATTGTGGTGCTGATGTATTGAATTTTAGTTCTAAATCCTATATGTGCTTTTGCCGAATCTGCAAATTCATAATCTCTATTACTGATATTTAAATATGGATATGGATCTCTCCAGCTACCGCCTTTTATAGTAACTCTTCTTTGCCATGTAGCATCATCTTCATTTATTCTTTGCATTACATCCGGATTCAAGTCACTTGTCATATTAGGATTATATGCGGCTAAAGAATATGGAGAATTAGTCCATTCTGCTACATTACCAGACATATTATATAATCCATAATCATTAGGCCAATATGCAGTAGCTTTTACAGTATATAAACCTCCGTCAGCTGAATAATCACCGCGATTGGGTTTGAAGTTTGCTAAGTAACAACCTTTTTGGTTTAGTGTATAAGGACCTCCCCAAGGATAAGGAGATAATTGACGTCCACCTCTTGCAGCCCACTCCCACTCTATTTCTGTAGGTAATCTAAATTCTCCTTCAAAGAACATTTTACGTTTTTCGCGACCTGCTTTCCATAATTGTGTTCTCCAATGACAGAACGCATTTGCTTGATGCCAATTTACACCTACTACAGGGTATTCGTCAAACGCAGGAAACCAGTTGTATTGTTTTGCAATAGGTTCGTTGTTTGAATATGCAAATTGTTTCATCCAAACCGTAGTATCGGGATAAATATGAATTGTAGGCTCTTTTACATAAGATGAAGAAGGCTGACCCGGATTGCGTACAGATAATTCGTAATCGAAGTATTTGTATTTGTACTTGAACTCAGCTGTATTTATTTGCTTAACTCCCCATGGACTTGCCTCTGCAGCAGTGTACATAGTCATTAAATTATCTTGAGTTTCTTCACTCGTCCATTTAATTTTCTTTCTCCAGTCTATTTGCTGAGAACCATCATTGTTTTCTTGGAAATTATCTAATAAGGTATGTGCCATAGAATCTCTTACCCAATTAGTAAATTGACGGTATTCCGCATTAGTAATCTCTGTAGCGTCCATATAAAAACCTGTTACATTATAGGTTCTGGTAGGGGCATCTAACGAATGTTTAATGTCCTCGTCGCTATAACCTGATTTCATTACCCCAGTAGGCACATTAACCATACCATGAGGAATAGGTTGTTTGTAATTCATCCTGGTGGAATAATCGCCAACCAACTGGTCTTGTGTAATTGGTTGCCCACAGCTTACAGCTAACATTACCATGCCAGTTACGGCAATACTCAAGGAGAGTTGTTTCATCGGATTTTCTTTTGTCATTATCTAAAATACTTCTAAAAGTTTAACCTTAAATTTTTATGCTGGTTATTCTTTTTTTCGAATGATTAGAGTGATTATTTATCACCTATACTCGAAATTGCTGCACAATATTGGAATAAATTTTTGAAAATACAACATTCAACAAGTTTTTTTTTCAAATTGCTATTCTTTATGGCAAATTCCTTGCACGCTTATCAAACGAAAGGGCTAAATAAATGTATTTTTTTTTCTTAAACAAGCAATTTAATTATTTTTTATTCAGAAATATTTCACTAAGGTTTTTTCGAGGCATACTACAACTTCCTTTTTGGCACAATAAATATACATCTTCTTCGTTTGTATCAAGGTATTGCAAGTGCTTAGGTAGTTGGTTCTTGTCTTTGTAAATCACTGAAAATATTTGTGGCAGGTACATTTTATGGATTTCCATTTTGTTTTTTTGCCGACTGATTATCATTAATTGCTCCCACCCTTCGACATAATATTGCATATAAATTGCCCATTGTGCGAACGAAGTAGCATACCTTAATGTGCTGCCGCTCATTTGTTGTAACATCGTTTCTGCTCGTTCTATATGATTGAAGTCGTAAGTTAGATTTCCTATTGTCCATAAGTTATATACCATTATGGCATTAGCTGATGGTGTGGCTCCATCGTATTTATCGATTTTCCTTACCGGTATGCTTTTTTGATTTTGTGCACTATAATAATAATAAATACTGTTTTTGTCGCTAAAGTTATCATTTACATAATGTAGCCATAGAACAGCTTCAGTTAAATATTGTTTTTTTGCTGTTTCTTCATAAATAGATAATAGTGCTTTTATAAAATAGGCATAGTCTTCTAATGTGGCATCAATGTTTGGGTTTCCTTGCGTATAGACGTGATACAATCCTTTTTTATCTTTCTGTGTAAATAAAGCAATTATGGCATTAATGGCTTGTTCTGCTAATGTTATATACTGTGGTTGCTGCAATGCTTTTCCTGCTTGTATGAGTGCCGTAATCATTAAGGCATTCCACGACAACAATACTTTTATGTCTGTTTGTGGTCTTTCTCTTTTTGCTCTTTCTGTAAATAATTTTTGTTTTGCTATTGTCAATATCTCTTGCCATTCGTCTTTTTTTATGCCATAAGATTCGAGTATTATATTTTCGGCTTGTGCTACGTGCAAAATATTAGTTTCTTCCCAATTTCCATTCTCTTGAATACCCCAATATGCTTTGAGGGCAGGGTGTAAGTCCGGTAATAGTGCTATGATTTCTTGGTGTGTCCAAGTATAAAACTTACCTTCTACACCCTCACTATCTGCATCTAAAGCTGCATACCAAAGCTTATTTTGGTCGCCTAATTCTCTATTACAAAATTCGATAGTGTCTTCAATTACTGTTTTGTACTTTGGATTTTTAGTAAGTATAAATGCAGTAGATAAGACATTAATTAATAACGCATTATCATAAAGCATTTTTTCGAAATGCGGCACTAACCAATTATTATCCGTAGCATATCGAGAAAAACCACCGCCTATTTGGTCGTAAATTCCTCCATCTATCATTTTATCTAATGATAATATGGCAATACTGAGTGCTTCGTTGTTTTTATGAAAATGTGCATAATCGAGCAAATACTGAATAGCCATTGTTGCGGGAAATTTGGGTGCTGCACTAAATCCCCCATTTTCTTTATCTGCTTGATGGATAAGGTATTGAGCCATTTTTTCGGTCAATTGCTTATCTAAGGTAATTACATCTTTTTGAGAAGATAAGGTTGCATTTTCTAAATATCGGGTCATTTGTTCTGCCTGGCTTTCAACTTCTTCTTTTTTCTCTATCCACGAAGTATGTACAGCTTGCAAGACCTCTAACCACGAGGCGCGTGCGTACATTCGTTTGGGTGGAAAATAAGTACCTCCGTAAAATGGTTTTCTATCGGGTGTAACAAACATATTAAGGGGCCAACCACCAGCACCACTCATAGCCTGCAATGCGTCCATATAAAAATGATCTACATCGGGGTGCTCTTCTCTATCCACTTTAATATTAATAAAGTGGTCGTTCATATATGCAGCTACGCTTTGGTCTTCGAAACTCTCGTGCTCCATTACGTGGCACCAATGGCAGGCAGCGTAGCCTATACTTACCAATACAGGCTTATTTTGTCCTTTGGCTTTATCAAATGCCTCTTCGCTCCAAGGATACCAATCTACGGGGTTATTGGCGTGCTGGAGCAGGTATGGACTGGTAGTGTGTTGGAGGCGGTTCATATATTTTTAAATGCAAAAGTAGTTGATTTGATGATGTGCTGATTTGATGATGACATTTATACCAAAAACAAAAAAAATACCCCCAAAATTGGGAGTATTTCAAAAAATATATGGAAACCCGAATAAGGGTGTGGTTATACTCTAAAGTGAGCGAATGCTTTGTTGGCATCTGCCATACGGTGTGTATCTTCTTTCTTTTTAAAAGCAGAACCTTCACCTTTGCTGGCTGCAATAATTTCGTTAGAAAGTTTGTCTGCCATAGTTTTACCGTTACGCTCGCGGCTGAAACGAATTAACCATTTCATACTTAATGAAATTTTCCTATCGGGGCGCACCTCAGAAGGTATTTGGAAAGTAGCACCACCAATTCTGCGGCTGCGTACTTCTACCGAAGGAGTTACATTTTGCAAAGCTTTTTTCCATACTTCATAGCCTTCTTCTCCTGTAGCTTGGCTTACTTTATCAATAGCTGTATAGAATATTTCAAAAGCTGTTGTTTTTTTACCATCCCACATCATAGTATTTACGAAACGGGTAACTTGTTTGTCGTTAAACCTTGGGTCTGGAGCCAAAGGTAATTTTTTAGCTTGCGCCTTCCTCATGACAAAATATCTTTATATTGTATTTGTATTAAATTATTTTTTAGCTTTTTCTTTTTTAGTACCGTATTTAGAGCGGCTTTGTTTACGGTCTTTAACACCGGTAGTATCTAAAGCTCCTCTAACGATGTGGTAACGCACACCAGGTAAATCCTTAACCCTTCCACCGCGAATAAGTACGATAGAGTGTTCTTGTAAATTGTGTCCTTCACCCGGAATGTAAGCGATAACCTCTGTTTTGTTGGTTAATCTTACTTTAGCTACTTTACGTAGTGCCGAATTCGGCTTTTTAGGTGTAGTTGTATAAACACGAGTACACACTCCACGACGCTGCGGACACTCGTCTAATGCAGGCGATTTTGACTTTGCTTTAATTTGGGTACGTCCTTTACGCACTAACTGTTGAATAGTAGGCATTACTCTTTCCTTTATTTTTTGGGAGTGCAAAGGTAATGAATTATTTATTACGAACAATTTTTTTAAATAATTTTTTTGCTAATGACAAAAATAAATGCTTTTGGGTGGTTTTTGAGCAATTTTCATACAAATATGCAAATTAAATAAATACAAAAAGGCATTTAGTGTAAATTATCCATTATCAATTATCAATTATTAATTGTCCATTATCCATTATTAACCAATCTGCTACAAATTATCCCTGTGGCTACGGCAACATTTAAAGACTCTGCCCCACCAAAGCGCGGTATGGTTATTTTTCTTTGCGCCATATTTATTAATTCGTCAGAAATGCCTTGCGATTCGTTGCCCATCATAATAAAGCCGGGAGTGGTGTTCTGTATATTGTTAATATTTTCCCCTTCGAGACAGGTAGCATAACAAGGCGTATCGGGATTCTCTTTTAACACTGCTACTAAATCTGCCTCTTGTATCGTAACGCGCAATAAACTACCCATACTTGCTTGTACCGTTTTGGGATTATATACATCTACGCAATCTGTGGAACAAATAATATTTTTTATGCCAAACCAATCTGCAATACGAATAATAGTACCCATATTTCCGGGGTCTCTTACCGATGAAAGTAATATTGCCCACGATTGTTTTTGTATTTCAATTACTTGATGTGGCTCCATATTTGCCAAAACAATAACTTGAGTAGGCGTTTTTAGTGCAGATGCTTTTTCTATTTCTGTATCCGAAGTGATACTAATTTTATCTTTTATGGTATCTAAAAGATGTAAATGCGTGCTATACCAATTTTCGGTTGCAAATATTTTTTGTACCAAATTGGGGTATTTTATCCATTCTTTAGCATTTTTATCGCCCTCCACTATGTATGCGTTATGCTCTTTTCTGTACTTTTGCTGTGCTAAAGAGCGCAGTTGCTTTAATTCCGAATTGGTCATAAAAATTTTTTATTTGCTGTAATTACGATTTTAATTCATTTTGTATTACTATCGTATTTTTTAATATTTTTTTGAGTTTTTTATTGATGTTGTCAAAGGTAAAATTACTAAATGTTTTGTTATGCTGTTGGATTGGTATTTGTGCCACATCTTGCTCCATTACCAAACATTTAAACGAAGACGACAAAGTGCTCAAAAAAGTAAAATTAAAACTCGATACCGACCAAAAATTTTCTAATAAAAGAATATTAGAAGACAGACTGTACCAACTTTCCAAGCAAAAACCCAACACCTATCTCTTAGGAATGCCGTATAAGGTTTGGCTCTATAATCTTCGGTACGAAAAGTACCAAACCGACACTTTAAATTTTCAGATTAGAAATAAAGTAGTAGAACAGCCTACCGTTTTCGATTCGGTGAGTGCGGCAGAAAGTGTGCAAAACATTAGAGGCTATCTTATCAACAGGGGTTATTTTTATTCGGAAGTAAATTATAGTGTAAAATACAGAAGAAAGCAATTTGCAAGACTAAAATACAATGTTAAAACAGGCAATGGTTTTTATATTAATAATGTAAATTTTACTACCGATAGCACATTAAATGCTCAAGAATTTTCTATCATTAACAATGACCTCAAAAAAAAATCTTTACTCTTAAAAAGAAGTCAATACAGCCATACCATAATCGGTGAGGAGCGTTTGCGCATCGTTACCGAAATGCGCAACAAAGGCTATTATCATTTTGGCACTAATAATCTTACATTTATCTTAGATACTTTACAATCTTCCGTAAGGCTTGATGATGAAGACTCACTAACACTCGATGATAAAACCATAGAATTTAGAAGAAGGAAAAGAATAAATATAAATGCGCTTATTCATCCTTCAAAAGACAGCTTGGCTTTTCAACAATTTAGATTTGGGTCGGTAACCGTATATCCGGATTATTCTGAAAACAATATGGAATATAAAGAAGAAAACATTTTAACCAATAAACAAAGCAATATCGTTTTTAAATATCACAACAAGTACATCAACACCGGAATTTTAGAGAAGAAAATATTTATAAAACCAGGAAATGTATATTCGGAAAACGCTTACAATCAAACCATACGACAGCTCAACGATTTGGGCATCTTTCAGTATGTGCGCATATTGATAGAGCCTGTAATGAAAGACGGAATACCAACATTGGAGTTAGACTGTAAAATAATTATGGGCGCATCGCCGCGTTACGATTTTAGTACAAACGTAGAAGTATCGGGTGGAGATTTGTATGTATTGGGTACGGCAGCTAATGTTTCTATTACCGACAAAAATTTCCTAAAAGGAGCAAACCAATTAACGGCTACAGCTTCTTACGGTTTAGAATTAGGGCAAAATAAACAGTTAGAAGGCGAACATTTTATAAAACAATTGTATCTTTTTTCTCAAAACACAGGGCTTAATTTTCGGTTTACTTCTCCCAAATTTATACTACCCGTAAACCAAAATAGGTTTAGCGCGTCGGCTATGCCCAATACGGTAATAGATGCAGGTATCAATAACCTCATTAGGCAAGGATATTTTTCGTTACGTAGCATTAATGCAGCTTGGGGTTATACTTGGAGAGAAACAGCCACCAAACGCTGGACGGTGCGTCCGGTATTTGTCAACATGCTTCACTTGAGTAATATATCGCAAAGTTTTAGAGAACGTATGGATAGCATACCTGCTATTGGCAACAGCTATCAGGAAACATTTATAGAAGGGGAGAATGCAGAGTTTATATACAATACGCAGGGCAAAAGCAGAAATAAATATACTTGGGTAAAACTTGGATTAGAAGAAGCCGGAGCATTGATGAATGGAATTAATAGTCTTAATAGTGCAGCCGGCGGACAAAGAAATTTAAACTTTGCGGAATATCTTAGATTAGATTTTGATGCTCGGCAGTTTTATCATTTGCGCAAAACATCTTTTGCATTTAGGTTTTATGGCGGTATCGGAATGCCTTATGGCAAATCGCCTGTATTGCCTTATATCAAGCAATATTTTGTAGGAGGAGCGTACAGTATTAGAGGTTGGCGACCACGCGTACTTGGTCCGGGCAGTTATTACGACGAAGCAAGTCAGCAATCGGTAGATAACTTATTTATAGACCAAGCGGGCGATATTAAGTTAGAGTTTAATGCAGAGTATAGGTTTCCGTTGTTGGTAATGTTTTCGGGTGCAGTAAGTATTAATGGAGCTATGTTTGTAGATGCCGGAAATATTTGGTTAGCCAAAAAAGACCCACGCTTAGAGGGTGCGGAATTTAGATTCAGCAATCTGTATCAGGAAATAGCAGTGAGTTATGGCACGGGATTGCGCTTCGATTTAGGAGGATTTTTGGTTTTAAGACTCGATGGTGCAGTGCAAGCCAAAAAACCTTATATCTTTAATGGTAATGGCGGTTGGACTATTAGCGATACTCGATTGGGTAATGCCGACTGGCGCAGACAAAATACTAATATTAATATTGCAATTGGGTATCCGTTTTAGTGGGTAATAAGATTACCTTAAATAATAAACTTTGATTGTTCCTATTTAAAGTTTTGCCTAAAACCATTAGGCGTATATCCTGTATTTTTTTTAAACAACTGAATAAAATGGCTCGCAGAAGAAAAGGATAGAGAAAATGCAATGTCGGCAATCGAATGATTAAAATTTTTAAGCAATTCTTTAGCTTTTTTAACTTTTTCGTTGATAACAAAATCCCAAGGCGTTATTCCCATTTCATATTTAAAATGTCTAAAAAAAGTAGCCTTACTCATAAAAGATTTTCGAGCTAAATCATCTAAATCTATATTTTGGTCGATGTGCTCGCAGATATAATTCAGTGCATACGCCAAGGGATTATTCAATAAATTTACTTTAGAATGTCGGAGTAATTGAGACTTTGCATTAGTTTGCATCAGGCTGATTATAAGTTCTTGCGTAGCAATTTTGCTAAGAGCAGTCTTATATGGATTTTCAGAAGTTGCTAAGTTTACGATTTTAGTGATGCTTTGATTAAGCTGTAAGCTGTTTTCAAATTTTATAGTTGATGACTCCAACTTTCTTTCTTCTGCAAAGTATTCTTTGTTTTTTTCATTAATTAAATTCAATGTATTTTTAATTTCATCTTGAGAAATAATAAGAGCCATACATCGAGTTGGTTTTTCCATTGTTGCAATAGGGAAATCTATTTTCATTTTGGTATATTTGTCGAGAACTAAGGACTCATAGGGGTGGAATTCGAATTCATTTTTTTTGTCCAATTTCATCACTTTCTTTCCTTCATACATAGAGATTAAGGATAAATCGCTAAATTGTAAAGAGAAGTCATAAGATTGTTCTTTTGTTTCAAAAAGATTAAGTTCAATATCATCTGTATTATATTGAATTTTATTTTCCACGAGCGTTTCTATCTTTGCATTATTGTATAATGCCTTAGTGTATTTGTCCATAAGAGTTTAATTTTAAAAAATTTGCTACTAAGTTAATATTTCTTGATAATATTTAAACATATTAAAAGGTTAATTAGGTATAGCTTGCACTTTATTCAATAATTTTTTAAAATTTATACATTATGAGTACATTAATCGCAAGACCTGAGTTAAAAGCCAAGTATGATAATTACATCAATGGCAAATGGACTGCACCTGTTCTTGGCAAATATTTTGACAATATTTCGCCAATAGATGGTAAAGTATTTACACAAGCTGCACATTCTACAAAAGAGGATTTAGACTTAGCAGTAAATGCAGCATCGGCAGCATTTGCAACTTGGTCTAAAACATCTGCAACAGAAAGAAGCATTATGCTTAATAAAATTGCAGACAGGATTGAAGAAAACCTGCAATATATCGCAGCAGTAGAAACAATTGATAATGGCAAAGCTGTTCGCGAAACATTAGCCGCAGACATTCCTTTAGCTATCGACCATTTTCGATATTTTGCTTCGGTTATACGTGCAGAAGAAGGTTCGCACAATGAATTAGATGCAGATACTGTTACATTAATCGTTCATGAACCAATAGGAGTAGTTGCTCAAATTATTCCGTGGAATTTCCCTATTTTAATGGCAGTTTGGAAATTGGCTCCTGCATTAGCGGCGGGTTGTACTGTAGTATTAAAACCAGCAGAAAGTACTCCAATCTCTATTTTAGTATTAATGGAACTAATAGGAGATTTAATACCTGCAGGAGTAGTAAATGTAGTAAACGGCTTTGGAGCAGAACTCGGAAGAGCATTAGTTACTAACCCTAAAGTAGCTAAAGCGGCGTTTACCGGTTCTACGGCTACGGGTCGTCTTGTAATGCAATATGCTACAGAAAATATAATACCGGTTACTTTGGAATTAGGTGGCAAATCGCCTAACATTTTCTTCCCATCTGTAATGGACGAAGATGATGCATATTTAGACAAAGCAATAGAAGGGGCTGTTTTATTTGCACTCAATCAAGGCGAAGTGTGTACTTGTCCGTCAAGACTATTGGTACACGAATCCATTGCAGATAAATTTATCGAAAGAGTTATCGCTCGTACCGAGGCTATTAAAATGGGTAATCCATTAGATACTACAGTAATGATGGGGGCACAGGCTTCCAAAATACAGTTTGATAAAATATCTACTTATTTAAAATTAGGAAAAGAAGAAGGAGCAGAAGTTTTGACTGGTGGAGAGGCTAATAATTTAGAAGGTGATTTATCTTCAGGATATTATATCAAACCAACTATTTTCAAGGGGCATAATAAGATGCGCATTTTCCAAGAAGAAATCTTTGGACCGGTAGTTGCTTTTACTACATTTAAAGATGTAGATGATGCTATCGCTATTGCAAATGATACTTTATATGGATTAGGTGCCGGCGTATGGACTCGCGATGCACACGAATTATATCAAGTACCAAGAGCTATAAAAGCAGGTAGAGTATGGGTTAATAACTATCATGCTTATCCGGCAGGCGCACCATTTGGTGGATATAAACAATCTGGTGTAGGTAGAGAAAATCATAAAATGATGCTTGGGCATTATCGCCAAACAAAAAATATGTTGATTTCTTACAATAAAAACAAATTGGGTTTCTTTTAGTATATTGCAATACTTTTAGTAATTGACACCTATGCAAAACATATAAATCGAACAATGCCAACCTTTAAATAGTTGGCATTGTTTATCTAATAAAATACTCATTATGATTAAAAGATTAGCTGCCACAGAAAAAGCCATAGCTTTAATAAAAGAATTAAAAGCAATGTATGGCGAATTGATGTTTTATCAAGCTGGAGGCTGCTGCGAAGGCACACAGCCGCAATGCTTTGAGAAGGGGGGATTTTTCCCAAGAATGAACGATGTACTGATAGGTTCCATTGAAGATTGTGCATTTTGGGTGGATAGAGATTTATTCGAATACTGGAAACATGCGCACTTTACACTTGATGTTACAGACGGTTTTGGTGCAGGGGGATTTTCTTTAGAAACACCATTAGGCAAAACTTTTCAAATACAATATCGTATTTTTACAGACGAAGAAACCGAGCAATTAGAACCAATAATAAGAATGGATTAAAATGATGATATACAATCCTAAAAGACTAATACGCACCACACAGCCTTGCCGATTCTACAAAACAAAAAACATCAAGTTATGTTGCATTTAATTTATGGCAGCAAGGCAAAATTATTATGTATAGCTATAATTACTTATTGCTTGTTAATGCTTTATAGCAACAGTATTTATGCGCAACCTTTAGGCGAAAAAATACAATCCGTAGAACCAAAAATTAAAGAACCCGAGTATTTTATTCTATACATCAATACATCTGTAAGCATTAATGCCATTGCATCTGGGACAATACAAACGTACAAAGGAATAAGAACTCTTAACGATACTGTACCCATTTATATGGTGTTTTACAATTATAGTGTTTCTGATATTGCAACTTATGCCAATAGAAATTTTTTTGTAGATACTATTAACGACATTCATTTACAATTTATAGAAAACGAAGCATTAAATCAACTCATACATTCTGATGAGGGGCTTACAATGGTTTATTTCTTTAAAGAGAAGAACATTATTTATAGCAAAGATGCCAAGTTCCATTCTCCAAAAGAATATAACCTACCTATCTATACTCATTGGAACAAAAAAGAATTTCCAATACTAAAATTTAAACCGAGTAAATATACTATACGACCAGAAATAGAAAGTGTACAATCTTTAGAAAATATACAATTAATAAGCACTAAGGAACTAATAAGTCAATATCAATTTTCGAGTGTAGATCAAATATTCCCTATTAGTAATGACGAATTAGTTATATTAATAGATGCAAATAATGAGTGTGTACAGTTTGATATTAATTCCGGAAAAGAGATAAAAACTTTTGAAAAGGTAGATAGTCCTATAAACTTACTAAAACAATGGAACGAAGACCTTACAGAAGAAGAAATAGCAGCAGGGTATAAATTTGAAAAAGAGTTTTTAGAAAAAGTAAATAGAAAATCTCATTTTATATTTAACTACAATAAGCAAAAAAACTTTGCTCATCATACACTTTCTTCCGGCTTTCAGATTGGTTTGCCTATGAGAAAAGAATTTACAATAAAAAATGCTTATGGAAAAAACAAACACCATACTATTAAAAAAGGAGAAGTATTTGGTATTGGCATTGGGTGTTTAGAAGTTTTCAATGAAGATATAACTATTGCAAAAAGATATAAATCACCTGATATATTTTCAGACTTATCCAATCCGATTACAGAAGAAGACAAGGTGATTCTACCGACTACAGAAAGTGGCATGTATTGGTTAGATGATTCTACATTTTATACACTTCAAGAATATGGTTATGAGGAAACAAACTTAGATACATTTAAACACTTTATTGGAAAATACCGATTACAAGATAAGGACAATTCTATAGCCTTTGTGTCTTCTATGCCACCGCAAATGAGCAAAGGGTTAAAGAAAAAATACAAATATTGGGGTGGATTTGATTTCAGTTACTTTTTCGAAATGAACGGTAACATAAATTTTGTTACTTATATTGATAATGCTATATTTCAGATAGACAAACCAGAGCCAATAGGCTATATTGGAAAAGCAGAATATAGCAAGCAAAAAAACAACAGAAATTACATACTTAACTACCAAACAATGAGCATTGATTGCTATAATGGATACTTATTTACTATTTATGTTTTAAAAAACAAACAGTGTATTTTAGAAATAAAAAATACACAATTAGAAACCATTAAAACCATTGATATATCTAACTTACGAGGAGTCGCAGAAAACAAAGCCGATGGTTATTGGGGAGTAAGCGTATTCAACGGAAAGTTATATGCCAAGTACTTGCAAAACAAAAAAACACTATTGAGTGTGTATGATGTTATGATGGAGTAAATGAAACCACCTCTTTCTACCCGATAACCTAATGCGCATCTAACCAATTATTGCCCCAGCCGGCTTCGGCAGCTACAGGTACGTTATTGGGCAATACTAAGGCATTGCTCATTGTTGTAAGTACCAATTCTTTTACCGTTTCTAATTCTATTTTGGGTACATCAAAAATCAATTCATCGTGAACTTGCAGTATCATTTTGGATTGTAGCTTTTGCGTCTTGAGTGCTTTATGTACTTTTATCATTGCCAGCTTAATCATATCTGCTGCGGAGCCTTGTATGGGGGCATTTATCGCTAAGCGTTCTGCAAATCCTTTTACAGTATGATTAGCAGAGTTAATGTCGGCAAGTTTTATTTTTCTGCCTTTTATGGTTTTTACATATCCGTGCTGGCGAGCATACTCGATAGAGCTATCCATATACTGCTTAATCTTTGGGTATTGCAAAAAGTAGCTGTCAATTATTTCTTTAGCTTCGGTACGGCTGATGTTCAGATTTTCGGAAAGTCCAAATGCAGATTGACCGTAGATAATACCAAAATTTACTGCTTTAGCATTTCGACGCATTTCGGACGTTACATCATCTTCGCTTACATTATAAACTTTGGCAGCTGTAGCTCTGTGTATATCTTTTTTGTCGGCAAAAGCCTGCATCATACTTTCATCGCCACTTATGGCAGCTACTACCCTAAGCTCTATTTGAGAGTAATCGGCAGAAAGTAAAACGTGGTTTTCGTCGCGGGCTATAAATGCTTTTCTTATTTCTCTTCCACGTTCGGTACGTATGGGTATGTTTTGTAAATTAGGGTTATTACTACTAAGCCTTCCGGTAGCTACTACCGCCTGACTGTACGAAGTATGTACTCTTCCTGTTTTGCCATTAACCATTAGCGGCAGTGCATCGGAGTAAGTAGATTTTAATTTACTAAGTTCTCTGTAGATTAAAATATCTTCAATAATTTGGTGTTTGTGTCTTAATTTTTGCAGCACATCTTCTCCGGTAGCATATTGTCCCGTTTTGGTTTTCTTTGCTTTTTCGTCTAATTTCATTTTATCGAAAAGTACTTCTCCCAACTGTTTGGGTGATGCTAAGTTAAAAGTAACTCCTGCTTGCTCGTACACATTTTTTTCTGCTTCGAGCATTTCTTTAGCTATTTCGTTGGAGTAATTTTGCAGAAAAGGCACATCTAAATTTACGCCTTCGTACTCCATAGCTGCCAATACCTGCACTAAAGGATTTTCTATTTCATAAAACAATTCTGCTACATCTTCTTCTTTTATTTGGGGCTCGAATACCTGCTTTAATTGAAAAGTAATATCAGCATCTTCTCCTGCATATTCTTTTACTTTTTCTATGGGTACATCGCGCATATTACCTTGGTTTTTTCCTTTTTTACCAATAAGTGTTTCTATGCTTACGGGTTGGTAATTAAGATATTTCATACTGAGCATATCCATATTGCGCTTGCCTTCCGGCTCTACTACATAGTGCGCTAATAACGTATCGAAATACTTACCGCTAAAAGCAAAACCATAATTTTTCAATACCATAATATCGTACTTAATATTATGTCCTATCCATAGTATATCTTCCGACTCCCAAAGCACATTGAGTTGTGTTAATCTGCTTAGGGTACCACTAAAATCATCGGGACAAGGGAGGTAGTATGCTTTATTTTTTTCCCAAGAAAAACTTAGCCCTACAAGCTTAGCGTCTATTGCATCTAAAGAGGTAGTTTCGGTGTCGAAACAAATTTCTTTTTGCTGCACCGCTTCGGTTACAAATTTAGCAATGTCTTCGAGTGTTTCTAACAGATGGTATTCGTGTGCTGTATTATCAATGGTTGCAAATTGATTATCTGCAAACAAATCGTTTTGGGTAGGGGCTGCTTGAGGAGTATTGGTATTAACTGTTCCAAAAAGGTCTTGCTGTTGCGAAGTATTTTTATTGACAACAGGGTCTGCACCTAAAATTCTTTTCCCTAAATTTCTAAATTCGAGTTCGTTAAAAATGTCGTTGAGTGCTTGTTCGTTAGGCTTAGTGAGCTGCAATTCTAATGGTTCAAAACCGATGGGGACATTAGTAATAATGGTAGCTAATTTTTTAGAAAGAATGGCATTTTCTTTTCCTGCCATAATTTTTTCGCCGAGCTTACCTTTAATGTTGTGTGCATTATCGAGTACATTTTCTAAAGTACCGTATTCGGCAAGTAGTTTGGCAGCAGTTTTTTCGCCTACACCTGCTATACCGGGAATATTATCTACCGCATCGCCCATTAATCCGAGTATATCTATTACCTGCGAAATGTTACTTATGCCCCATTTTTCTAAAATATCTTTTTCTCCCAAAATATCATAAGTGCCACCTTTGTAACCGGGTTTGTAAATAAAGATATTTTCTCTAACAATTTGTCCATAATCTTTATCGGGCGTTACCATATACACATCAAAACCTTCCTGTGCAGCTTGTAATGCTAATGTGCCTACTATATCATCGGCTTCGTAACCGTCGAGCTCTAAGTTAGGAATATTAAACCCTGCAATTATCTTTTTAATATCGGGAATGGCACCGAGTAAATCTTCGGGAGCTTCTTGTCTGTTAGCTTTGTAATCAGCAAAGTCTGTATGCCTTTCTGTGGGTGCGTGTGTATCCCAAGCTACACCTATATGTGTAGGATTTTCTTTTTTTATTAAATCGAAAAGTGTGTTAGTAAATCCAAATTGAGCGTTGGTATTGCGCCCGTTACTTGTTATTCGAGGGCTATTAATCAGCGCGTAATAAGCACGATACACCAATGCCATTGCATCTAATAAAAACAGTTTTTTCTTTTCCATATATACCACTGTGTGTTGAGCGGGCTAAGGTACGAATAAAAGGTTTTGGAAAATGGGACAGAAATTTATCCAAAATGAATTGAGTACTAACCATTTTTAAAATTAACATACCTTTGCAGATAGTACAAATCATTTTTAGGCTCTTAATAGAGAATAAGGAGTTATAATAAACAAATGGCAAACAGAGTAACATTAAGAAGGCTACGAAAAGCGTGGGTTAGGCTTAAAAAGCTACCAAGTGGTATTAATTTTATAAAATACAGCATCAATAAGTTGTATGGATTTTATTTAACTGCCATCAAAAGCCCTAAGGTAGCTCACCCTTCTTCTTTAATGATAGAAGTTACCAATCATTGTAATTTGGCTTGCATTACCTGTCCGCGCGAGTATGCCTACGGCGACCAAATGGCTAAAGGCTTTATGAATATGGAAAAGATGAAAAAAGTAGTGGACGAGGCTTTTCCTTATGTAGATTCTATTGGGCTTACCGGATTAGGCGAGACTTTTATGTTTAAAAAACTCCCCGAAATTGTAGATTATATCCGAGCCAAAAACGATGGTATTATTATCAGCATTTCTACCAATGCACACTTGCCGATTAGCGTACCTATGGTTAAAGAATTGGCAGATAAGATAGATACCATTCAGGTGTCTATCGATGGTACTTACGAAGTATATGAAAAAGTAAGACTTAAATCCGACTTTAATTATTTTTATACGAATGTAAAAGAGATTGTGGAGACTTGTAGAGGTAAAAGGGCAAGTATATTTTTCAATTTTGTGGCTATAAAAGAGAACTACCACAATATGGCAGATATGGTACAACTTGCAGGGGATTTAGGGGTAAAATATGTAAATATTACGCCGTTTAATGTGGCTTCTATTACTACATTCGATAAAAGTTATTACGATTTCTTTCAGTCGCCGGAGTTTAAGAGAGAACTAAAAAGAGCTAAAGAATTGGCTAAAGAGTTTAAAGGAATGGAATTTTCTGCCTGGGATATAGAGGCACCTAAAGGATTTAGAAAATGTGATTTAGTTTGGTCGCACTTTTACGTTTCGTGGGACGGCTACGCAACTCCATGCTGTGCTAAACCATTCCCTAAAGAGCTAAACTTTGGCAATGTTTTCGAAGACGGATTAATGACCTGCCTTAACTCCAAAGATTACCAAACTTTCCGTAAAATGTGGTACAAAAACGAAACCCCCGAATTTTGTAAAAACTGCCACGTAGTAGATTTAGACCCGGTTATAGTGTAAGAAAGGGAGATACTAAGCGTATTAAGTTTGCATATTTAGTTTTCAATTTTAAAACCTTAATTATTACTTTATTCAATCATAAAAATAATAAAGAGGTTACCTATCTTTGCAGAGATATTGTTTATTTCTGATTAAATGTCTGATAATTCTACTCATAATCCTCGAACTTGGATAATAGGCACATTGTTTGCAGCAATGGCATTAGTAATAATTGTGCGCTTGTTTATGCTTCAGGTTGTAGATGATAAATATAAAATATTAGCCGACGACCAAGCTATATTGCGTAAAGTAGTGTTTCCGGCAAGGGGAGAAATATTAGACAGAAACGGTAAAAATTTATTAATCAATCAGCTCTCTTACGACCTGTCTGTAACCCCCAATAAAATTAAAAATTTAGACACGTTACTCTTTTGCAGTGTTATGGGCATTACCCCCCAAACATTTGAACAAGAAATGAATAAGATAACTAAGAAGAATGGTTATCATCGTCCGAGTGTATTTCAGATGGCATTAAACGAAGAACAAAATGCCAAACTGCAAGAAAATATTTATCAGTTTCAGGGATTCGAGATGATAGAAAGAACTACACGCTCTTATCCACTTGGTATTGGAGCGCACGTATTTGGGTATATCAACGAAATAAGCCCATCGCGCCTCGAAGACCCTCGTTATGCATCTTACAGGCAGGGCGATTATGTAGGCATTAATGGATTAGAAAGCGTTTACGAAGAAGTGTTACGCGGACAACGTGGAGTAGAATATTGGGTGCGAGATGTACGCAATAGACCACGCGACAGATATAAAAATGGAGAATTAGACACTCCTGCAATTGGGGGTAAATCTATAGAGTTATTTTTAGATGGTGATTTACAGGCTTATGGCGAAAAATTAATGCAAGGAAAGATAGGCAGTGTAGTAGCTATTGACCCTAAAACAGGTGGAATATTAGCAATGGTATCTGCACCTTCGTACGACCCCAACCTATTAACAGGAGCCGATTTTAGCAAAAATTTCAATAAGCTCTATCTCGACCATACCATACCCCTATTTAACAAAGCCACACAAGCTACATACCCTCCGGGGTCTACATTTAAGCCTATTACAGCACTTATTGCATTAGATGTAGGTGCTATTACCCCTTCATTTGGAATGGGTTGCGGTGGTGGTTATTATAATTGTGGCAGGCGTATAGGCTGTACACACAGTAATGCTGGACATGCAGCTAATCTTAGAGTAGCAATGGCTAACTCTTGCAACTCTTATTTTTGCCACGCATTTAGATTAACAGTAGATGCCAAAAAATGGGGCAATGTAAAAGTAGGTGTAGAAAAATGGCACGAATACCTTACTAATTTTGGTTTAGGGCATAGATTAGGTGTAGATATTACCGGAGAATACTCAGGCTTTATACCCGATTCTGCATTTTTTAATAAAAGATACGATAACCGTTGGAACAGCTGTAATATGACCGTAGTAGGCATGGGGCAAGGAGAAATTACAATGACCCCTTTGCAATTAGCCAATGCTATGTGCTTAATAGCAAACAAAGGATATTATTACACACCACATTTTGTAAGAAAAATTGGCAATAATCCTAAGGATAGTATGCTTGCGCCTTATTTGATAAAACATGAAGTAACACACATTCCCGACTCTTCGTATCAGGCAGTTATAGACGGTATGGTAGATGTGGTAAGGGCAGGCACAGGTAAAATAGCACAAATTCCCGGAATTAATGTAGCTGCTAAAACCGGAACGGTAGAAAACTATGCATCTATTTATGGTAAAACAGTTAAGTTAGACAACCATTCTGTTTTTGTGTGCTTTGCTCCTGCCGAAGACCCTAAGATTGCGCTTGCCGTAATAGTGCAAAATGCGGGTTATGGTGCTACTTGGGCAGGTCCGGTAGCCAGTCTGATGATGGAAAAATACTTGACCGATACCGTAAAACGACCAGCGATAGAACAAAGAATGTATAGCTCCAACACGATTAAAAAATACATTTATACTATCGACTCTTTACAGAGAGAAAAAGACAAAATGCTTTGGTTAATGAAAACCGCCGACCAGCGTACACAAGACAGTATCCGCAAAACAAGAGATACCGTAATCGTAAATGGAATTTTGAAAAAATACTATGGCATTAAAAGGTAAGACGATAGAGTGTTTTACAAAAAAATTTACCTACTATTTATAAATGCAATAATATCTTTATTTACCTCTTCGTGCATTTCCCATTGAATAGAATGTCCGCAAGATTCGTATAATTTTAATTGCGCATCAGGAAGATTAGCAGCAGCTTGTAATGCAATAGAGCGTGTAGATTTAAGCGGATGGATAGCTTTAATAGGTATATAATTATCTTGTAAGCCAAATAGTATTAATGTGTGTGTGTGTATTTCTCTTAAACGGTTACTTATCTTGTCTTTTACCATGCTTTTTACGCAATGTTCCAGCATATTTCTATACAAAGTATCATCTTTACCTTGTAGCGATTGTACGGTTGCACTAATTAAATCGCCAATATCTTTGGGGCGGTTATAGAAACTTAAAGTTATAGCATTTGTAAAATGATTTTCTTTTTGGCTTACATCTACAAAAGTCATCATTACTTCAAACAATTTTGCTTCCCATGCATTAAATGCTTCGAATCCGGCAGGGGCACATAGGATTAAAGAATGGAGCAATTGCGGATATTTTAACGAAAATACCATAGCCGTTTGCCCTCCCATACTATGCCCTACGAGATGTACTTTTTGTAAATTTAATTGTTGTATTAAAAAGGCTATACTATCTGCAAAATAAGACAAAGAGTATTCCATATCAACGAGAGAAGAACGCCCATTGCCGGGCAAATCTACAGCGATACACCTATACTGCTTGCTTAGTTCGGCAATGTTTTTGTGCCATACAAACGAAACATTGCCAATACCATGTAAAAAGATGATAATTTGCCCTCCTTTCCCAATGTCTATATATGCTAATTCTGTAGTGTCGGGAAGTGTTAAAGTATTGTATGTATATACGTTGTTATTATCCATTATTCGGTATAAATTTTAAAATAGCATCGGAAAGATAGAAGGTGTAATAATAGATTAGTTCATAGTAATAATTTGAGCCTGCAATTTCCTATTTACTATTCGGGGGTAAATAAAAAAATACCACACAATAAAAAGAGCAGAAGAACTTAGAATTATAATGCTATACACTATCGGCATATTTTCGTGTCGGGTAATATAGCTCTCAAAAAATGCCGCCACTGCAAGTATGGGTATAGTAGAAATAAGGATTTTTAGCCCATCTTTAGCGCCGCGCATAAACGAAGTTTTGCGACTATATGTACCCGGAAACAAAATAGAATTACCCATAATCATACCTGCTGCTCCTGCAATAACAATAGAAGATAACTCTAATGTACCATGTATCATAACCACCAACACCCATTTTGTACCCAATCCGTGCTGTATAAACATCTGCTCAAATACACCAACCATTAATCCATTGCTAATAAGTATGTACAAAGTGCCAACCGAAAGAAATATCCCCATCGAAAAACAATACAATGCTACTCTTATGTTATTGAATGCAATTCGTATAAACATTATAAAAGAATCTTCCATACCATAAACTCCAAAGGGCTTGCCGTTTTTGATATTGCTTTCGGTCATTTCTACATAGCCATCGCCTAATATGCTACTTATAAACTCCGGATGCTTCCATGCGGCAAATACACCTATTGCCATAAACACAGTAAAAAACAAAAAGGAGTACAGTAAAATTTTGCGGTGTTTAAATGCGATAAGAGGTACTTCTGTTTTAAAAAATTCTACTAATCGGTTACTTTTCTCTTTTTTATTTTTATAGATAGAAAGATAAATACCCGAAGCCATACTGTTAATATACTTTACGGTATTGCTTTTGGGGTAATGTGTTTTGGCATAGCCCAAATCGTCTATAAGGTAAGTAAATCTTTTGGCTAATTCGTCGGGGTCGTTAGAGGGCGCACTATAGCTTTCCCATCTGTTTTTGTTTTTGCTTATAAATTGACCTTCGCGCATAGGCTCAAAGGTAAAGATTAAATTGAAAATGTATTACAATAGATTTAGGGTAGGATTAATAATAAAATATATTATATTTGTTGGCTTAAAATCGGGATAAAAATCATTTCCCCAATGAACGCATTAGGATAAAATAGGTTTTAGTATAATAAAAAAAGCCCCACCGAAGCAAGGCTGAGAATTCTTCGGCTTATAGCCTTATTGTGAATTGCGCAGCAAAGATAAGATTTTAAATGAAATAAACGATTATGAGTAAAATATTTGGACTTGATTTAGGTACTAACTCTATTGGTTGGGCATTGAGAAATCCTGATTTAACAGAAAATCAAATTGAAAAATTTGGCGTATTGACCTTTAATAGAGGGGTTGGTAATGGTAAAACAGGCGAATACTCTTATGCTGCTGAACGAACAAAAAAACGTTCTGCAAGAAGATTATATCAAGCCCGAAAATACCGACTTTGGTCTACGCTTGAACATTTGATAGACGAAGGATATTGCCCTTTATCTATCGAAGATTTAAACAAATGGCGGCATTATAATAAAGAAGAAGCCCATAAAAACAATAATGCCGGTAGAATTTATCCTGTTTGGAACACCGCATTTGATGCGTGGATAAAGTTAGATTTTAACAATGACGGAAAGCCCGACTATAGAAGTCCTTATCAACTTCGCAAAGAGTTGGCAGAAACGAAATTGGATTTTGCGAAAGAAGAAAACCGCTTCAAATTAGGCAGGGCATTGTATCATATTGCTCAACGTAGAGGTTTTAAGAGTAGCCGCAAAGGTGCTGATGATGTAAAAGAAAAAGAAACCAATGAAAATGACGAAGTATTGAATTTGCAATATTCTGAAAAGAAGAAAAACAAAGTTATCACTGAGTTATTTGAGAAATATAAAGAAGCGAAAACAATCGGGTGGTTGTTTGCTTTGTTGGAAACAGACAAGGTTAGAGTGCGTGAAGCTATTGCCCAATATGCTATCCGTGAAAACTACAAAGACGAAATCAAACATATTTTTCAGTTTCAAGGATTAGGGGTTGAACACGCGCTCTATATTTCAATGTGTGTTGTGTTTAAAACTGTCAGAAACGGAAAAGAAAAAAGTTACATAGGCGGGACTATTTTCTACAAACGTCCTTTGCGTTCGCAAAAAGGTCTGATTGGAAAATGTACCTTAGAGCCTAATAAATACCGTGTACCTATCAGCCACCCAAGTTTTGAAACATTCAGAGCGTGGTCGTTTTTGAACAATATCAAATACAAAGAAAATAATGAGTGGAAACAATTATCACTTGAACTGAAACAAGAGATTTATGCTGAGTTGTTTTTCAGAAAATCAAAAGGATATTTTCCATTTTCTGAAATAGTTACATTCTTAAAGAAAAAAGGCAAAAACTGGGAGCTCAATTACAAACCCAAAACAACCGTTACGGCTTGCCCTGTTTCTGCAAGGCTGAAAGACATTTTTGGCGATGATTATTTGAATGTAAAAATTGAAAAAGCCAAAGCTCCAAAATCAGATAAAGCAATTTATGACATTGAAGATATATGGCACGTTTTGTTTAGTTACGAAGACCTAGAATTTGTATCGGAATTTGCAGAAAGTAAACTAAAACTTGATGCAGAAAAAACAAAACAATTTGTCATTGCTTGGAATGCTTGCCCCGTTGGTTACGGAATGTTGAGTTTGAATGCTATCAACAAAATCAATGTGTTTTTGGAAAAGGGATTGATATACACAGAAGCGGTTTTATTGGCAAACATTCCCGAAATAATCGGCAAAGAATTGTGGCAACAAAACGAGCAATTTTTACTTGATAACATTAGTGGCGTTATTACTGAAAACAGAAATCAAAAAACAGTACTCAATATTGTAAATAGTCTTGTTTCCAAACATAAAAATATAGAAGTAACCGAAAGGCACGGACATAGGAATAATGACTACCAATTAGCTGACAGCGATTTTCAAGATATTCAAACCGCTATTGAAGAGCAATTTGGAGCGAACAAATGGAATGGTTTTTCTGATGAAGAAAAGCAGCATATTCTCGATACGGTAAAAGACTGTTATCAGGCTTATTTTTCCAAACAAGGTATTGTGCGAGATATTGGGTGTAAGGAACGTATCGTAGCGGTTCAATCAAACGAAAAGAATTACTACAAAACAGACACAGGCTATTATCGCTTGCCTAAGTTGATTGACACCTTAGGTGAGTTTTTACAACTAAATTTTAATATAGATGATAAGCAACTTCAAAAAATATATCATCCGTCAGAAATCAACATTTATCCGCCTGCAAAAGAAGACAAAGACGGAGTTTTAAAATTAGGTAGTCCGAAAACAGGTTCATTCAAAAACCCAATGGCAATGCGTACACTTCACGAATTACGCAAGCTGATGAATTATATGATTGAAACGAATCAGATAGATAATGAGACAAGAATTGTAGTAGAAGTTGCGAGAGATGATAAAGGAAAATTAGACTATGCCAATAAACGTTGGGCGATTGAAACGTGGCAAAGACAACGAGAAACCGAAAATCAGGAATTTGCGGAAGTAATTACACAACTTTTGAATGATGCGAAGAAAGAAAACTTTACTGCAATTGCTAATCCTAACAGCGATGACGACATTGATAAAATGCGTTTATTCTACGAACAAAATACAGAACAAATACTTCCTGAGGTTGTAGAAATGGAGGAGAATGAAAACGGAAAGCAGAAAAAGAAAAAATCTAATGAAAAAGATGAAGCGGTAAGGTGGAGCGGACACGGAAAGAAATTGATTGACAAATACCGTTTGTGGAAAGAGCAAGGCTATCAGTGTTTATATACAGGTAAGTTTATCAAATTGACAGATTTATTCAACGAAAATGTAATTGATTTTGAGCATACCGTTCCGAGAAGCAAATCATTTGACAATTCGTTGGCTAATCTTACCGTGTGTTATGCCGATTATAACCGAACCATAAAGAAAAATCAAATTCCTACTCAACTTCTTAATTACGGTAAGGAATACGATTTTGGCGGAAGTGTTGGAAAATGTTCAGATATTCTTCCACGTTTAGATGCTTGGAAAGAAAAAGTAGAACGCATCAAACAGCAAATTGATTTTTGGAAAACAAAATCAAAAAAAGCTGCCGATAAAACTTGGAAAGATGATGCTATCCGTCAACGTCATTTATGGCAAATGGAGTTGGATTATTGGAAAAACAAATTAGACCGATTTATCATTACCGAAATTACAAGTGGTTTTAAAAACAGTCAAAAAGTAGATACGCAGCTGATTTCAAAATATGCGTTTCATTACCTGAAAACGTATTTTGATAAAGTAGATGTGCAAAAAGGAAGTATTACGGCTGAGTTCAGGAAAATATACCAACTGCAAGCTTCTGATGAAAAGAAAGACCGAAGCAAGCATTCACATCACGCCAAAGATGCAGCAGTGCTAACACTTATTCCTGTTGCCGTCAAACGTGATGAAATTTTAGAAAGATATTACGAAGCCAAAGAGAAAAATTCCAAAGCCACATTTACAGAAGAGCCATACAAAGGCTTCAAACGAGAATTTGTCTTCGGAATTGATGACAACGTTTTAATCAACAACATCACAAATAACCAAGAACTAACGCCTGCAAAACGAAAAGTTCGCAAACGAGGAAAAGAGGTAATCATTGACGGAAAAAACAGATGGGCAACAGGTGATACAATAAGAGGACAACTGCACCAAGAAACTTTTTATGGTGCAATAAAACCTGCAAAGCGTGGTGAGAAAGGCAACATTGAAAAAGATGAGAACGGTAAGTTTATTCAGGAAGATAATGTAAAATACGTGTTGCGAGTTCCGTTTAATGCTGACTTTACAGGTGTAGATAAAATTGTTGATGAAGGACTGAAAAAACAAATACAGGAAAACATAAAAAGAGCAGGAAATTTCAAAAAAGCATTTGAAGAAGGGATTTATTTACTTGACCGAAACGGTAACCCTCACGGAAATAAAATCCGTCACATTCGTGTTTGGGCAAGCGTTTCGGAGCCATTAGCAATTAAAAAACAAACCAATCTTTCTGATAAAGAATATAAACAGCATTATTGGGCTGCGAATGGAGAAAATTTTATTTGTGCGTACTACAAAAATGATTTCATTGACAAGAAGCAAAATCTCAAAAAAGACAGAGAATTAGAAATTATCAATCTTTTTGATGTTGCTCAATTGAAGAAGTTCGACTTAGTTGATGAAAAAGGGCAGCTTCAAATTTTCAGAAAAGATAAAAACAATCAAGTAATCATTGATGCAAATGGGAATAAACAAACACCTTATGTAATCTTAAAAGCAGGAATGAAAGTCATCTTCTATGACGAAAATCTTGAAGAACTAAAAATGCAAGAATCCGAAAAGAGTGATGCCTACAACAAACGATTAGGTTATAGAACGTATAAAGTTGTAAAATTTGCGGGTAGTCAAGTTACATTCTTACATCATATAGATGCAAGAGATGAAAAACAACAAATGGAAGATTATCCCGAAAAAGGTATTTTCAAGGAAACGACTTATGGAAAGCGAGGAAAAAATGGTTTTACAGAAAAGATTGGTGATAGCATCAAATACAATAATGGGAAACCTTGGCATAAGCTATTGTACACAAAAGACTATTTAGATTTCGCTGTTGAAGGCTACGATTTTAAAATTGAAATGGACGGAACTATAAAATGGTTGAAGTAATATGAAGTTATAAATTATAAAGTATGTTAGAAACCAAAAGTCAACCGATTAGGTAACATTTCAAAAGCATAAAAACAATGGCACACAAATTAAAAATCACATTAAACTACACAGACCCAAAAGTCTATAGAACGGTTATTGTTCCGGAAAACTTTAATTTTCATCAGCTACACATCGTTATACAGTTGGTTATGAATTGGACCGACACTCATTTGTATCAATTCAATGTCGGTGCACCTTATGGAAGTGATTCTATTGCTCCCATATATGAAGATGATGACGATGACTTTTTTTCCAATCGTTATGAAAAATTCGATTCTGAAAAAGCATTACTTTCGGATTATTTCAACGGGCAAAAAAAGAAGATGAATTACATTTATGATTTCGGTGATGATTGGCATCATATTATTACCGTGTTGCAGAAACCAAAAGAAGAAGTTTTATTTCCTAAGTGTATAAAAGGAGAAAATGCAGCACCTATTGATGATTGTGGTAGCTATCCTGGTTTTTATAATTTGATAGCAATGTCACACAAAAAGAATAAAACTGAAGAAGACAGAGAACATCTTGAATGGTATGGAATTTTAGACGATGATACTTATGAAGAAACATATCCTTTTGATATTGATGAAATCAATGCAACACTTTTAGATGTCTTTTCTTCATAGAATAAGTAAATTGAATTTGCAATAATAAAAACGATGAAACGTTCCGACTTTCTCAAAAATTTAGGATTAGCAGCCGGGGGTATATTTATCCCCGGAAACTCCTATATAGAAACCAAAAACATAAAAATTTACGACAACTATATTCGTGGATTACAGCATTACGATTTCGATACAATAAAATCAAACATCAAGGAAGGCGACGAACTTATTTTAAAAAGAGAACAAGAGAATCTTTACGATAGTTTTGCTATCGAAATCTATTTTGGAAAACACAAATTGGGTTATATCGCCGCTTACGAAAACATTGTGCTTGCCAATATGATAGATGCCAATGTAACTTTAAACGCTTTTGTCAGTCAAAAGGATTTGAACAAAGAATTTTACGAAACTCTGGCAATAGAAATATACACAACACTGATTTGTCCCAGTCAAAAATTAATCAACAATATTTTGTCGGAACAAAGAGCCGATGATGCACCCGATATTTATCGTAGTGATGTGTATGGATAGATTGCCTTGCAAAATCAATAACCGATATGATAAAACGTACACTTTATTTTGGAAATCCTGCTTATCTAAACTTAAAACATAAGCAATTGGTTATTAATAAACCGGAGACAGACATTCCGGTTACAGTGCCTATAGAAGATGTAGGAGTAGTAATATTAGACAATAACCAGATAACGATTACACAAAATTTAATCTGCAAATTATTACACAACAATGTAGCTATTATCTCTTGTGATGACCGACACCACCCATTAGGCTTAATGCTTACTTTAGATGGACATACCTTGCAAAGCCAGAGATACCAAGCACAAGTAGAGGCATCAATACCGCTCAAAAAGAAATTATGGCAATATACAGTACAAGCAAAAGTAGCTAATCAAGCAGGTGTATTAGCGTGTACTTCAAAAGATAATGCCAATTATTTACTACAATTATCCAAGCAAGTAAAAAGCGGCGATATAGGCAATATAGAAGCCAGAGCAGCGGTTTTTTATTGGACACACATCTTTCCGGACAATCCACATTTTATCCGAGAAAGAATAGGCGAGCCACCAAATGCACTCTTTAATTATGGGTATGCCATACTCAGAGCCATAGTTGCCAGAGCCTTAGTCGGTTCGGGCTTAATGCCAACATTGGGTATTTTTCATCGTAATCAGTACAATGCCTATTGCCTTGCAGACGATATAATGGAACCTTACAGACCTTATGTGGACAGAATAGTTTTAGACCTCATACAAAAAGGATATAATGTAGCAGAATTAACTCCGGAAACCAAGCAAATTTTATTGACCATACCGGCAATAGATGTACCAATAGATGGCGTAACGAGTCCCTTAATGAATGCAGTCAGTCGCACTACAGCCTCCCTGTCCAAATGTTTTGAAGGAGAGTTAGCGAAACCTATTTACCCCAAAATATAATTATTAACCAATCATACTATATTATGTTAAACCGATTAAATGCGTATAGAGTTATGTGGGTATTAGTTATGTACGATTTGCCTACGGATAGTAAGGCAGACCGCAAAAGGGCATCACAATTTCGTAAGAAAATAATAGATGACGGCTTTCAGATGTTTATGTTCAGTAAATACATTCGACATTGTTTCAGCAGAGAAAATGCCGAAGTGCATATTAAAAGGGTAAAAACACTTTTGCCGGAACGAGGCAATGTT
This sequence comes from uncultured Taibaiella sp., assembly GCA_964448955.1. Classification (GTDB taxonomy): domain Bacteria; phylum Bacteroidota; class Bacteroidia; order Chitinophagales; family Chitinophagaceae; genus MKSF01. Next base: position 119,407 of record CAYUXT010000002.1, on the reverse strand, counting down.
GGTATTATCTGTATTACGGATAAGCAATTTGGCGAAATGGAAATATTTAGGGGAAAAGAAAAAGCAACAGCCCCGGCTACGGTACAACAATTAGAGATGTTTTAAATTTATTGTAATTACTCTGTCTCGTCCTAAAACAGGTTTACAAAAATCTATAAAAACCCGAAGTAATCTCTAAAATCTAATTACATCGCTCACCGTTGTTGTGTCTTATTTCCAACAACTCATCATAAAAAACTGCCATTAGATGGTTAGAAAAATGATTTTCGTTTCATTTTTTTTGAAAATAAAATATCCTAAAACCCTTATTGAAATTGAGTTGTAGGATATTCTGTTGCGACTAACGAAGTTAATCAAAAATTTGAAAGCAATTCACAACACAGTAATTTATTATCCAATAGGAAAAACAGTTGCGACTAACGAAGTTAATCTAAAATTTTTTGAGATATTTTTATCTTTATTTTTTGGTCTCAAAGAGAATAGTTGAAAGCAATCCCGACATAACTAAAACTCTATAATTTCATTACCAATCCAATCTTACCGAGCATTAGAATAATGTGAGGATTTAATTGTAATGGAGGCTTCCTTCATAACACAAACCAATTTATTTACAAGTATTTCAAATGGGTTGAGGCATTTTACCTGCAAAGGAGTTTGCAATAATACCCCAAAAAACTTACAGCACTTTTGTCTGTAATAATCATTTGGAATGCTAAAATGAAATAAGCACACCCTACAAACAATTAGCCACGAATGCACGAATAGATATTCGTGCATTCGTGGCATTAATGCTTTATTATATTATTTACATAAAATCTATGCAACGAAATAAAACGATTGACAAATCTATAATACATGGTATAAAAACAATAATATAATTGCCATTGAGCTATTTAGCAAGCCCTATGCGGCATTTTGTAGTCTTAGCATTTTGAAACATTAATCAACAACCCTATATTCCTATATGATTATGGAGCTTCGTTGAAATGTGGTTACAAAAAGAATTAGTTGAATTATGGTCTTATTTACAAATTAAGCAGGACAATCTCCCTTACCTTAACAATACGTGCCTGTCTGCATCTAAGCGGATAAGTATAAAGATAAAAATACTAAACGATAACAATGATGTACCTCCATAGCTCAACATTGGCAAAGTAATACCAATTACCGGAGCTAAGCCCATAGTCATAGAGAGATTAATGGCAAAATGAAAAAACAATACAGAAGCTACACAATAAGCATACACCCGACTAAATACGGAACGCTGTCGCTCTGCAACATAGACTATACGCAACATTAATAGCAAGTATAAAATCACTAATATCGTGCTGCCAACAAATCCAAACTGCTCTCCAATACCACAAAATATAAAATCGGTATGCTGCTCCGGCACAAAAGAATACTTGGTTTGCGTACCGTTCATTAATCCTTTACCCATAATTCCTCCCGAACCAATGGCGATTTTCGATTGTCGTACATTATAATCGGCATCTTTTTTTGCTTTCCTGCCGGGGCGCATATACTCTTGTGGCACGTCTTGCCCTAACATAGAATAGATACGCTCTACCTGATGTGGTTGCATTACTTTTTTAAATGCATAAGGCACGATTACCTGCGAAAACAAAACCGCTAATACCCACGAACCAATTACGATAACAAAAATAATCTTGTTGCGGATAAGGTAATTACGGTAAATAAACAATACGAAAATAGCTATTGCAGTAATAATTATCAGCAGTGGTATTTGCTCTACTAAAAGCGTAGCCAATACTAAACCAATAGCCGAAAAACCCGCAATAATAACCGCATTGGGTAAGCCTTCTCGGTACATCGGTAAGAAAAAAGCAAGATATACCAATGCCAATCCCGTTTCGTTTTGCAGAATGATGATGAGGCAAGGAATCATTACTATAGCAGCGGCTATTAATCGGTCTTTGAGTAATTTAAAATTAGTGTCTGCCGTTGCCAAAAAGCGTGCTAATGCCATAGCGGTAAATATTTTACAGGCTTCGCCCGGCTGAAAAGTAAAGCTGCCAATTTTAATAAAACTGAGAGAGCCTTTTACTTCTGATGCCAAACCAAATGTAGCCAATAATAGCAAAATACCTAAGGTATAAGACAAATAAGCTGCCGATAAAAAGAACTTACTATCTGTAAGTAAAATAACTAAGCCAATAAATAAAGAAATACCCAACCATACAAACTGCTTCATATGGCTTTTACTGAAATTGAAAAAAGGTTCGCTAAAACTTGTATATTCCGAAGAATAAACTGCCGTAATTCCCGTTAATACCAATATCAAATAAAGCAAAACAATGCTCCAGTCCATACGTGCTACAATCGGCTTTCTTGATAGGTTCATTTTGAAAAGAAAATTCTGTTTGTATTGTTTGGGTGTAAACTAATGTTAAGTTAAGCATATTGTGTTGTTGGTGATAACACCAACAACGGCGGTTTCGGTATGTTTTATGCATCATAATACTCTTAACCTAACACTAATTTCAAAATCCAAAAATAGTTCTTTTGAAAATAATTCAATAATAATTCTCTAATTGAATTGGTTTGATTAACAGGATGTAATATAAAGGGATACAATCAATAGTAAAAAAGCAACAATGGTGTTGGTAAATATATTTTTATATTTTATTTCTTAACAGCAAATCTGCAATTTATCAGCACATTATTTATTTACTTGCAGATTTTGTAAGTATTGCATCTATTTTTTCCACCTGTTGCATTAATGATTGGGAGCCATCATTAACGATTATATAATCGCATCTTTGCATTTTCTCGTCTTCGTCCATTTGGTTGGCAATACGTTGCAGCACTTCCTCCCTGCTAATATTGTTACGCTGCATTACCCTTTCTATGCGCATTTCCAAAGGAGTAAATACCCCTATCATTATATCCATTTCTTTGTAGCTGCCCGATTCAAAAAAGATAGCGGCTTCTTTAATAGCATAAGGAACATTTTGCTGCGATTGCATCCATTGTTGTCCGTTTTGGATAACAGCAGGGTGTACTATGGCATTGAGTTGATGTAGCTTTTCGGGATTAGCAAAAACGGATTGCCCTAAAAACGGACGGTTAAGCCGTCCGTTTTGATAAGATTGTACTCCAAAAGCAGCTACTATTTTAGCGACAACAGCAGCATCGGTTTCCATAAGCAATTTAGCAGTATCGTCTGCATCTAAAACCGGAATGCCAAGCAAACCAAACAGTTTCGACACTGTACTTTTACCGGAACCAATTCCTCCTGTTATCCCTACTTTAAGCATAAGTTCAGAAGCCTTGTTTTTTGATAATATTATTTTGCAGCTTCTACAGCAGGTGCCGCAGCAGCAGCATTTTTCTTCAGGTAAGCCTGAGTCATTTCCATAGAAATAGCTTGACGCTCCAATGTAATATTGGTATTACGGTCTATTTCTAAAACGATAGTGCCGTCTTCATTGGCACGTACTATGCGTCCATGTATGCCCGAAGTGGTAACTACTCTGTTTCCGGTAGTCATACCGTCAGCAAATTTCTTTTGTTCTTTGGCTCTTTTTTGTTGTGGGCGTATCATAAAGAAATACATTACCACTACCATACCGATTAACATAAGGGGCATTGCAAATGGCGAACCACCACCTGCCGATTGTCCTTGTAATATTATGGTTAATACACTCATACTCATCTTTTAGTTTTTTATTATTTTTAAAAATTCGGGCAAAGGTAATCAATCCTCTTTGTAATAAGCATTAGTTTCTTGCTATTTTACGTATTTTATTTTCTTCGGTAAATGTCTTTAATACATTATCCAAAATACCATTTACAAATTGTCCGCTTTGATTGGTGCTGTATGTTTTTGCTATTTCTATATATTCATTTATAGTTACTCTTACCGGTATGGTTGGGAAATACAAAAATTCTGCAATGCCCATTTTGAGTAAAATAAAATCTATTATGGCAATACGCTCAGAGTCCCAATTTTTAAGCCTTTTGGCAATTTCTTCGTAAAGGTATTCGTCTTTTTCCAAAACCGTTTCTGATAATGCAATGGCATATTCCTTTTTTTCTTTAGAAATAAACTCCAAAAAATTATACGTTCTGTTTTTCTTTAATAAATTTTCTAACAGAATGTCCATCATATCTTTATCGTCTTCCCAATCGTCGTAATCGTCGCTTATATAATCGTTAAACGACTCGCTATGGTACATCATCGTTTTCCAAAGATGTAATAGTATATTTTTTTCGCTCGCTTCTGTTCTACTATCTTCTGAACAATAATTTTTATACTCCTCGCTCTCTTTAAGTTCGGTATAGATAGCCTTTATTCTGTCAATATCTGCTTTTATTTCTATTTTAGCTACTTTAACTTTTTCTTGAAAGGTAGCATTTTCGGCAATTTTCCAGATGTATTGGTTGCTTGCAATTTTGATACTTGTATTTAAATCTTCTGCTGTAGGCAAATATTTGGCTGAGCGGTTTGCGGCATCGGTTTCGGCATATTGCGTTACTTTTACCATATAATACATCAGCAGTGTAAACAACTCCGAAGTATTATCCAATTTTTGTTGTAAAATGCCTTTTGCTTTCTTTTGGATTTCTTGTAATACTTTCTCATCAAAAGCAGCTCTGTACGTATTATCTTCTACATCACCTCTGTGCAAAGACTCAACGGCATACAGCGCTTGCATTACCTTAATACGGATATTTCTTCTACTTATCATTTTGGAAAAATCAAAATTAAAAATGCAAATTCAAAATTCAAAATGCTTTGTACTACTTATTTTTTGAACTTAATTGAAATTGCATTTTTAATCCATTCTGTTATATATATAAAATAATTGGCGCAAAGGTAAGTAAATGTAAAATGCTAAACACTATTTGTATTATTGATACAACTAAATAATAAATTACTAAACGATTGAATAATTAGAAATTAATTTTATATTTTTGGGGTCTTAAAATAAAAAAAAATGAAAAAAATAATTTCTATTGCCACTTTGTTTAGTTTATTTCTATTAATTAATTCTTGTAAAAAGAAAAAAGGAGATAATGAAAATTTAGATCAAAACAATAACAATACAGTTGAAGGATATATGTCTACCGTTGAAGGCTCTTGGTGGCTTTATGGCACCAATGAGGGGGCGGTAGTTATTAGAAGTGCCAAAGGAGAAAAAGCTACTGTAAATAATTTTGAATACGATTATTATACCTCTACAGATACCAATACCAAATGGATAACGCCGGAATATTTTGCAGAAAATGAGCAAAAATATTTAATGTTGATTGACCTCACCGGTGAACAAAAAGATTATATACCTGCAATTGTAACTAAAGAAAATCCAAAGGTAGGAGAAAAGTGGACTAATACACATACAATGAATTATCAAAGTATCAATTTTGATTTATTGATTGAAGGAGAAATTGTCGAAATTATACCTGTAATGAACATAAACGGCAAAGAATACACAGATGTAGTAAAAGTAAATAATGCACTCCAAGCTAAATTTTTCTTGATACCACAATATCAAGATTGTGGTAATACAGTTATGTATTTCAGCAAAGGAATTGGCGTATTAAAAACAGAAATTAATATAAACATAATGACTTTTTACAATCGCAATTATTCCGACTCCCTTTTAGATTACCATTTAGAATTTTAATGAATCACATTAGCTTAATTCATGATAATATAAGACTGCTATGTATTTAGTATTATGGTCGTTGGATTAACTTTAGATATATTATTTCATCACATACTAAAAACAATCAATAAATTTCTATGAGTAAAGACCTTTTAAAATTTAGAAGCCAAGGAGAGTTTGTAACATTGCTTCAGCACAGATTAAGCGAACTTGGTTACAAAACCGACACCGATGGTTACTTTGGTAGAGATACCGAAAATACAGTAAAGAAATTCCAAAAAGACAATAAACTAAAGCAAGATGGTATAGTAGGTGCCGGTACTTGGAAAATTATTGACGAACTATTTGCCAAAAAGAAAAATACAAGCGACCTTAACTTAGCCCAAAACAGAAGTCTTAAAGGCTCTTTACGCAAAGGCGATAAGGGAGAGTTTGTACAATTAATGCAACAAATGTTGTTAACATTGGGGTATAATATTGCTGTAGATGGACAATTTGGAGCGGGCACAGAAAGGATGGTTATCCAATTCCAGAAAGACAACAAGTTAGTACAAGATGGTATTATGGGTGTACATTCTTGGCAGATATTAACCGAACGTGTGCATAATGCTTCTAAAAAGGACCCTACTCCTACTAATGGCAAGATAGATAAAGAATACTTTTTTGCACAAATAAGGAAAGAAAAACTATTTACTACAATTAATACATCACAAGTGGATGGTCTTAATTTTATACTGTCCAGTTGGGAAAAATCCGGCTTGGCAGATTTGCGTTGGTTAGCATACATCTTAGCTACAGCCTATCACGAAACTGCTTATACTATGCAGCCCATAGAAGAGTACGGAAAAGGTAAAAACAGAACCTACGGTAAGAAAATAAAAATGAATGGTAGCAAATATACTGTACCGGATAAAATATACTACGGAAGAGGGTATGTACAATTAACATGGTACGAGAATTACGATAAAATGGGAAGAGTATTAGGTATAGATTTGCTTAACAAACCCGAACTCGCTCTAAAGCACGATATTGCTGCTAATATTATGCTCGAAGGAATGACTTTAGGGATAACCGGTAAGGGAGATTTTACAGGAAAAGCTTTAGAGAATTATTTTAACGGCAAAACAGAAGATTGGATAAATGCCAGACGCATTATTAATGGCACCGATAAAGCCGCTAAAATTGCAGGAGAAGCTAAAAAATTTCACGCTTCTTTACGATTTTTAAATGCACGATAACTATTGTTACTTTACAATTAAAAAGCCAAATCATTATTTTATGATTTGGCTTTTTTGGTACTTATTGATTTTACAATGCATCTAAGAGTGAACTGCTAAAATCTTGATAGCTCATTTCCAAATACCGATGTAGCGATAGCCCTCCGGGATTGCAGCCGGGTAAGCCTTCGGGAATGGGTTTGCCTATTTCTTTAAAATATTTTTCCCAAACAGGATTAATAGTTTCTGTGCCTTTGGTCTTGTAAGTCATTGGCTCTAACGCAAAAAAAGGTTCACCATTATTAGCAAACTTAAATGCATCATAAATTAATTGCGAACAATAATATTTGCCATTATCCATTACAAATTCATCGTTGTAGGGTTTGCCTAATTGCTCTAATCCAAATGTAATGGCTTTGGCAATAAAAAGAGAATCTGCATTTTTAATATTTGCTAAATACACTTTGTTGTGCATTTTTTCTAAAAACTCGTGTAAGGGGGTAATTTGTACGCCTTTGCCTAATGATTCTAACACGCCAAATATAGTATCTCTCGAAACTAACATACCTACGTGCGACATCGGAAAATCGTTGTAAGATTCGGTAACGTCAACTATGGCATCGCACAAATCGCCACACTGTAAATCGCCAAAAATCAAAGTACCACTCTGCATCGTAAATCCGTCTTTGTGTACTTTCGTATTATTGCAGCTTAAAATAAAAAGCACAATAGTTGTCAAAAAGATAATGGAACGTTTTTTCATCTGTTATTTTCTTTTCATTACTGCTTCTATCTCGGCAGTAGTAATAGGAATGCCTTTAAACAAATCTATACTACCAGTACGAGTGAGCCAATAATTGTTTTCGATACGGATACCCATTTGTTCTTCTTCGATATATATACCGGGTTCGATTGTAAAAACCATACCTGCTTTTACGGGTTGGTTGCGTGTACCTATGTCGTGTACATCTATGCCCAAATGATGCCCGATGCCGTGATAAAAATATTTTCTGTATGCAGGGTTTTCGGGCGATTGGTTTTTTAAATCTTGCTTGCTGATTAATCCAATTTTCACCAATTGCTTTTCCATTTCTGCATTTACTTTATTGATGTAATCAGCATAATTGATATTGGGTTTTAAAATGGCTTTGCAATAATTATGTACGTTAAGACAAGCGTCATACACTTCCTTTTGTCTTTTGGTAAATTTACCATTTACCGGAATAGTACGTGTAAGGTCGGCGCAGTAATTACCATATTCTGCTCCGAAATCCATTAAGATTAAATCTCCGTCTTTACATTCACGATTGTTTTCTACATAATGCAATACTCTGGCACTGTCTCCGCTGGCAATGATGTTGCCGTAAGCATTGCGAGTAGCTCTATTACGCAAAAATTCGTGCATAATTTCTGCTTCTACTTCGTACTCCATTACGCCGGGTTTTATAAACTTACATACTCGCTCAAATGCTTTATGTGTAATATCCACCGCCCTTTTTAATACATCTACTTCTTCTTTAGTTTTAATAGCACGAAGTTCTTTAGCAATCACACCGGCTCTGTAATATCTATGTAGTGGATATTTTTTCATAAACTCTTCTATAAACAAAAGGTCGGTGCGGATAATGTCTTGTGCTGTTCTGTCGTTTTCGATTGTATTAAGATATACCCCGTCTGCGTGGTGCATCCAACGATGCAGCTCTGCTGCGAGTTCGTCGGTATAAATAATATGCTTAATACCCGAAATAGCTTGTGCTTCGTCTTTACGCAAAAGGTGTCCGTTCCATTTTTCGAGATGCTCGTTAGGTCTTTGGATTACTAATATTTCGGTAGCGTGCTTTTCTGCATTATCGGGATATAAAATTACAAATGTTTTTTCTTGAACGATACCACTAAGCCATACCACATCAGAGTTTGCTTTGTAGTTATATACCGCATCGCCATTTTCAGCCACTACCGGATTAGGGTGAAATATAGCGATAGAATTGGCTTGCATTTTTTTAGCAAATCGTTGTCTGTTTTGTGTAAATAGCTTAGAAGGAATGTGTTCGTATTTCATATCTGTATGAGAGATTTGTTTTGTAAATAAAATATAGGCAAAGTAAAGAAAAAGAAATGGAGTAGGATAGAAAAATTAGCAAAAGAAAAAAGAGATTTTAGGTTGCTTGGAGGTTCAATTACTATCAGTATATAAAATGGGGTTTATTTGTCCTTGTCATATTGAGCAAAGCGATGTATCACCAAAATTTTTAGATTTCTCCTTCTCTCGTCGTCGGGCGACCAAGTTAAGAAGAATTTTTAGGCACTTTTCATTCCACATCTCAAAAACACCCTTTTCACTTCATAATTATCTTTTCACTTCGAAATTTTCTTTTCACTTCGAGAGCCTCAGTGAACAGAAATTTCCTTTTGGCACTTTTCCGAGAGCTTTAGTGAACAGAAATTTCGTTTTTTTCACTTCGAGAGTTTTAGTGAACAGAAATTTTGTTTTGGGGCACTTCGAGAGCCTCAGTGTCCTAAAACTCCCTCGGTTATTGAGGCTCTCGAAATGACTAACAATAGCACTATTTTCGGTTTGTTTCGGTTGTACAATATAGCAACAATTACTTCTTTAACGGCGAATCTGGCTCTTTGGCAAAATGGTTAAAAACCATTTTATCCATAAATGCCGGAAACAGTTTATTGAGCCATACAGTAAGCTTACCTTGAGTAGTCATTATAATAGTACGCTTTCGCTTTAAGATACCTTTTAAAATTATGTGCGCACACTCTTCGGCACTCATTAATTTGTCTTCGTTTAGTGGAGTTTCTTTTTGCGAGGTACCCGATGCAGATAATGCAGTATTACGAATGTTAGATGCTGTAAATCCTGGTGATGCCCACATTACATTTACACTGGAGTGTAACAGTTCTGTACGTAGTGCTTCCAAAAATCCTTGCATCGCAAATTTAGAAGAAGAATACCCTGTACGTGCCGGTAATCCTCTATAGCCGGCAATGGAAGAAATACCTACAATAGTGCCTTTGTTTTTAACAATGTAAGGCAATGCAAATTTGGTACTGTAAACCGTTCCCCAAAAATTGATGTCCATAAGATTTTTAATAACACTTACATCTAAATCGGCAAACATTGCACGCATACTTATTCCTGCATTGTTGATTAAAATATCGATACCACCCCATTTTTGTACTACAGCATCTGTAAATGCTTTACAATCTTCTTCTTTAGATACATCAGCTTTAAAGAGTAATACATTCTCTTTAGGAAAATCGGAATAAGCACTTTCTAATTTTTCTACGTTGCGAGCACATACTGCTACTTTAGCATTGTACTTTAGCAATTCCGAAGCCAATGCCTTACCTATTCCCGAAGATGCTCCGGTAATTATTATTATTTTATTTTGGAAATATTGTTGCAAAATCAATTGAACTTAAAAAACGAAAATATTATTCTTTTAACTGGATTTATTGCCCTTCTTGTATCACTTTAAAATCACCAAAGCAATTGCCACCTTGAAAATACATTGAAAATACATTTTGTGTATTTGCTGTATTTTCTCTAAATACAATTTTAAAAATATTATTTGGCATTCTCGAAAGGGTAAACTGCTCGTGTTTTACTATTAAATTCATATCCTCATATTTTAATGGAGCATCAGTTATGGATTCTTCATTCCAAACAATACCACTTATCCAAAAATCATCTTTAAGAACTTTAATCGCTATCGAATCTTCTGTATATGGCATAACAACATTGTCGGGAGAAAACATAAACTTTTCGGGACAATCTCCCGCAATTGGCTTACAAGAATATAATAATGTTACTAAAATAATTACAGTATTAATATTTAATAATCTCATCGTTTTAGTTATTTAGTATTTATAGAGGACAGCCAAAAATAATCATTTAATTAAATACTTATTTCAACACACCTTCAATAGCCACAAACCCTTCCTGACAAGGCAATCCTGCTTTTAATATGCTATATATATTATCAAGAATTGGCAATGCTTTCTTTTCTCTATTAGTTATTGCTTTCATTCCTTCAATAGCGTGATACCCTTCGGCAACCATATTCATTTCGGCAGAAGCATTGCGCGCATAAAACCCTTTACCTACTAATGTTCCGAATGTACGATTGCGACTATGCGGAGAATAACAAGTAACTAATAAATCGCCAAGATATGCACTTGTACTGTAATTTATATCCTTTGACGTAGCCAAATGCATTAAGAAGCCCGACATCTCATTGTAACAACCCGTAACATACACGCTCAAAAAATTATCGCCATAGCCTAAGCCTCCTGCTATACCTGCACCTATTGCATAGATATTTTTGAGTACAGCAGCATATTGCGCACCATTTACATCTGCATTAATTATGGTATTGATGTATTCTGAAGCAAATAGCTCAGATATAGTGTTTGTAGTCTCAGCATTGTGTCCCGAAAAAGTTAAGTACGATAATCTCTCTAAAGCTACTTCTTCTGCGTGGCAAGGACCTGTTATGGAAACATAATTAGATCCAGGAACATTAAAACGATTGTGTAAATACTCATTTAGTAAAATATTTTCTCCTAAAATTATTCCTTTAATAGCAGAAATTACGGTTTTGTTGTGTAATGCATCTTTGGGCAATTGTTCTAATACCGAAATAATATATGCAGAAGGAGTACAAAAAAGAATAATATCGTTTTGGTTAATTACTGCTAACAAATTATTTGTGGGATAGACGGTTTCGGAACGAAAAAAAACAGTAGAAAGATAATCGGGATTATGTCCTTTGTTCTGAATATACCTTGCGGAATTTTCGTTGCGCATCCACCAATCTATTTGGTGTCCATTGTCGCTCAATATTTTAGCTAATGCCGTAGCCCAACTGCCATTTCCTATTAGTCCAATTTTCATTCTCTAATATTATTTTAAAGCCAAAATTACAAAAGATATAGATTTATGAATTGAATTGTGCCATTTATAATTCATATTGGCATTAGTTCCTATGATCTATCTCTATTGCTGGAGCATCGAGTTACTGCCAACAATAAAAAAAATGACAATACTATGACATTAGCTCAGTTTTTATGACTGAAATTTGTATCCGATTTTTGAAAGGTCGTTTTTTCTTAAAAAACATTGAAAAATTTAAGCAAACTATTTTATGCGTTCTACGAATTTGATTATAAGAAACTGTATTTTATTGTTGGCGATGCTAAGCATATTGTCTTCTTGTTTTAAAGAAGAAATGCCTTACGAAGTACCCGAAAAAAGCAAAATAAAAGAGGGCACTTACGAAGAACAAGTACATCAAGGCGAAAATTATGATACAGAAATTTATTACAGTTTTACGACCGGGATTGTAAAAACCGGAGCGTATAACATCTGGGATTTGGCTTTTAGTTGTAGCACAAACGAAATATGGATGAATGGTGGCAATAGAATTTTAGTATATCCTACAGATTTTACGGACTTTGCTTCTATTACCTCAAAAGACGGATTAGAAACCGAAGGTTGGAAATTTGATTTCCCTACTGGAATTAAAGGCGAAAGTGGCTTAGGGGTTATTAATGAGGGTAATTTACTTAATAAAATATTGGTTGTAGATAATGGTAATAATAATTTCTTTAAATTAAAAATTACTGAAATTACCGACGAAGCTTATACAATAGAAGTTACATCAATAGAAAGCACAGAAACAACACTATATACATTAACCAAAGACGATAATTACAATTTCATTCATTTTTCTTTGAGCAATGGCATTGTTGTACCAGAGCCACCAAAAAAAGATTGGGATATAGTATTTACTCGATACAGGCACATTTTTGTAGGTATGGGTAGTAATGGTACAGATATGCTTTATCCGGTTAGTGGCGCACTTTTAAATCCATATAAGACTATGGCTGTGGCAGATACAGTAATTCAAAATTTCAATGAACTAACACTTGAGCATGCTCAATCCTTAACTTTGCTCGAAGAAAGAGATGTAATAGGTTACGATTGGAAAACTGTAGATATTAATACAGGACAATACACTGTTAGTGCCAAAAAAGTTTTTGTACTTACCGACAGTAAAGACAATCTTTGGAAGCTGAACTTCATCGCCTTTTACGACGACAATGGCATAAAAGGCAGTCCTCGTTTCCGTTACGAGCAACTAAATTAAGTTTTAGAACTTGTTGTATAATTCCCTTGCAAGCATTTTTCGCAATTTTTGCAACTTCAAAAGTTTTTAACCCGCAATGCAAATTAGGGCTACCTAAATAACTATCTCCTCTATATTTTATAGGTAATTCAAATAGTTTTAGAAGGGTAATTACCAAGATTTTTTTGTTAATTACCATAAATTCTTGCACTTATAATTATGAAAAAGAACTATCGTATCGGTTCTTGGGTACTGAAAAATGAAGGTGTTTTAAAGATATAAAAGGGAGATATAGAAGGTTAAATTTTCCTGAGTCTAACAATAACGCTTCAATCAAATATCATATACAACTTTTACATTAGAACATCTATAGAAAGTTGAAGTATTTCAATCTGTAAATTCAAATTCATCATCAGTTGAAATTGTCGGTTTTGTAAATGAAATTGATTTAGTAAAATTACTTGTATTGCCCGATTGGTCAAATAATTGGAAGATTACTTCAAAATTGTCTCCATTACGAAAATAAAAGGGTCCATAACACATCTCGTGTCCTACATATACTTTTTCGTTCTCTATACTTAAAATATAGGTAGTTGTAAGTCCAGTCGAAACATTTTTAACTGTAGTTCTTGCATATATTTCCGATTTATCGTGCCCCAATAAGTTAAAATAAACGCCACATTCAGGTCCGCAACCATAGTAAATTAATTTTTTCTTGTATTCAGAAGGTTCAATTTTTAATACCGGATTTTCATTGTCTATATAATTATTAGCTTTAAATATCAGTTTATCCCAAATATCTTTTTCAAAGTTATAGCGCCCGGGTTTCTGAATCTTCTGGGGTAAACTATCTATTTCAAGAGAATAAACTTCGTTAGGTTTTAAAGTTCTTTTTGCTTTTAAAACAACTTGAGTTACTAACATTTCTCCTTTTAATACTTCTATTACATTTAGCTTTATTTTATCTTTTGAAGATTTTAAATAAATTGGATACTTATAGTTTATGTCAGCTACTAAAGATTGGCTTAAACCATAAAACTCTAACACAATAAGCCCATTTTTATTTATTATATAGCTTTTTGATAAACAAAATATGCCGTCATCATCGCATTCTGCAAATGAGATTGTAACAGTAAAAAGAGTAAAAACAAGCAATACAATGTGTTTCATAGAAAATCAACGAATTAGTATCTATTTCTGAGTTGAAATTACATAAAAAATAAGTTTACAAAAACTTAATTTTTTCTTCCTAAAAATACCCAACACAGGGTATATAATAAATTGATTTTCCTTATATCTTTGCGTATTAATTTAATTTGTATTCTTTCAAACAATCATAAACTTATTTTTTATGAAACATTTCTTACTTTCTGTTAGTGCATTAATTATAACACTTTCGGCAAATGCTACTGTACGCAATGTGAGTAACTCACCCAATGCACCGGTAAACACACCATATACTTACGACAATCTTGCAGATGCAATTACAGCCTCTTCTGATGGCGATACATTATACTTACATGGCACCAATGTTAGCTACGGCAATGTTACTATTACCAATAAAGAATTAGTCATAATCGGTGCCGGTTATGGCAGTAATTTGCAAGGCGGAAACAACCAAGCCACGATTGTCGGCATAATTACGTTTGTAGATTATACAGGCACCAAAAATGTATCCCTTATAGGCATGCGTATGGAAGAGCCTAAATGTGGCACTGTGGCAACGAACAGAGTAAATGTATTGTACATAGAGCGCTGTGGCATTAAAGCCACTTACAGTGCAACTAACCGCCTAAGATGTAATACTTTATTTTTAAGACAATGTGTTTTTGGAGACCATAGCATAGATTATGGAGATGATTTTTTTCCTGCAGTAGCTGCAACCGCTTATGTAAGCAACTGTGTAATACAGGGTATTTTTCGTGGTGATGGCATATCGGCAGCCATTTTCGAAAACAATATTTTTAAAAGAAGTTATACCGGAACCAATACCGGATACAGCGAAATTAAAAGTATGAACGGCTCCGCCGTTTTCAACAACAATATATTTCTTGCTAACTATGGAGTATCTGTAAGCAACTGTACATTTAATAATAACCTTTTTGAAAACTTGGGTAGTCTAACTTCTGGAAATTCAGGCGCAAATAATATTTTCAGCACTTCTCCTGGATTAACAAGTAGTCCTAATCCTAATGGTATGGTAGCTCGTGCTAATTTTTCTACTTCTGCCAATTATCGCTTACTAGCAAGTAGTGCTTGTATTGGAGCAGGCATAGGAGGTACAGACATAGGTATCTATGGTGGTACTAACCCCATACCAGTTTCTATGGAAATTAATGGAGTTCCTAAGTTACCACGCATTACCCAAATGACTATCCAAAATATGTCTGTTGCTCCGGGTGGCGATTTAGATGTACAAATACAAGCTGTAAATCAAGAGTAATTTTTGAATACTGAACACATTTCGACTACATTCAAGGAACATGTAGTCGAAGTATGATGATGTGCTAATTTATTTACTATTAATGCACAGTTCAAAAATCAAAATTCCATTTAAACCCCTAACAGCCAACACTATTAAAATACAATCCGATGAACAAAAAATTCATTGCTATAATAAACTGTCTGTGGGCAATAATATTGCTCTCGACAGGCTCTGTAAATGCACAAATAAATTCATTTGAGTACTTTATAGACTCCGACCCCGGATTGGGAAACGGCACTATTATTACTACAGGGTTTACTGCAAGTGATACAGTAAACCTTTCGTTAAACATTCCGATTAGTGGAAGTTTACCTAATGGTTTTCATCATTTGCATATTCGCAGCAAAAACAATAACCAATGGGGGCATTACGCATCGCAATATTTTTTTACAAGCGGTGCTTTTACATCCAATTCTCAAATTATTACTGCCGAATATTTTTTTGATACCGACCCGGGCGTAGGCAACGGAAGCACTTTAAACATAGGCACAGGAGATACCATTGCCAATACTTTCGTGATTCCCGTTCCTAACAATTTAAGTAGCGGCGTTCATTATCTTACTATTAGAGTAAAAAACAGCAATCAATTCTGGAGCCATTATCAAACACAATTATTTTTTGTTTCGGGTTCTTCTTCTTCATCGGGAATTATTAGTCAAATAGAATATTTTTTCGATAGCGACCCCGGCGTAGGCAATGGAAATTCTCTTTCATTTACCGGAGCAGATACTGTTACACAGTTATTTACCATTCCGGTTACAGGTCTTAATCCTGGTTTTCACCAATTAAATGTTAGAGCCAAAAATGATGATAATATTTGGGGACATACGTTTACTCAATCTTTTATAGTAAGTGCTCAAATTACCGGAGGTAAAATAGCCGGTGCAGAATATTTTATAGATACCGACCCGGGCAATGGCAACGGCACTCCAATTATTGTTAATCCTGCCGTAGATACTTATACCAACAATCTCACTTTGCCTATCCCTAATAATTTAGAAGAAGGCAATCATACAATGGTTATTAGAGTTAAAAACGAAAACAATCAATGGAGCCTATACGAAACTTACGACTTTGCAGTAAAGTACCCCAAACCCGGCAGTGGCAATGCTTTGAAATTTGATGGCACCAATGACTTTGCAAGTATTAATCAGATAGATACGCTCGAAGATTTTACCGTAGAATTTTGGGTAAATAATGCAGGAACAGGGGGCAATACCGACCGTATAACTTCTATGAATGGCGATAGGTTAGAAATCTGTAAAAACAACAATACCCTTCGCTTTTCGAGTACTGCTTTAGGCATTTCTTTAACCGACATTGCTCCTTTACCACAAGGAATTTGGAGTCATTTTTCTTTTGTAAGGAATGGCAGTAATCTTAAAGTTTATAGAAATGGTGTAGAAGTTTACACTGCAACTTGTAATGCTACTGTTTTAAATTATGCCTTAGAATTAGGCAGAAGATTTAACAGCAACCAATATGCACAAATTGATTTAGATGAATTTAGAATTTGGAATACAGCACTTACACAAACGCAAATTAGAGAGCGTATGTGCCGTAAGATAAAAGCAGGCGATGCACTGTATAACAATTTGACACAGTATTACAATTTAGATGAAGTAACGGGAGATGTATTTTTCGATGTAGAAAGAAATTTATCCGGAAATATTAACGGAGCCATTTGGGCAACTTCCGGTGCTGCTATCGGCGACATAAGCGCTTTCGATTATAGCGGCGCATCTGCAAGCGCATCTTTAACACACCCTACGCGCAACGATAGTATTGCAGCATCACTATTGACCGGAAATGCAGATGGCATCCAAGTGTACTGCGTAACAGACACAGCAAACCACATTAACGGCACTACTTGCTTAGACGAAAACGAAGGATATTTTGGAGTATTTGTAGTCAACGACGACACCGCTACTTTTAATATTGATTATGATTACACTCCTTTTATAAACAGCAATTTAAACGAAGCAGGGTTTAAAATTTATGGCAGATTGCAAAATGATGCAGCAGTATGGAGCAATACCAATGCCGGTGTAGATACTGCACAAAATTTAATTTCGGTAAATGATTCTGTACGAGCCGAATTTATATTGAGCAGTTCTGTAATTGCGGCTACGATTGCCATCACTGCCAATCCGGGTAATAATATTTGCAACAACGAAAATGTAACATTTACGGCAAATGTCACCAACGAAGGCTCTACGCCTATATATCAATGGCGCAAAAATGGCAATAATGTAGGCACAAACAGCAACACTTATACCGACAACAATTTAGCCAATGGCGATATTATTACTTGTAAATTAGTGAGTAATAGCGAATGTGTTAGTCCCGATTCAGCGATAAGTAATGCCATAACAATGGTAGTAAATAACCTTCCTGCTTCTGTTTCTATTGTTGCTAATCCGAGTAATACAATATGTGCCGGAACACAAGTAAATTTTACTGCTACGCCAGCTAATGGCGGTACTACCCCACATTATCAATGGCAAGTGAATGGCGTAAATATCGGTAGTAACCAACCCGGACTTACACTCAATAATCTCAACGATAATGATGTCGTAATTTGTAGAATGAAAACAAGTGCCAATTGTGCTACTCCAGACACTTCTATATCTAATGGCATTACAATGGACGTAACACCAACCGTAACGCCTACTATTTCTATTGCTTCTAACGAAGGCAATGTTATTTGTTCGGGTTCTAATGTTATTTATACTGCATCTATAACAAACGGTGGTAGCAATCCTTCTTTTCAATGGAAACGAAATGCACAGAATGTTGGATACAACAGCGATACTTTTTCAATAAACACACTCAACAATAACGATATTATTACGTGTCATCTCACCAGCGATGCTAATTGTGCTACTCCTGCTACTGTAATAGCTACCGGCATTACAATGACGGTAAATTCTACTGCTGCCGTTACAGCAAATATATCAGCCAATACAGGAACTACAATATGTACCGGCACTAACGTAACTTTTACAGCAAACATTACAAATGGTGGTAGCACTCCTATTTACCAATGGAAGAAAAACGGAAACAACATTGGTACAAATAGCAATATTTATACCGACAATTCATTGTTACATAACGATGTAATTACTTGTTTTGTTACCAGCAGCTCTTCTTGTGCTAACCCCGATACTATTACTAGTAATACACTAACGATAAATGTACTTTCTTACCAAAGCCCAACTATTACTATTGCTGCTTCGCAAAATGACACAATATGCAATGGAACAAACGTAGTATTTTCTACCAATATTACCAATGGCGGCAACAATCCTGCTTATCAATGGAAGCTAAACGGCAATAATATTTCAGGAGCTACAAATGCTACTTATACTACCAACACATTGACTAATAACGATACTATTTCTTGTTTGCTCAATAGTAATTATGCTTGTCTTGACACTAATGGCATTGTAAGTAACAGTTTGTACAAAATAGTATTACCAACACCTACAGCAGATGCAGGTGCAGACCAAACTATATTGCAAGCAGGCAGCACCATACTTACTGCAAGTGGTGGCGTATCTTATCTTTGGAGTACAAACGATACAGGAGCAAGTATAGTAGTTTCTCCATGGAATACAACTACCTATACCGTAACTGCGTACAATGCAGAAGGGTGTAGCGACCAAGATAATGTTACCGTTACGGTAAATTATAGTAATTTGAGCGTATCTCCTTCTTCTTATAATTTTGGCAATGTCGTCATCAATGATACTGTATATACAAACATAACAGTTACCAATAACGGAACACTTAACGATACCATTACCTCTGCGCAAATAAGCGGTGTGTTTAGCACCACATTTACATCACAGGTATTAGCACCATCTCAAAGTGTGCAAATTCCAATACAATTTGTTCCTCTCAACACACTTATTTATCAAACCCCATTAACCATAAATACCACAGCCGGAAATTTTTCGGTTATCATTAAGGGTAAAGGAGTATTACCCACTCCTGCCTGGACTATTAATAATGCAAGTTACAATTATGGAAATGTAGGTGTAAATGATAGTGCATTACATTCATTTTCTATTCAGAATACCGGAAATGTTCCTATTGAAATAGATACTATTATTAGCTCTAATAGTGCATTTGAAATTTATACTGCTCCGCAAAATATAGCGGTAAACGGAAGTGGTCAATTGTTTGTAAAATTTAAACCTACTGCAATTAATACATATACCGGACAAATAACAATAGATGCTGTAAACAATGGGTTAAACAATTTAGTTTTAAATCTTACCGGAACTGGTTATATGCCGGGCAATCCTCCTGTTATAGAATTTAGCAGTTCATTCCCATACAACGGAACTTCGGGTGTAGATTATCCTGTTGCTCCTCCTGGTACATTTAATTACAGCATAGTATATAAGCACCCTAATGGCGTACCTCCACAGACCGGCTTTCCTAAAGTGGGTATTGATGTAAACAACGACCAAGATTTTGTAGATGTAGGAGAAGGTGTATTTTCGATGACACAAGTTGGCAATGGTACAGATTGGGTAAATGGCGAAACATTTATATTCAGTCAGGCATTGCCATTGGGTAATGCTTATGGTTATCGTTTCTTTGGAAAAGATTCTTTAGGAAATGATGCTATTCAAGTAAATACAAGTTATGTATCGGGACCATTAGTAACAAACCAAAGTTTAGACTTGAGCATTTATGCCAATGATATTTCATTCAGTGATAACAACCCGAATGTCAATCAACAGTTTACTGTTTTTGCACAAATCAGAAACACATCACCATATAGTGCGAGCAATGTGCCGGTTCGTTTTTACAACGATAGTGTTTTTCTTGCTGCCGATACCATTCCGTTTATAGCTGCTAATACTAATGTAACTATTAGTAGAACTATGTCTTTCGACACCGATGGTTTTTATCCCATAAAAGTTTGGATAGACAGTTCAGGTACACTTACCGAAAATAATGTGTTGAACAATTATGCCATTCGTCCGGTAATTGTGGGTAATTTTACTGTTCCCGGAACTATACTTACTACACATAATGCAGTAACAAGCTCTTGCAATATTACTAATGTAGGTATTAGCGGTGTAGCTACTTACGATGGTTTAAATTTACAAGGTAATCCTCCTGTATTAGGCGCTACAGTAACTGTAGAAATAGATGGTGGACCTACCTTTACTACCTATACCGTTACCGGTGGTAATTGGAATGTAGGTTGGTCTAATTTTAGTTGCGACCAAACCTTTGATTATACCGTTACCATTACAGACTATACCTTAACGAGTGTAGCATATACAGGAACATTTAACGCTCCTTGTACTACTTGTACGCCACCACCTCAACCAAGCATATCACACTCGAGCAATATTCCGTATTGTGTTTCGCTCAATACACCAACGGCATATACCATTAGCATTACACCTAATTGTGTTAGCCCTGCATATTTCGATGATACTACTTTTGTGTATGTAAATAATACGTTGATGTCCACACACGTACATGATACGCTTTATCCTTGCGCTACATTAAGTTTGTCCGATACTTTTACTTTTGGTGTAGGAAATCATACATTATCTTATGAGAGTGTTTATTACGATAGTTTTGGCAATAGGAATGTACTCAACGGCTCCAGAAATATAGTTGTAGGGGAGTATCCCGATGTGTATATTGGTACATTTAATAAAACAAGTGCCACATCTTTTACTTTTAGAGATTGGAATAGCTCTTATTGTGTAAGTGCAGGACAACATACCGTTTATCTTTACGATTCTACAGCTGCAAGTGGTCAATACACATTGATAGATACTTACGTAGTAAACTACATTCCGGGTACACAATCTTTAACGCCTTATGTAAGTTTAAATTATAGTAATCAATCTATGGAAATGGGTTATCATTACTTAAAAATAATTACCGATGTACACGATAGCCTCACAGAGACTAACGAAAACAATAACGAATTCAATACCATATTTTATGTACCATTCCCCGAATTAAGAATAAGCAATATTGTTATGTCCACATCTAATATTGTCGAAAATTCTGTTGTTAATTTTTCTGCAACAGTAAGCAATACCGGTTCGGGAGCAGATACATTTAAAATACAATTTTATGCTAATGGTGTTCCTTTTGGTGCACCGGTACAATTAGATACTTTGCTTGCCAATAGCAGCACATCAATAGTTTCGGGAGTATATAGCATTCCGGCAGATACTTGTCCTATAACTATTTCTGCAATGGTAGATGTGGACAACGAAGTAGCAGAGTTGAATGAAGGAAACAACAAAGACTCAATGTACATTGCTTATGATATTACAAGTGGTTATCCTTGTTTTGGATATGGTTCGGCTTGTAATCCATACATAGTGGTAAAAGATTCTTTAGTACATTTCCAGTCTATTGTATCTAATGCAGGTACACGAGATATACAAAATACCGACACGATAGATGTAACGTTTAAAGTCGGTGGTGTAACGATTGGATATGACAATGTGGAAGGTGGTATTTTATCAAAAGGAAGTAGAAACATTGGTTTGTATCATAGTTTCGGAGCTGTGGGTAGTTATACCATTACGATACACCCCGATACCGGAAATGTAATGTGCGAATTAAGTGAAGCAAACAACATTGGTGCTATTTATGTATCTGTGGTGCAAGGAGCTTCTGATTTAGAAATACTTTCGCATCATATTTCTCCGAGCAATCTTAATCCGCAACCTAACCAAAGTATAAATGTAGTTGCATCAATTTTCAATAAAGGCAATCAAGCTTCGGCACCTACTACAGTAAGGTTTTGGGTGGACGATGTACAATTAGGTATTGATGTGGATATAGATTCTATATATCCCGGAGACGATACAACCGTAATGGCTACTGCTACTTATTCTTCAAGTCTTGTAGGTCCAAAAATTATTAAAGTAATGGCAGACCACGCAGAGTTAATAACAGAACTAAGAGAAAACAACAACACAGCTACCAGAGCCATTATAGTAGGTGCTGCACCAGATTTAGCCAGCAGCCTACACGAAGCCATTACTATTTCTTCTCCATTAGCACGTAAAGGAGATGTAGTTACGATTTCTAATTATTTGAGAAATTATGGTGGAGATTCCGGCACTGCGTGGTTAAAGTTTTTCATCACAGATAATTTAGACAATACTACATTAATAGATAGTGTACAGTTTACGCTACAACCTTCAGACAGTATGCTTGTAAGTACTAATTGGTTAGTAGATTTTGTAGGCGAAGGAAAAATAACGACTGAGATTGCGCATAGCAATCCGCCTGAGTACAATATTTTCAACAATACAGATGAACTAATATTTACCGCCGGTCCAAGATTACAACTCGATTCTTTCTTTGCTTTAGATACCATATTGTGTATTAGCGACAGTATTCATATAGAAGGGAATTTTATCAGCGATAATCAAACAATAACTTTTGAATGGGAACATAACGGTAATGTGATTGTATATGCAGAAGACAGTATTTTCAACAAACAAAATATTACACTAAGCGATACCGGAAACTATCAATTAATCGTTACCGATAGTTTTGGAAGCATTGTTACACCATTAATTTATGTACAAATTAATCAACCTGTAAACATTTTATTACAACCTGATACGCTACAAGAAATATGCGAAGGCAATATCATTTCACTCGTAGCCCAAGCAGAAAACATTACAGGATACCAATGGCAATATAATGCGACCAATATTAGCGGTGCTACAGATTCTGCTTTTAGCGACTCTTTAGTAATGGCAACACAAAGTGGAAATTATTCAGTAGTATTTAATGCATTACAAGGCTGTACCGATTCGGTTTCTACAATAGCAGTTGTTAATGTAGGTATTATGGATATAGAATTAGCAGATTCGGGAACGGTAGATTCGTTCTATCATACAGCCACTACTGTTTACAACTATTCCGATAATGATTGTAAGCGATTGGCATCTGTATTAAGTGGTGTAAATAGTTTAGGAAATACCATTGTTACCACTACCATTGATACTACTTTAACCGGATATGTATCGCGCTATTCTGATATACATACCGAACACAATCAATCGGCGGTAGTGGTATTGTATTTCAAACAAGATGAGTTTGACAGATACAACGATTGGGCAGCGCTCAACAGCAAGCCATTATTACCTGCTTCTCCTACGGACACTAATATCAACAAGATAATGGTAGAACAGTATCATGGTACGCCAAGCTCTGGCACTACCGGACCGGGCGGACAATACGATGCAGGAGATATGGACATTATTGCAAACAGCTTTATTACTATTTCGTGGGATATTACAAAAGAATATTGGGTGCTTACATTCCCTGTAAATGGCTTTTCCGGATTCTTTGTATTGAGTGGAAATCCTGTTCCGTTACCTATAACGCTATCCGACATACAAGCAATAAATAATGGTAGCACTAATACCGTAACGTGGCAAACTGCCAAAGAAGACGAAGGGGATTATTTTGCATTGCAACGCAGCACAGATGGCAAACGCTTCGAGACTATTTATACCATTGCTGCAAATGGTAATCCATCGGAATATCAATATATAGACCAATATCCTTTTGCGGGAATGAATTATTATCGTTTGCAAATGTTTGATGCAGACAATGCGTTTGCTTATTCTAAAACGGTAAGTGCCAATGTAGCCAAAGGTGGAGCGTTACTTGTAAATGCTTTCCCTAATCCGGTGGCAGATAAATTACAACTAACTATTGCCGGCGGTAGCAGAGCCAATGCTTCTATTACGCTAAGCGATATTAGCGGTAAAGTAATTTTGGAACAAAGTATAACAGAAGACGAATTGCAAATAGATATGCGTAAATTCAGCAGTGGCATATACTTTATCCGCTATACAGACGATACAGACAGTAAAACTATAAAAGTAACTAAGGAGTAGAGCTGTATGATATTTTGGGATACAAGAGAAAACAGACAAAATAATGCATAAATCTCTTGTATCCCTTTATCTTCTTATCTATCAGGGATTAAAAGGCAATGAATAGAACATAGCTTTAGTTTTTTGTAACTAATCTTTGTTATTTCTTTTGTTTGAGTAATACTTAAATATTCCGATATACAATTCGTCTAATTGAATGTCGGAAAAATGATTATAGTTTTCGAAATTTCCTTTAAAAAGCAGATTGGTATAATTGTTGGTTTCTTCATTAAAGTAATTTATTGTCCATTGATTTGTTGTATTATTAATAACCATACAATAATCTAAACCTAAATTTGTTTGTACTCCTAAACGATTAGAAATATTATTTCGATTAGAAAAAAAGATAGAATCTTCATTAGTGTTTTGAATATAAAAACCTGCAATAAAATCATCTTAAATTTTTCTGAAAATAATCATACTATCGTTATACACTATTTCTATTTTGGTGCTATCGCTTTTAAATTCTGAAAAGTCATTAATTAAATTCAAGTAATTGGTATCGACATATTGCAACTTTGTATTTAATTGTTGGTATTGTCCGTAAATTAAAGAGTTACAGGTCATCAGAGTTAAAAAGAAAACAAATCCCAACATAATAACTTTAATTACGAATTTATCATTGACAGAAAACTGCTAACATTTAAAACCACATATAGGTGTATTTTATCGAATTCCTAATTTAGAAAAGACGAATTAGAGCAGCTAAAAATAAATTTAACAATATAATTATTATTATCTATATTTACGACAGAAATTCAATCATAATCATTAAAAAACAAAATAATGAAAGATGTTTTATGCAAATTTTGGATTGTGTTTTTTCCCTTTTTAGGCTTTGTAAATAACACATTAGGTCAATATAATTGCGATACAACTAATAACTATGCTAATGAGTATATACTCAATGCTAACGACTATCCATACACCACAGGAAATGGAATAGTGATTAGCACTACATTTAATGTATTTAGCATGTACACTACAATGTACAATGCAACTTGTGGCGGAACCGCTCCCATTACCTTTTCCCCACCCCCATCTTACTGGATGAACACTCCGAATGATTCTATAGAATTTACATTTTCAGTTCCGGTTTCTCATTTCGTATTAGCTATTACAGGTACTAATTCGGGTGAGGCTTTCACTGTTACGGCAAATGCAGGAACACCTACTTATGCCGATTATTGTACTGTAGATTTCACATCAACAGCGAATACACTTACATGTATTGCAACCACATTATTCCCGGGTGGTGCAGGCACTATGGTTTCTGTCCAAAACACATCTGGTGCTACGATTTATACTATTAAACATAATGGTACTGGTAATGGGTCATTAGTATCTCTTTTAGACTGTTTCGATACGGGATGTGTATTTCCGTCTGTAATCGCCTACGAAACTATTTGCGATGGAGATGTATATAACGTCGGAGGAGGAAGTTATACAGCTCCTGGTTATTATATCGATTCTATTATCAGAGATGGATTGTGTGATAGTATTGTATTTTTATACTTATCGGTTAATCCGTCGTACGCAATAACCATTGATACAACTATATACGAAGGCGATAGCATTACAATCGGTAACATTCAATACGATACCGCCGGTACTTATGTGCAAAATTTACAAACAATTTTAAATTGCGATAGCATCTTAACCATAAACTTGAATGTTGTCTTTAAAGAGATAGATAGTAATGTAGTAAATATTTGCGAAGGAGAAAGTTATATTTTAGAAGACAGTATCATTTACCAAAATACCGGCATATATTATGATACACTAAAGTATAGTTGGGGACACCGCATACATATTACCAACCTTACAGTATATCCGTACCCAAAAACAGACATCAAAATAGAATCTACAACTACAGACCCGGTCTGTATTAGCAGCGAAATACTATTATCTGCAATAGGCTCCGGAGCTACAAAATATCAATGGTTTTATGTTAATAGCTCCAGCACCACCCCTTTTGGCGAAAATTCGGAAAAAACAGTAGCTTATCTCCACCAAGAGTATAATAGGATAAGGCTAAAAGCCTCTAATGATGGTAATTGCGAGACCATTGATGAAATAAATATTATTGCAAAATTCTGTTGCGAAACATTTGTACCTAACGCTTTTACGCCGAATAATGATGGACTCAATGATCTGTTTGTTATCCATTTAAAAGCACCACCGTTAGAATATAATCTAAAGATATTTAATAGAGTAGGACAAATCGTTTTTGAAACATCAGACCCCACCGCATATTGGGATGGCAACTACAATGGAAAACCCGCAGCACAAGATGCTTATTCTTACCTGATATCTGGTAAGTGTGCCAATGGAGAAGAACTGAATGAGAAGGGCAATGTTACATTGTTACGATAAAAAAATTTAATCAAAAAAACAAAGACCTCCAATATTTGGAGGTCTTTGTTTATAATAACAATGTGTATTATTTTCTGAAATTCTTAATAAAGTAATCTAAATCATTAAGACTGTCTTTAGAAGTAAGTAATTTTTTCACTTTAAAATATTGGCTGTGGTCAACACAATATTCGTAAGCATACTTAGCATATTCTAATATAGAACTTTCAAAAGTTAATTCGTTTGCAATAGCTACTATTTGGTCTGTTTTTAAGAAATTCATATCTGCAATATTTTTAGCTTCTCTTAATCTATTAGCCTCAAATGGTTGCTTTTGCACTCGCCTTAGTACAGACTTAAACTCTTTAGGGTATATTAATTTAAACCCTCCTTGCCATCTGTTTTTAGTTACAAATTCGTCCATTTCAGATTTAGCATCAGCACTAGAGAGTTGCTGTAATACCAAATGGTATTGATGCTCATCAGTACAAGCAGGATAAGCATATTTTGCAAAATCTACTTTAGTACTTTCTTCAGAAAATAATCGAGTCATATTAGCTATCTGAATAGCAGACAAATAATTGGCATCTACTATTTTACGGGCTTCGGTAAGGATATTTTTTTCGTATGCTTCGTTTTCCAATACCGTCATTGCTCTCTGAAAGTCACGGTCTATCATTGGTCTTACGGGAGTAGTTACCGGCAAGTGTCTTTTATTTCTTAAACCGAGATTAACCTGCTCTTGATACTCAGGCGATTTTTCGTATTTGCGGTATGGTACTTCTTCTTGTGCATTTGCAGAAAAGGAAGAAATTACCAGTGCGCTTCCTATCAGAGTAATAATTTTATTCATTGTATAAATATTAAATTACTGTTGTTTTAATTTTTCAGCGTAAAAATAAAAATTTTTGTCAATCATTAATAGTATTCGGTATAATTTTTCTTTTTGAGGAGAAAATACATTAGCCCTTATACACTCTCAACGCCTCCTCTAAACAATCTACGGCACTGTTAATATCAGCAACATTTAATACATAAGCCAATCTTACTTCGTTACTCCCTGCACCTTTGGTTGCATAAAATCCGCTTGCGGGAGCCATCATTACCGTTGTGTTATTGTGCGAAAACTCTGAAAGCAACCATTGGCAAAAATCGTCTGCATTTGCAATTGGTAGCTTTGCCATTACATAAAACGCTCCTCCCGGATTAGGGCACACTACGCCTTCTATCTTTTGCAATCTGCTTACTAAAGTATTTCTACGCAATTCGTATTCTGCTAATACTGCATCAAAATAATCATCGGGTAATGCACAAGCTGCCTCGCCTAAGATTTGCTCAAAAGTAGGAGGCGATAATCGGGCTTGTGCTAACTTCATAGCGGCATCTAACACTTCTTGATTTTGGGTTACAAACGCACCTATTCTGGCTCCGCAAGCACTATATCTTTTAGAAATAGTATCTAATAAAATGGCGTGCTGCTCTAAACCCGGCATTTGCATTACAGATTGATGCACTCTATTATCGTAACAAAACTCTCTATATGCCTCATCGCTCAGTAAAAATAAATCGTGCTTAATACAAATGTCTTTTAATACTTGTAATTCCTCTTCACTATACAAATACCCCGTAGGATTATTAGGATTACAAATTAATATAGCCTTAGTATTTGGAGTAACTGCCTTTTCAAAAGCCTCTATTGGGGGTAAAGCAAACTGCTCGTCAATAGACGAAGGTATAGGTATTACCTTTACTCCTGCTGCTATCGCAAAACCATTATAGTTAGCATAAAATGGTTCGGGTATAATTACTTCATCTCCCGGATTAAGGCAAGCCATAAATGCAAAAGATATGGCTTCGGAGCCACCTGTAGTTACAATAATTTGATTTTCGGTAACATTAATGTTTCTGCTTTTGTAATATTTTTTAAGTGCCACACGATAACTCTCAAATCCTTGACTCGGGCTATATTCTAATACTTTAAGTTGTGCATTTCTTACTGCTTCTAAAATAGATTGTGGTGTTTCTATATCGGGCTGCCCTATATTAAGATGATACACTTTTGTACCTCTTTTTTTTGCGGCTTCTGCATACGGAGCTAATTTTCTAATTGGCGATGGTGGCATTGCAGCACCGCGCTGTGCTATTTTAGGCATTAGTAGATGTTAATTTTGTAATTAATAATTGATATGGACAAAAGTAATGTATAATTCTATTCGGTAAAACAAAATACAAGGAAAATATACAAACCAATATGGTGATATTCTTTCAAAAAAAGACCATCGAAAAAAATCAATGGTCTTTTAAATATTTGTATATGATATTATTTTCTTAAAAATAAAATTAGTGTGCGTCTTCTCCCGGTTTCAAGGGCTCTGTTTGTGGAATAAAGTCATTACCGTTGCCATCGTCTTTGTAATCGTATGGCCAGCGATGCACTTCAGGAATTGGACCATCCCAGTTACCATGTCCCGGCACTATAGGTGTAGTCCATTCTAATGTAGTAGCACCCCAAGGGTTTTTAGAAACCACTTTACGACCTTTAAATATACTCAAGAAGAAATTAAATACAAATAACAATTGAGCAAAGAAAGTAATTACAGCTACCACACTAATCATTGCATTCAAATCCTGAAATTGTTTGAAGTTTTGCCAATTTAAGTACTCAAAGTATCTACGTGGCATACCTGCTAATCCTTCGTAGTGCATAGGCCAAAATATAAGATACGCTCCTACAAAAGTTACAAAGAAATGTATATAGCCAAGTGTTTTATTCATATACCTTCCAAACATTTTAGGAAACCAATGATACACACCTGCAAACATTCCGAAGAATGCACTCACACCCATTACTAAGTGGAAGTGGGCGATTACGAAATAAGTATCGTGTAAGTGAATGTCTAACGCTGAGTTACCTAAATAAATACCAGTTAGACCTCCAGAAATAAACAAGGATACAAATCCAAGTGAGAACATTGCAGGTACTGTAAATTTAATATTACCTCTCCATACAGTTGCTATCCAGTTAAATACTTTAATAGCAGACGGAATAGCGATTAATAGGGTAAGTAATACGAATATACCACCAAGGAAAGGACTCATACCTGTAATGAACATGTGGTGCGCCCAAACTATAAACGCTAATACCGTAATTCCAGTTAATGAAATAATCATTGCCATATAACCAAATATAGGCTTGCGGCTATGTGTAGCTAATATTTCAGAAGCCATACCCATACCAGGAAGCATTACAATATACACCTCTGGGTGTCCTAAGAACCAGAATAAGTGTTGGTATAATATTGCAGAACCACCGATATGCGATAATGCTTTACCATTAATAAAGATTTCTGACAGGTAAAAACTTGTCTCGAAATGACGGTCGAAAATAAGTAATACAAAACCCGAAGTTAATACTGGAAATGATAAGATACCCAAAATCGCAGTAAACATAAACGCCCACATAGTTAAAGGCATTCTGGTCATTTTCATTCCTTTGGTACGCATATTTAGGATAGTAGTAACATAGTTAAGACCACCTAATAGCTGCGATACCACAAATAATACCATACTTATTATCCACAAATCCATACCAAGCCCCGAACCAATAGAAGCCTCTTTAAGTGCAGATAATGGAGGATAAGATGTCCAACCACCTGCTGCAGGTCCTGTTTGTATCGTTAAGGAAATAAACATTATTACGCTCGATACAAAGAAAAACCAATACGACAGCATATTCATAAAAGGTGATGCCATATCTCTTGCACCTATCTGAAGCGGTATTAAGAAATTACTAAATGTACCACTCAAACCCGCAGTAAGTACAAAGAATACTAATATAGTACCATGCATTGTTACCATTGCGTAATAAAACTCAGGAGTTAATTTTCCGCCCTTTGCCCATTCTCCTAAGAATTTTTCCATCACAGGAAAGGTATCTTCCGGAAATCCGAGTTGTAATCTGAAAAACACAGAAAACAAGGCTCCTATAATTGCCCATATAATACCGGAAATAAGGTATTGTTTGGCAATCATTTTATGGTCTGTACTAAATATATATTTAGATATAAAATGCTGCTTGTGATGCTCATGGCTGTGGTCGTGGTGTCCGTGACCTGCATGTTCAATTGTAGCTGCTGTACTCATTTTTTATCGTTGTTTTAACTTCTATAACTATCAAGAAGCGAATTATGTAAAAATTATATTTTCCTAAAATCTGTTATTATTAATGTACTACCACTTCCTGCGATTCTTCAGTTGGTGTCGGAGTTTCCTCTGCCGGAGTTTCCGATGCTCCTTGTAATCCGGAGTAATAAGATTTTTGCTCCTTTAGCCAATCCTTAAACTCATCTTGTGTATGTACTATTACCGTACCACGCATTGCATAGTGGTTTCTACCACACATTTCCGAACAAGCTATTTCGTACACAAACTCAGGGTTACCTGTTTTCACTTTCATTTCTTCGGTAGTAATAGTAGGCGTAAACCAAATTGTAGTTAAAATACCCGGAACGGCATCCATTTTCATTCTAAAATGGTTAAGACCTACGTTGTGTATTACATCTCTCGAACCGATTACTAATTGTACATCTAAATCTTTTGGCAAATGCAACTCACCATTTTCAATTATTATATCATCTTTACTCGCATTATCCGACCAATCTAAACCAAGAGGGTTGGTAGCATCGTTAATTAACCTAAAGTTTCTATCCCCAAAGATACCATCTGGTCCGGGATAACGAATTATCCAGTTAAATTGCTTTCCAGTAATCTCTACCACCATAGCACCTTCGGGAGCTTTAGAAGTAAGCGTAAACCAGCTTTTTAATCCAAAAACCACTAATACTAATAATACTAATGCGGGTATAGATGTCCAAAGAATTTCTAATTTATTATTATGCGGATAGAAATAAGATTTATGTTTTCCTGTATCTCTGTATTTAAAAGAGAAATATACTAATAAAATATGGGTAGCCACAAATACAAAACCACAAATATAAGTTGTAACCAAAAGCATTTGGTCGTAACCATGACCTTGAGCTGATGCCGACTCCGGCAACATCATATCTTGGAGATAATAGTGGCACTTAATGATGCCAAATGTACCCAATACAAATACCAAAACCCATAGTACAGACATTAATTTGGTAGTCTGTAATTGCGATTCTTCTTCTCCTTTGAGTACAGAAGCTAACTCACTGGCTTTGGCTATTTGATAGATAACGATAAATACCAGTACAACAATAGCGGTTATTAATAATGCCGACATCTTTAAATTTTATTGTTTTTTTTATTCTAAAAACTCTAAGCCTAATTAAAATTGTGGTCTAAAGTTATTTATTTTATTATTAAAAATTATATCATCAATATTTATTAGCTGATATGTATAAATGTTTCTTTTAACAAAGGATGATTTTGTGGTATCAAACTTTCTTTAGATAAAGTTTTGGATACTGTTAAAATGATTAATCCTACAAATCCAAATGGAATACCTAATTCGTACCAACTTAAATTCCAATTTTCTTGTAATGGTCCGGGCATTACCATTAAATAGTAATCTATCCAGTGACCAAATATTATAACCATTGCAATAAATACCAATACGAAATAATTGCGCTTACTCGGACGCGACATCAATATTAATATCGGACATACAAAGTTTAAAATAATGTTTAAGAAGAAGAAGAAACTATAAGGTCCTTGCATTCTTATTTTGAAATATGTAGTCTCTTCCGGAATATTACCGTACCATATTAGCATAAATTGCGAGAACCATAAGTATGTCCAAAATACACTAAAGGCAAACATAAATTTTCCTAAATCGTGAATATGGTCTTTGGTAACAATCGTTAAACTTCCTTGATTTTTAAGATAAACCACCCAAAGGAATATTAAAGCTATACCACTTACAAATGAACTTGCAAATACATACCAACTAAATAATGTAGAGAACCAGTGTGCATCTATACTCATAATCCAAAACCAAGGTGTGGTACTCATCATTGTAAGTGCATATACAAATAAGAATACACCGGCTAAGGCTACCATTTTCCAATACAATTTGGTACTGTTTTTGGGAGCAGATTGTTGTTTTATAGAAATCTGACGAAATTTAATACCAAAGAAACTCCACAAGGATACCGCTGCAATACTAAATCCGATAAACATTCCGGTATTTAAGAAAGATGATTTTCCTTGTAAAATTTTATCATCACCAGGGTGTGTCCAATGGAAAATAGCGTTGTGCTCGCCTTGTCCCACTCCTGCTACAATACAAAATAATACGACTAATGCTATTAAGCCAAATACCCACACATTAGCACCTATTGCTTCTGCTACTCTTTTGTAAGCTAATATCCATCCTCCTTGCGCTAATGCTGCTGCTGCTTGTATAAAAATAGAGGCAGCCATTACAAATAAAAAGAACACACTATTATGCAATAGCACAATCCAAAAACGTGTATGATCTATTGTATGCTCGCTACCTAAAAGTGAGAATATACCTCCCACTAAAACAAGTAATCCTACAATCAACAATGCTAAACCTGTTGTCTTGAGTTTTGCCGGTACTACAAAATTATCCGTAATCATAAGATATAATTAAACCAAATCGGTCTGTTGTTTGTTATTTATTAAATTATTTTCTGTTTTTACTAAATTTTAGTGTGGTGCTACCACTCCTTCTTCTGCTACAGCTTGTACTGCTTCTTTTTTCTCAGCTAAAAGTGTAAAAGGAGCTCCTCCATTTTCACTTTGTACTTTTTTAATGTAAGCTACAATTGCCCAACGCTCATTTTCACTCAATTGGCTCGAATAAGAACCCATCATACCTTTTCCGTACATTATTGCATAGTACATTTTCCCTTGCGACATAGATTTGTATGCATCGCCCATAAGATTTGCAGGCATAGCTGCAAATTTGCCACTTGTATATAATGGACCTTCGCCATCTAATTTCTGTCCGTGGCAAATACCACAATAGATGTCGTATTTCCTTTGCCCTTCGCTGAGTTCTAACTCAGTAAATTTGTACGGAGATGTCATGGCGTAATAAGCAATAGAGTCTTTCTCTTCTAAGTGAGTCGGTAAGGCATGCCCTCTGGCAATTGTACCTTTTACCGGTTTTAAACTTTCGGTAGATACAGGCGTAACCATAGAGTCATCACCCATTGCGGAGTAAGCATCATAAGCTCTCGAATAGGTCATATCCGGCACATAAGTCTTACCAGGGTTACGACGAACATTCCCACTATTGCACGACATGGCTAAACTCGCCCCTGCAACTATTATCGTTATGAATATATTTTTGTTCATGTTAATTTTTTCTAAGATAAACAGTAAAACCTGCTAACTCCTTTATGCTAATTTCTTTTGATATTCTTCTTCTTTGTCCCATCTGCCATACCACCAGCCTTCTTCTGCAATCTGTACATTTGACTCTACAGGTTGAGTGCTATTTAAAAACTCCATTATTTCGCCTTCTTGTTCATCTTGTGGTACCTCTAATACTACTACAAAAAGGTCATCGCTTTGGCGTGGGTGGAAAACGTGTTTTTTTACTCCGGGCATTATTTGGTTTAAGTAGCAATAAGTTAATACCATACCTACCGCTGCAAAAAGTACCGTAAGCTCAAATGTAATCGGAATAAAAGCCGGTAAAGAAAAGAAAGGCTTACCTCCATAGTTAATGGGCCAATCTGATGTAAATATCCAACTCATAAAACCAAGTGCCGTAGATGTACCGGTAATACCGAAACAAAATCCTGCAATGTGCAAATCTGTTTCTTTTAAGCCCATAGCTTCGTCTAAACCATGCACCGGAAAAGGTGTATATACATCGTGCAATTTGTAGCCGCTACTGCGCACTTTCGCTACCGAAGAGAACAATGCCGCTTCGTCGTCGTAACATGCTACTGCAAATTTTTTAACTGCCATTTTTTATCTATTATGGATTTTTGAATTTTAGAAATAATGTTTTACTGCATCATTTCTTTTCAATTATCTTTTAATTTTTTAAAATTTTCTATTCTATTAATGATGGTGATGTGCTTCTTTCATAAATTCTTCATCACTCATATTGTCCAAACGCTGCATATCTCTCTTGTAATTATCTCCTGATGTTTTCAATGTAAATTTAATCTCTGCTATTGCTATTACAGGGAAATATTTTGAGAACAAGAAGAAACAAGTAAAGAATAAACCGAATGTACCTAAGTAGAAACCAACTTCGGGCCAACGCGGACTATAGTGCGCCCAGCTACCTGGTAAGAAATCTCTCGCTAAGGTAGTAACGATAATTACAAAACGCTCAAACCACATACCTATATTTACCACTATCGATAGTATAAACGTAAATACGATATTTCTTCTTAATTTTTTGAACCAGAAAAACTGAGGCGATACCACGTTACAAGCCATCATTGCCCAATAAGCCCACCAGAATGGTCCTAATACACGCCATTGGAATGCTTCTTGCTCGTATTGTACCATACTGTACCACGCCATAAATAACTCTGTAAGATATGCCACACCCACTATTGAACCGGTAAGCACTATTACTTTGTTCATTGCTTCTATATGT
Organism: uncultured Taibaiella sp.; assembly: GCA_964448955.1. GTDB lineage: Bacteria > Bacteroidota > Bacteroidia > Chitinophagales > Chitinophagaceae > MKSF01. The sequence continues at coordinate 84,030 of CAYUXT010000002.1, read as the reverse complement.
CCGAGTGTAATGTAGTCTTCCATACGATACACTTTACGTACTATAATAAGTAGTGTTTGCACCATTGCAAATCCCGAGAATACCGCACCTGCTACAAAGTATGGAGGGAAGATGGTTGCGTGCCAACCCGGAATTACCGAAGTAGCAAAGTCGAAAGATACGATAGTGTGTACCGAAAGTACAAGTGGTGTAGATAATCCGGCAAGTACTAATGATAAAGACTCGAAACGTTGCCAGTTTTTAGCAGTACCTGTCCAACCGAAAGATGCTAAACCATATAATCTTTTGCGTAATTTGGTTTTAGCTCTATCGCGAATGGTAGCGAAATCGGGTACAAGACCAGAATACCAGAATAATAAAGAAACGGTAAAGTAAGTAGATATCGCAAATACGTCCCAAAGAAGAGCGGAGTTAAAGTTAGGCCATAAAGGACCTCTTGAGTTGGGTAATGGTAATACATAAAAAGCGTTCCAAACTCTACCCATGTGCCAAATTGGAAACTGACCTGCACACATTACCGCAAATATCGTCATAGCTTCTGCTGCGCGGTTTACACCGGTTCGCCAACCCTGACGGAATAGTAAAAGGATAGCTGAGATAAGTGTACCCGCGTGACCGATACCTACCCACCATACGAAGTTGGTAATATCCCAACCCCAACCTACAGTACGGTTGATACCCCAAGTACCTAATCCCCAATATACTGACCAACCTACGGAAAATACGCCATAGCCGAGAAACAGTAAGGAGATAGCCATCCCTATATACCATAATTTGCTCGGCTTTTGCTCAATCGGTTTACAAATATCCTCAGTTACCTGAGCATACGTTTTGTCGCCTGTGATTAATGGCTCCCGAACAAAGGATTCGTATTTTAAGTGCATAATCTTTATTATTCTTTCTTAAATCGGCTTGTAACCGATTGTAAGTTTTATGTTTAAATATTGTTTTCCTATCAATGTTTTTATATGTGATTTTTCAACATCATATCTTTCTCTTTATTTCCTGCTACTATCTCACCTGTATTACGGATTTTAGAGAAATAGTTTACATTTGGTAATACGTGTAAGTATTCTAACACATAGAACAAACGCTCTTTATTGTCCACATATCTTTGTTGGTAAATTGCGCTTTCGGGGTCATTTACATTACCAAAAGTAAAGCAATCGCCACCACAAGCTTTTTGACAAGCTGTACTGATATGTTCGTCTTTTAATGGAACGCCTTCTATTTTTGCTTGTAATTTACCTGCTTGTACTCTTTGTACACAGAAAGAACATTTTTCCATAACTCCTCTACTTCTTACAGTAACATCAGGATTTAATACCATTCTGGTAATATCATCGTTCAAGTCGTCTATTCTACCGTCTGTGTAAAGGTTATCTTGGAAGCTATCTGCTCCTGTAAAGTCGAACCAGTTAAAGTGACGCACTTTGTACGGACAGTTATTAGCGCAATATTTAGTACCAATACAACGGTTGTAAGCCATTTGGTTCATACCCTCGCTGCTGTGATTGGTAGCCGATACCGGACAAACATTTTCGCAAGGTGCATTATCGCAATGCAAACACATCATTGGTTGATATACAGTTTGGATAGAATCGGGATCGTTAGGGTCTCCGCTAAAGTAACGGTCTATACGCACCCAGTTCATTTCCTGATTTTTCAACACATTGGTTTTACCAACGATAGAAATATTGTTTTCTGCCATACAAGCAATTACACAAGCACCACAACCGGTACAACTGTTTAAGTCGATGCTCATTCCCCATTTAATACCTTGCTTTTCGTGTACAGGGTAAAGCGTACCGTTTTTCTCAAAATCTTTTTCAAATTGCTCTGCTTCATTTACATTTTCATCGTGGTGTTCTTCTCCATGATGCTCCCAATGTAAATGTGTATAGTGTGCCAAGCTTTCTTTACGCTCATCGAGTAAAGCTCTTGGGTTTGCTTTAAATTCTTCTAATGTATATTCTTTAATAATAGGGCGGTTCTCGTAACTCATATGCGTTTGCGTAATCGCTACGGGATAGAATTTATCTGTTTTTTCTACAGTTACCACATTATTGTAAGATAGCGTGGTGCCATCAAATGTTACAAAAGGATAAGCATTTTTACCGAGATTTTCTGCTGCACGCCCTACTCCACCTGTTCTTCCATAACCAACTGCTATGGCTATTACATCGTTGTGCATACCGGGAACTACCACTACTGGAAGTTCTACTTCTTTGTCTCCAAGCTTAACTTTTAGTACTCTTTTGTTTGCATCTACTTGGTTAATACCTGTAAGTTCTGCATCGAATCTTTTATCTTTTGCAGTAGCATAAGACATACAGATGTAGTTATCCCAAGTAGCGCGAGTTACAGGCTCTGCCATTTCTTGTAACCAAGGGTTATTACTCCAAGAGCCACCATAACCAATAGGAACAGATTCGTAAACAACTAATTCGAAGCCTTCGCTATTTACAGATGTAGCTTTAGCGATAGCTTCTCCTAAATCAGATGAATTAAACGATCCTGAAGAAATGTTTGGAGTAGCCGGCTCATATACACCATCTTGTAATGCTTGGTCAAACGTGGTTTGTCCTAATTTATTTACCCAATAATTATTCCAAACTGTATGATAAGTATTTTCGCTACCTGCCCATTTTAAAAGGCTGTCTTGGTATGCTCTCGATTTAAATAAAGGAGCAATGGTAGGCTGTATAAAACTATAATATCCTGATTTTGGCTCGGCATCGCCCCAGCTTTCTAACCAATGGTGCTCAGGCACTACGTAATTACATAATGCAGCTGTTTCATCTTTGCGCTCACTGAAGGATACGCTTAATGCTACTTTTTTCAAACCTTCGGTAAATGCAGTTGCATTGTGCCAATCGTAAGCAGGATTAACTCCTTGAAAAAGTACTGCACCTACAGTTCCTGCATTCATTGCTGCTACAAATTCTGCAAAATCTGAATCAATTCCTTGTTTGTAGTTAGAAGTATGTCCCCAACTTATAGTATTGCCATAAGCGCCAATTGCTTGGTTTATAGCATTTACAATGATTTGAACATTTATATCGTTGCTACCAGAAACCACTAAGCCATTACCTTTTTTAAGGTCTTTGGCAGCTTTGGTCAATAATTTATTAAGATTTTCTGAAGGTAGATTAGGAGCTGTACCAGATACTATTGCATTATATAATGCTGTGGCTACTTTTCCGTATTCAGATGGTTTGCAGGTTGCTCTTTCGTCGGCATTGGTACCTGTCATACTCATCATACCTTCTACTTGGTAATGTTTGTTCATTACCGGATTTTTGGCAGTAATTTTTCTATTTTTCATAAATCCGTTTCCGAATTCATTAGGGTTAATCCAAGTACCCAAGAAATCTGCTGCCAAACTAAATACGGTATCTGCATTTCCGAAATTATATGATGGCAATGCTTTTTGACCAAAAGTAGCTTGGTTTGCCAATAATATACCGGAGTAAGAGATAGGATCGTATTGAATATGTTTTACGTTAGGATATTTTGATTTGAATTGCTCAATAACAATTTTAGAAGTAGGACTGATAATGGTTCCTGTAACTAAATAAATAGTGCCGTTTGCATTAGCTAGTGCTTGTGCTATGGCGGTATCTATTTCGTCGAAAGTATCTACTGCACTACCATTAGCAATCGGCTGGCGAAGGCGTGCTTTGTCGTACAGACCGAGTGTAGCGGCAATTACTCTTGCCGATGTGCTGCCTTCAGTAACTTTAGAAAGCCTGTTACCTTCAATCATTATGGGACGACCTTCGCGGGTTTTTACCACTACAGAGCAATATTCGCCATTGTCCACAAATGAAGAGGCATAGTAATTAGCTATACCGGGAGTAATATCGTCTGGTTTAATGGCATAAGGAATTGCTTTGCGTACCGGCATTTCGCAACTTGCAGCTACGGTAGCAGCTAATGTACTAAAGCCAAGGTATTTTAAGAAATCGCGACGTGGTGTCTGAGCTTCCATTAATTTACCGCTTAGGTCATTAACTATTGGCAAATCTTGCTGAAACTCGTTGTCGCGGCTTTCTTTGTAAGCCTCGGTTTGATTCAGCTCTTCTATTCCCTTCCAATATTTTTTTTGAGCCATAATGTGTTGAATGTATATGTGGTAATTAGTCTGAACTTTTTTTATTTAATTAAGAACTAATTTATTTCACTATCTGTTTTAATATTATTTTTTTAACAATAAATGTTACAATCTTATTTTTTTCTAACAAAAACCATCAAATGGTATTAGTAGTGGCATTTTTGACACTCTGTACCGCCCACTTCTGCTTCGGTAACGCCTTGGCGTTTGCCTTCTTTAATTTCTTGATGGTATTTGTGGAAAATGCTGTAATAATCGTTGTCCATAAACTGCACTTCTGTATTTCTGTGGCAGTTAACACACCAGCCCATAGATAATGGCGAGTATTGGAATACTTCGTCCATATCTTGTACAGGACCGTGACAGCTTTGACATTGTACTTTACCTACTGCTACGTGCTGTGCGTGGTTAAAATATACGTGGTCAGGCATATTGTGTACTTTTACCCAAGGAATGGGTTTTGCATCTATTTCTCCGTTTTCTTTGCGTTTGTATGCTTTGGCTACCGGATCCCAACCTGCGTAAGCGTATAATTTTTGGATTTCTGCTGTACCATTTACTTCTTTTCCTTCGTAAGTATATAGTTTTTCTTCTCCGGTGTATTCGCTAATTTGTTTGTGGCAGTTCATACATACGTTAGAAGAAGGTATCATAGCTTGACGGCTTTCTTCTGCTGATGAGTGGCAATACTGGCAGTTGATTTGGTTAATACCTGCGTGTACTTTGTGAGAGTAGAATATGGGTTGCTCCGGCATATAATTTTGCTGGCGGTGCATTTCTACTCCTCCATTAGCTATCCAATATCCTGCTAATGATAATAATACGATGGTACCTAATGCTAAATATACTTTGTTTCTTCTAAGAGGTACTTCTTTAAGGTTTGGAACGCCTTCTTTATCGTTAGAGAGTCTGTTTAATGTTCTGTTTACGCGAGATAATATTACAGCTAAGATGGCTAAGATTATAGTAACTATGGCATACAACCAAGTGTTGTCTTTTGCGGGAGCACCTGCCGTATCACCTCCTGGGGTATTAACAATCGGCTCTACACTATTCACATAAGCTACTATATTGTCGATGTCTTCGTGAGAAAGGTTAGGGAATGCAGTCATTGCTACTTTGTTCCAATCATTATACACTTGATTAGCGTATTTATCACCGCTATTAACCATCGCCATTGGGTTTTTTACCCAAGAGTACAACCATTCTTTGCTTGGCACTCTTCCATCCATACCTTTAAGTGCAGGACCGGTAGCATCTTTAAGCGGATTGTGGCAAGAAGCACAGTTATTAGTGAAGAGGGTTTTGCCTGCTGCAAGATCTTGCGCAGAAGCACTGCCTATAAAGGTCAGTATAGTGATGACAAACAGAATTAAATATTTACTAAAGTAGTTTGCCATATTTCGTAGCCTTGAATGTATAAACACGTGTGAATAAATTTTGGTTATATACCTATCCCTGATTTTATGAAAAATAATTGTGGGCAAAAGTACAACACGATTTTTAAAGATACCACACATTCAAAGAAAAAATTTTTTTCAGTGTTGGCGCAGCTTTCAGGGGTATTAATTGTCATTTAAAATATGTATTGTCATAGCATTGTCATTGTATTGTTAGTTTTTTGTCATTGAGAAGGTGGTTTATATGCTGAAAAATGATGCCGAATTAAACCAATGGACAACTAATTTACTATAATATTCATTTCGACTTCGCTTAATGAACAAACAACGTGCTCCCTGAGCGGAGCCGAAGGGGTTTTGTTTAGGTACTTGTTAGTTGTCTAATTAGTATTACATAAACTTATTGGCATTACATAAACTCTTGATGAAGGATATTGCGACTACACACTACAATATTTCAGTGATACCTTGCCGATTTGCAATGTTGTTTATTTGTATTTTTAGGTTTAAAATTTTATTTTTGATTCAAAGTTGGCATATTAAGACATACTTTGTAAAAAAAACCCTATACTTACAAACAACAACTTAGCTGAATAACACAGTTTAAAAGGAGTGCACACATTGAGGTAATTACAAATGGAGTAATATTTTCAGATTATGGGATTAAGGAATGATAAGTATTGATATTGCCTTGCCGAAATAATCCACCAACAAAAAAAGGATAATTCTGCATTACTTGAACCTAAATAATTAATTTTAAAATTATCCGCCATTCATATACACCAATATAATATTGGCGGATGTAAAATATAACTTTGATGAATAAATTTACATTAATCATTATTGTATTAATTATTAGCGTTAATACCAGTTTCTGTTCCGATACAGCAAACCTACGCCTCTACTACGAAAAAGCACACAGGGCAAGTGTACAAACTTGTAAAGGCAATTTTAAACAAGCGCATAACATTTTTGATTCTGCACTTTCGCTAATTCCATCTCCTTTTTTTGTGGATATTGCCAATGCTTTATATTGCAAGGTGCATTCCGGCAGTAAAGACACTTTAGGCATTCTTCGTTATTTTAAAATGATACAAAAAAAGGGGCTTTGTGTGCACGAAGAGTTTAAGGATGTTCAACTTTATGCTCCATTTCTTAACTTGTTAGAGGAAAAAGACTGCAAGCAATTTTCAGATAAGGATATGGCAAAAAAGGTGGAATTTGCCATTTCAGAAGACCAAAGAATAAGATCCTATTCTATAGATAAGTTTGGAGACCCCTATCATCAAACTATTTTACCGGAAGTGCGTAGAATAGACTCTATTAATTATTACAGCATCATCGAAATTTTGAATTTAGCCGAAAAAAAAAACAAACCCTTAGAGGATTTAATAGGAAAATCAAATGAGTATAGTTTATTTACAATATTACGCCATAGTGTTCCTTGGGGAAGATATAATATAAGATTATTAGAAAGGTTAATAAAGAAAGGAATATTAGAATCTCGTTATACAACTTACCAAATAGATGCAAACTGCGGAACAAGCTACAATGGCAAATCATATTCGAATTATGACGCTGTAACTAATTGTATAAAAGTTAAAGTTTATGGCAATAATATATTTATTGCAACCGCTAACTCAATACTTATTATACCACCTCCAAAATTAATAGAGATGAACAGGAGAAGGTCAAATATGTATTTGTCAGATGCCATTGAAGACGCCAAAATAAGAGCCTATTATCATTTGAATGTAAATAATGGTTTTCGTAGTACTGGTTTTATGATTGCATCGGGTAGTAATGATTTTATAAATGATGTTGAAAATAACCTTGGCAAAAAAAATTGCATAAGATATGACAGCAAAGAAGATTATGATTTTGACCGAAAGTAGTGGAATATAGCAGCTATGGTGTGTTATTGGCTATTTTATTTCAATCAAGAATTTGTACCGTATAATACATCCTTTTCAAACACAAGAAAAGCAGGAGGTTGTATGAAAATTGGATTTAGAATATCATTCTACCATATATTTATTCCAATGCTATCCTCTTGTGCTATCTATTGGCGAAAATAAAAATGTTGATGACAGCAATTGGAAAGAACCCTCTGCCATATCGGTACGGATTTGGCAGAGGTTCTGTAAGTATGGTTTTTTATTGTTTCGAAAACCCCAAACATTCCGTGTTGTATAAAATAATTGGTTGACACCACACTCAATACTCGTAGTAAAACCCTTCTTAAAAAAACGTATTCGGCTCTTTTTGCCTACTACTTATTCATTGTTACCAAAAACTCTTCGTTGTTTTTAGAACCTCTCATTTGTTGTAACAAGAAGTGCATTGCTTCGTCGGTATTCATATCGCCGATATGATTGCGTAGCACCCACATTTTGCCGATGGTTTCTTTGTCTAACAATAAATCGTCGCGACGAGTAGAAGATGAAGTAATGTCGATAGCAGGGAAAATGCGTTTGTTGGCTAATCTACGGTCGAGCTGTAATTCCATATTTCCGGTACCTTTAAATTCTTCAAAAATTACTTCGTCCATACGAGAGCCGGTATCGGTAAGTGCAGTAGCTAATATAGTAAGTGAGCCACCATTTTCTATTTTACGGGCAGCTCCAAAAAATTGTTTTGGTTTTTGCATTGCATTGGCTTCCACTCCACCACTCAGTACTTTGCCCGATGCAGGAGCTACGGTATTATGCGCTCTTGCCAAACGTGTAATGGAGTCTAATAATATTATTACATCGTGCCCAACTTCTACTAATCTTTTGGCTTTTTGTAAAGCGATTTGAGAAACTTTTACGTGCTTTTCTGCCGACTCATCGAAGGTAGATGCTATAACTTCTGCATTTACACTACGCTGCATATCGGTAACCTCTTCTGGTCTTTCGTCTATTAACACTATCATAAGGTAACACTCCGGATGGTTGGCTGCAATGGCGTTAGCCACTTCTTTGAGCAACATTGTTTTACCCGTTTTAGGCTGTGCTACTATTAGTCCTCTTTGTCCTTTTCCGATTGGTGTAAATAGGTCAATAATTCTGGTGCTGTAATTATTGCTGGTAGTAAATAAGTTTAATTTTTCGGAAGGGAAAAGCGGTGTTAGGTAATCGAAAGGTACGCGGTCTCTTATTTCTTCGGGTTGTCTGCCATTAATGCTTTCTACTTTGAGTAATGCAAAATATTTTTCGCCTTCTTTGGGCGGGCGTACATTTCCTCTTACAGTATCGCCTGTTTTTAAACCAAATAGCTTTACTTGTGATGGAGAAACATATATATCATCTGGCGAGCTTAGGTAATTATAATCGCTACTTCTTAAAAATCCATAACCATCGGGCATCATTTCTAAAACGCCTTCTCCGGGTATAATACCATCGAACTCTACATTAAATGTGTTTTCGTTTGGTTTGTTATTATTGCGTTGGTTGTTATTTCTATTATTGTGGTATTCTTTATAGGGTAATGGGGCATCGGATTCGGGAGGAAAGGTAATTGCAATTCTTTCTTTTGGAGCTTCTGTTTGCGCTGCTGCGGCAGTATTATCTGTGCTTGTATTTTCTGTATTTAGTGGCTGTGTATTGTCATTGGGGGCTGTATCGTCATTTCCTTTTGGTTTGCGTGCTAATCTTTCTCTTTTGGGCTTACCCGATTTAGACAATTGAGGTGTTGGCTGTTCTGCTGTGGCAGATATGGTTTGGTCTTCTGTAGAAGATGGTTTTTCTGTAGGGGCAGCCTCTACTACTTGTTCTGTTTTGTTTTGTTCTGTATCTGTAATCGGCTCTGAAATATTTGCGGCAGTAGTGTCTTCCGTTTTAGCTGCTTTTACTTTACGGGTACGTTTTGCGGGAGCTTTAGGAGTGGATGTATCTTGTTTGTTTTCACTCTTTTCATTTACACTTGCATCGGATTTTGCTTGTTCGTCTATGATTTGATAAATTAGATTATCTATAGTATTGTTTCTGGTGCTGATGCCATAATTAGTGGCAATGGTAACAATTTGGTCTGTAGGTAGCTCTCTGAGCTGTTCTAATGTGTATTTCATTAAAAAATGTTAAGTAAATATTTTATTGTTGGAGGGGTTTTATTGCACAAAACCCTTAATCGAATAGAACCTTAATAATATTGGTTACAAATAAATTGAATTGAAAAAATAAATTGATATTCTTTTGAAGGAAACCGAAAATTTTGAGATAGAAAACATCTATAATCAATATCTGTTTTATTGTTTGGGATAAACAGACTCTCTCGATTCAGTTGCAAAGGTTAATAATAGTTTTGTATTTACAAAAAATATTTTTTTGCAATATTAACCCAATTTATGGGCATTTTAATCTCATTTTAATCTCGCATTGATATTTTAATAGTATTCTAATTCACTATTTAAGCCTCTCTAATACGCCCTAAATACTTTTGCAGTTGAGTTTATTTCTTTTAAAAACTAAAAATACATTTTACAAGATGAATAAAACAGTATTAGTACCTACCGATTTCAGCATAGCATCATTAAATGCCTTAAAGTCTATGCTATCCAACAATACAGACTGTCAGTATAATATAATATTGATACACGGCTGTTATCTCAACGAAGGCATTACAGACTTATTATTTTATTCGAGAAAAAAAGCATTAGATAATCTATGCACCAAAGAGTTCAACGAAGCTTGCGATATTATTAAAAACAAGTTTGGTAATCAAATATTAAATATCCGCAAAGAACTGTTTTCTGGTTACAACAAGGCTGCTTTTAAAAATTTTGTAGATGCCAATAACATAGACGAAGTGTGTATGCTCAGCAATTACAAATACGATTTCAGTAAAAAGAAAAGCTTTGATATTATAGCATATATAAAGAAAAGCAACCTTAACATTTCGGAAATACCATATACGGAATCTGTGGTGTTAAGTGCTAAAGATAGTATAGCCGAGCTATTACTACAACCTGTAGTAGCAGCAGAAGCAATGGCACATTAAACTTAAAAAACAATAAAAAATGAAAAAAATTTGGATTATATACTTGCTCTGTGTGGCATTAGGAGCTTCGGGATTTACTTATATGGTTAATAGCGTATCGAATCCCGAAAAGCGAATAGTAGGCGAATGGAAAGAAAAAAGCTGGGAGTACGAAAAAGTACACAGGAAAGCAGATGTTTCCAATTTTGAAGATACTATTTCCGATAAAGTAAAAGAACAACTCGGCAAGCATTTAATGATTCATACTGCGGAAACTTGGTGTTTTCACCCTGATGGTACACTTATACTTAAAGGCAATAATACAGAAAAGACCGTTGCATGGAGATTAAAAGGAAGAGGACACGTACTGCAGCTTAGACACGACAACGGAATAACAGAACATTACAATCTTACGGAGTTAGGAGATAACCAAATGGTATTAAACTACGACTCCGATATGCAAGTTAGGGGCATTGCCAAATTAACTTTCGAAAAATAATAATAATATGCTTAGGAAATATAGCAATAGTAGAACTTTAGGAGATAATATTAGATTAGGAGTGCTTACCGCATTCGTAGCCGGAATGGTAAATGTGGCTTCGTTAATGATATTTTTTGCGTTTTCGTCAAACGTAACGGGGTATTATGCCATATTCGCATCAGAAGTGGTAAAAGGAAATTGGCACCAATTATTAATGGTAGGGTCTTGGATATTTTTATACTTTTTAGGGAGCTTTACTTCTAACCTTATCGTTATACATTTTAACAGTAAAAATAAATACTTAGCACACGCCATTCCTATTATGTTAGAGATAGCGTGCCTGCTTACTGTAGGTATTTACGGCAATTCATTTTATCAAGAAACGCTTACCGAAACAGAGGCATTGTTATCGCTTATGATATTTGCAATGGGACTACAAAACGGGCTTACGGCAAGCATTTCCAATTTTGCAGTAAAAACCACACACCTTACAGGAGCTACCACAGATTTGGGCATTTTGTTTTCGATGTTTACCAAAAAGCATTTTAGAGAAAACAAAGAATTAGTAGGCAAAGCCAAATTAATACTTTCTATTGCGGTGTCGTTTATGGCAGGTGCAATCGTTTCCGGTTTTATTTATCAAGCTATAATGTTTAAACTGTTTTATGTAGTTAGCGGCTTTTTAGTAATAGTAATAGGTTACGATATGTATAAGTTGAAAATATTAAAATACTTTAGCGAAAAGAGAAGAAAAAAAGAATTGGGAGCACTACGCATTACCTCAAAACCTATTGATTACAAACAAGAAAAACCAAATCCAACGGTCTTTAAAGAAGAAGAAAAATTGGTATGTCAATAATAGCGTGAAATCTAATATAAAATACAAATTACAACAGAATAATGATAGTATTGTTCATTAAAAGTCCTTCCGTTATATGTTGTTGGGAAAAAACAAATGGCAGAACGAAGCAAATAGCAATATTGCAACGCAAATCATTGACTTTGGATTATAAGTTATATAGAGATTAAACTTTGAGATACCAATATTTCTTTTTTTATTTGCAAGAGTGAGAGAAAACAATATTAAAAAATTGTTTTGGAAGAAGTGTTATAGATGATTACAAAACTATAAAATTCGTAGTTATCTGTAAACTTCTTTCACTTGCTCTATAAAAATGCAAATGCAATGAAAAAAATATTATTGGTAGAAGACGAAGTACACGTAGTTTCCTTTATTAAAAAAGGACTAACCGAAGAAGGTTTTGAAGTAAGTGTAGCCTTAGATGGCAAAATGGGTTTGCAAATGTTTCAAGCCAATAAATTCGACTTAGCCGTATTAGACATTATGCTCCCCGAAATGAACGGCTTAGAGCTTTGTAAGGCAATCCGAAAAATTGACACACAAATTCCTATAATATTTTTAACCGCATTAGGAACATCAGAAAATGTAGTATTAGGCTTAGAAACCGGCGCCGACGACTATTTGGTAAAACCATTTAAGTTTATTGAACTTGTAGCACGTATAAAAACATTGCTTCGCAGAACGGAAAACAAACTGTCGGGAGTAGAAGAGCAAGACCAAGAAAATGTATTTATTTTTGAACACATTACAGTAAACGACAATGCAAAATCTGTAACGGTTAATAACGAAGGCGTATCGCTAACATCTACCGAATACAGACTATTATTGTATTTTCTAAAAAACAAAAACAAAGTATTATCTCGTGCCGATATTTTAGAAAACGTATGGGATGTAAACTTCGATATGAGTACCAATGTAGTAGATGTGTATGTAAACTATTTAAGAAAAAAAATAGATAGCAAGGCAGACGCAAAATTAATTCACACCGTTGTAGGAATGGGCTATATTCTTAAATCGGAATAGTAATAACACCCTCACAATTATGAAGATACAAAACAAAACCATCGTTTTATTATTAGCCGGTTTTCTTTCTATAATAATTATTATATGCTCTTTTGTGTATGTATCCATTGCTAATTATCTCAGCAATGATTTTTACAAATTACTAAAAGTTAGAGCATACACTTTAGCTGTAGAAAAGTATGCCGATAACTCTTACGCCAGCATTACAGAAGACTCCACACTGAGACACGAACTCGACGAAAAATTACTTCACGAAAAAGATTACTTTTTTAATCGCAATAGCAATTTAGAAACCGCTGCTCTAACCGTAGGCATTCCTATTGCCGTATTTACCAAAACCATAAGAGAAGGAGAAGCAGAGTATAAAATAAAAGATGTTTTTTACAAGACCATATTGTACAAAAGCGAAAACGGAGAACAACATATTGTCGTTTCTTCTGCTCAAAACTATCAAGAAGATCGGTTAAAGTCTTATCTTCGTAGAACTTTAATATTTGCAATTGGTGCAACACTTTTGCTATCCATCATTTTTGCTATTTACTCTTCCCGAAATATTTTTAAACCATTATTAAAAATCACAGAACAGGTAAAACAAATTAGTTCTGAAAACCTACATTTACGCTTAGACGGACATAAAAAAAACAATGAACTAAACGAGTTAGCTACTACATTTAACAATATGCTGGATAGAATAGAAACTTCTTTCGAAACACAAAATAATTTTATCAGCAATGCATCGCACGAATTAAGAACACCACTTACTGCAATAATAGGAGAAGCAGACGTAACGCTCTCTAAACCTCGCACTCAAGAAGAGTATATAGAAACCATAAAAATTATTCTTGACGAAGCAGAAAAATTAGATGGCAAAACCAAAGCATTGTTATTCTTAGCACAAACCGGCTTTAACGGAAAAGTACAGAAATTTGACAAAGTACGTATAGACCAATTACTGTGGGATGTTAAAGAAACTTTAGAAAAAATTAATGGCAAAAACATCATTCATATAGATATGAGTTTGCTTCCCGAAAACCCGATGAAACTAAAAGTAAACGGTAACGAACAATTACTGCATCTCGCATTTACTAATATTATAAGCAATGCCTGCAAATACTCTAACTGTGGCGATGTATATGTGTCTTTAGGAGCATCGGACAATAAAGTATTTATTGTAGTAAAGGATTTAGGAATTGGCATTCCTACACAAGAATTAAAGCATATTTACGATCCATTTTTTAGAGCATCTAATACTAAAAATTACGAAGGTTATGGTATAGGATTACCACTTACGCAAACCATTATTAAAATGCACAAAGGCAATCTAAAAGTTAGCTCACAAGAAAACAAAGGCACTACAGTACAAATAGATTTCCCGACTTGGACAGAACAAAATAAGACAATATGATACAATTAAATTACCTAACTTCGTAAATACATACGCATCCTTTAAAAGATGAACAACTTTTCTTTTTCTGACATTTTCAAAAGCGACTCTTTGGAGCACATCGGTATTTTTTGTATCGGTGTAGTATTAGCGATACTGCTTAAAAAATATTTATCTAAGGTTATTTCCAAACTCCTATTTATTTTATTTAAAAAATACACCAAAAGTAATTACGTAAAACAATTTGAAAGCACTATCCTACCACCAATGCAAGGATTTGTAGTAACAGTGTTTTTGTTTATAGCATATTTACGAGTTGATAATTTAATCAACAATATCATTCTTTACAAACGTACTATTAATAAAGGAACCGCCGAAGAAGCTATTAAACAGGTAACATTAGTACAGTTTATAGATTCTATATTTTACTTGTCGCTTATTTGTTATTTCGTATGGTTGATAGTACGCATTGTGGATTTTTTGTTTTTTGTAGCCATACAAAAAGTAACCGAACTTAAAGATAGAGAAAGACAACAGTTATACCCATTACTTCGAGATGTGTTAAAAGTTATCATTTGGGCATTTGGCATTTTGGCAATATTAAGCAATGTGTTTGAAGTAAATGTAGGTACATTAGTTGCAGGTCTAGGAATTGGAGGCTTAGCACTTGCTTTTGCAGCAAAAGAAAGTGTAGAAAACTTTATTGCATCATTTATGATATTGATAGATAAGCCATTTAGAGTAGGCGATTGGATAAAAGTAAATGGCACAGAAGGCAATGTAGAAAAACTTGGAATACGCAGTACACTTATTCGCACGTTCGATAAATCTTTAGTATCCTTACCTAACAAAAGATTAATAGATAACAACTTAGAAAACTTTTCGGAACGAGGCGAAAGGAGAGTTCGTTTAGAACTCGGGCTTATCTATGGGCTTTCGGAAACAGACATTAAAGCTACAAAAAATGCACTTAAAGAGTTTATCGACAGCATTCCGGAAACCAAAGGAAATACTAATGTGTTTTTAGACAGTTTCGGCGATTCTTCCGTAAATCTTTTAGTAGTATATTTTGTAAAAATCGATGCCTTAATAAACTTTTCTATGATTAAAGAGCAGATTAATTTTGGTATTTATCAAATATTATATCGCTATGCCAAAGGCTTTGCCTATCCTACCCAATTAGCATTATCGGGCGTGGAAATAAACGATGTCGAAGGCAAAATTACACCGCCTACAACGATAGATGAAAGTTAATTATTTTTGCAAAGTTGATATTTTTTATATCTTGCTGCATACTTTCAAAAGAAAGCATTTAAAATATTGTATAACAAAACAAAAACAGAATGGGCTTATTTACAAAAAAACCATTAGATGAGCTTATGGCAGAAGCGCACAGCTCTGGAGGGAGTTCTCTTAAACGAACCTTAGGACCAATGGGCTTGGTGGCTTTAGGCATTGGCGCAATTATAGGAGCAGGTCTATTTGTACGAACTGCTGCTGCTGCTGCTCAAAATGCAGGACCTGCAGTTGCCATCGGATTTCTTATAGCAGCTATCGGATGCGCTTTAGCAGGCTTGTGCTATGCGGAGTTAAGCTCTTCTATTCCTATAAGTGGTAGTGCATACACATATACTTACGCCACTATGGGAGAATTATTAGCCTGGGTTATCGGGTGGGATTTAGTATTAGAATATGCTGTAGGTGCTGCTACCGTAGGTATAGCGTGGAGCGAATATTTAAATAATTTGTTAGTAGAAGTATTTAATACCGGACCCGTCCCGTATGAATGGTGCCATTCGCCATTTCAATCTTTAAACACACTTACCATTTCGGACCCCAATATTATTAGCCAATACGCCCCTTATTTAGACACAAACACGATTACGCAATTAACATCAGAAGGCAAAGTAGCGTTAGAAGCTAATACCATAGAAAAACTACCCGATGCCCTTAAAGGTGCCGTAGTGTCGCAAAAAGGAATAATGAATATTCCTGCACTCTTTATCGTTTCCATTATTAGTTTATTATTGATACGAGGCACTAAAGAATCGGCTTTTGTAAATAATATTATTGTAATTGTAAAAGTTGCCATAGTTATTCTCCTTATCGTGCTGGGCTGGCAGTTTATAAATCCGGCAAACCACGATCCTTATATACCGGCTGCAACTACATACATAGACCATCAGGGCATTACCCACAACTTTGGAGGATTAATGGGGATATTAGGTGCAGCAGGTACTGTATTTTTTGCTTTTATTGGTTTTGATGCAGTAAGTACAGCAGCGCAAGAAACCAAAAATCCTAAAAAAGCAATGCCAATAGGAATATTGGGGTCGTTAATAATCTGTACAGTATTATATGTATTATTTGCACACGTACTTACCGGCTTAGCAGATGTATCGTTTTTCAGAGATCCTAATCGTGGTGGCGAAGCATCTGTAGTAGCAGCGATACAAGAGTATATGCCGGGCTATGGTTGGCTGAGCAAATCGATCACTGTAGCTATATTAGCAGGGTTTTCTTCTGTAATATTAGTTATGCTTTTTGGGCAGAGCAGAGTATTTTACAGTATGAGCAAAGATGGATTACTACCAAAAGTATTTAGTGAAGAACACCCAAAATACAAGACACCATACAAAGGCAATTTAGTAATCTTATTATTAGTTGCATTGTTTGCAGCCTTTGTACCTGGCGATGTAGTAGGACACATGACAAGTATCGGAACATTATTTGCATTTATGCTTGTATGTGCAGCAGTTATTATTTTGCGCAAAAAAGAGCCTAATATGCAGCGTGAATTTAAAACTCCATTAGTGCCATTATTGCCTATATTGGGCATATTGGCTTGTGGATTAATGATATTTGGATTAGGTTGGGAAAATTGGGTACGCTTAGGCATTTGGCTGGCAATAGGTTTTGTTATCTATTTTTGCTACAGCAAAAAACACAGCAATCTAAATAAATAATCGGTATAATTATTTCAAGTATTATTCACTTGGTAGGTACCACAGCAGATTGATAACATTTTAAAAGTTGTCAATCTTGATAAGCAAATAAACAAAAAAAACACTTGTAAATATTTTTTACAAGTGTTTTTTTATAAGCAGTACATAGGTTAATATAAAGTAACAGGAGGAGTTCTATTGGTAAATTTCTTTCCACTTACTAAAGTAACTATTACCTCAAAAGCTACCGTATTATTAAGTGTTGGATTTTTGTCTAAATAAGTTGCAATACTAACAGGTACTGTGCCACTAATACCCTCAAAGAAATCCCTAATTTCGTAGATTGATTTTTTGTTATATCTTAATGTGTTATGTTCATAGAATAAATAAACAAAATACTCCGTAACATCACTACCCGACAAATGAGCATCGTCAAAATCGTTAAGTGTATAGATTGCAAGACTTGCAATGGGGTCATTAGGTTTTGGGAATTGTACGACACATTTACAAGCATAGGCAGTATTCATTAAGGAAAAGCCATTATTTTTTTCTACTGGATTAAAAACAAACCCGGACGTGTAATTGAGCGAAATACCATAAGCATTTAAAGGTATAGAATCGGCATCGCTATGTATTGTATTATATGTGGTGTCGGTAGGAAATTCGTATAAAATATTATCTTGCCAAAAAGAGATATAGTCAAAGATTCTCGGCTTATCGTTACACTTACAAGGATAACAAGAAAACGCCAAAGCAATAACTAAGTACGCAAGGCAAATGATGAGGATTTTTTTAAGCATAAGATGTATTTATACGTTGAATATTTATTAAAAGATAAAACCTATATTAAAGTAACGGGAATAGTAGTAGATGTAAATTCTTTACCGCTTTCTAAAGTTACTTTCACTTCAAATACTACGGTGTTATTAATTGTTGGATTTTTGTCTAAATAAATTGCATAAGCACGATGCATTCCATAACCCATATCAAATAGTTGTTTATGCAGCATTACCTCAACAGTATTCTTTTCTATTCTTATTGGATTGTAAGCTTTTTGTAATTGCACAAAATATTCTGTTACATCGCTACCGGATAAATGAGTGTCATCAAAATCATTTACGGTATAAATCTTCATAGAACTTATAGGGTCATTAGCAGAATAACTATCTTCATTACAATCGCAAGCCATTGCAGTATTAATAAGACTAAAACAAGATTGCTTTTGATACAATGAAGCTAATTCGCCTTTCATTCCAATATTAATCCCATAAGTCCCAAAAGACAAAGACATTGCATCGGTTTCATTTTGGGTAAATGCAGCATCTGCAGGAAACTCGTAAGACAAAATAGAAGAATATGTGTCAACAAAATTGAAATAATAATTCTTCGAATTACACCTACAAGGATGGCAAGAAAACGCCAAAGCAATAACTAAGTACGCAAGGCAAATGATGAGGATTTTTTTAAGCATAAGATATATTTATTAAGTTGAAAATTTATTGAAAAGATATATTCTATAATAAAGTAACGGGAATGGTTGTAGATGTAAATTCTTTACCACTTTCTAACATAACTTTCACTTCAAACGCTACGGTGTTATTAATTATTGGATTTTTGTCTAAATATATCTGTAATGCGCTTAAAAGTCTATAGTCAGAGTTTTTATAGTAATGCGATATAATTTCTGAAATTGATTTTTTGGTAATGGTTAGTGGAATATATGAATACTCTAAAATGGTAAAATATTCTGTAATATTACTACCGGATAAATGAGATGAGTCAAAGTCATTTTTTGTAAAAATTTCCACCGAAATTATAGGGTCATTTGTTGTAAAAGTCGGTTCAATACAAGAGCAAGCATAAGCAGAACTAAATAATGAAACGCAAGAATGATTATTTTTTTGGAATACAACTTCTTCTTTATCCATTTCAAAAATAATACCATAAGTGCCATATTGCATAGAATCCCTATAGGTATTGTTTATAGTATATGTTGAATCATTAGGAAATTCATAAGTCGATGGAAATGTATTTAATTCAATAAACTTAAAAATTACGTCCTTGTTATCGCACCTACACGGATGGCAAGAAAATGCCAAAGCAATAACTAAATAGGCAAGGCAAATGATAAGGATTTTTTTGAGCATAAAAACACAATTTCTCTTATAGACGAAATTATATTTGCCAAAATTGGGTTATATCCCAAATTAAAAATTAAACTTAGCTGTAATGCCGTAATTCAGCAAAGTATTTTCTCTTTGTGTACGAGTAATAAAGTTATACTCGTAGCGCGTTTGTAAGCTCAAAAATTCCCAAATAGGAATATTTAATGTAGCACTTGTACGGAAATTGTAATCATTGGCTTTGTTCAATGCGGGCTGCCACATTGTTGCAGATTCCATTGTAATGCGTTTATTGAGCATTAGCAACTTAAAATTTACTTTAAGCGAATTTCGGAGAATGTTATAATTACTTTGTATGTTTTCGGGATTATAAAAATGGCTTTCTTCGATAATGAGTCCATTACTTATTTTTAGATTAAATGTTTTGTTTTTTTTATCGTCAAAAAACAAATACGCAACTCCTGCACCACCCTGGTATTCGCTAATAATACGTAAAGAATAACTGCTGACAAAACTGCCCAATATCCACGAGTTAAAACGCTTTTCTGTATCGTGAAAAAAGTTGCCGTCTAATGTTCCAGTAAAATCATTATTAACTAATCCGGAGTTATTAAAACCATAAATCCACTTAGCATTACTGTTTAGTTCTACTCTGTCTTTTGTAAAAGAATATCCAATCTGATTATTGAGTAGATATACCCTGTCGAGGGGCGTAATGTTTAAAGAGCCATTAGCATTAATTTGCAGTTTATGGAATTTAGGTATTGTATCTGCTTTTTTTGCAAAAATTAAATTACAAGTAATTACATTAATGAATAACAATACGAATAAAAATTTCATTGTACTCTGTTAGCCGTTTGGTTTCCAACAATAAACATTGGAAACGTAAAATCGGCAAAATTATTATTGTTATAGAATATTTGCAAGTAAGATTTCTAAATGCTTATCCCTTTTATTTTTCTAAAAAGATTTACGGCAAATACATCTGTCATTCCGGAAATAAAATCTATTACCGATTGTAGGTTTTGATATAAAGATTGCTCTTTTATATGAATAGTAAATTGTTGCGGAATAATTTGCAATAATTTTTTGGACTTATCGTTTTCGGGCTGTAATACCGCCGAAACAAACTCTTGTAACAATCCCCCAATAACATTAAAACCCGACACTTCTATCTCTACTACCGATTTATGATTGTATATGTTTTTAACAGAAAAATCTCTGATGTTTTTTAATAATGATTGCTCCTTTTCGGGCAATAAAGAAAGCAACGGTTTTTGTAATGTTCCCGACAGTAATGCAGCTTCATTTTCCATAAAAATATCTGCTGCCATTTGCGTCATTAAACCTATCCATACAGCACGTATGTATTGTACTTTTTGGGTAGGGTCTTTGATGTTTTCGAGCTTTTTCTTTATATATTCTAATGAATAGTGTGGTTCTTTCCTGTGTTCAAAAAATGGAGCGAAAAAATCATATATGGTGTCGAAAGTAACAATGCCAATACGCAGTGCATCTTCCATATCCATTATCTGATAACAAATATCGTCTGCTGCTTCGGTAAGATATACAAAAGGGTGGCGGGAGTATGCTATATCTTGCGACGACAATTGCGGCAAATCAAACTCCTTAGCAATATTTTGGAATACTGCAATTTCGGAATCGAAAAATCCGGATTTTTTGGTACTGATATTTTCATTCGATTTTTGAAACCCGGCAATAGAGGTACAGGGGTACTTTACGATGGCTGCTAATGTAGAAAAGGTAACATTATATGCAGAATCGGAATCGTTAAAACGATGCGTTAATGTTCTTAGT
The DNA here is from genome assembly GCA_964448955.1 of uncultured Taibaiella sp. Lineage (GTDB taxonomy): Bacteria > Bacteroidota > Bacteroidia > Chitinophagales > Chitinophagaceae > MKSF01. The sequence continues at coordinate 62,918 of CAYUXT010000002.1, read as the reverse complement.
GCATTGCTATTACCTTCAAAAAGTGTAAAATCTTTTAATTGTCTTTCGGTAAGTTGAGACTGTAGCGTTCCGAAATTGTCTTTGGGCATATCAGCAAAAAAAGCTCTTATGGCATTTTCGCCCGAATGTCCGAAAGGAGGATTGCCAATGTCGTGCGCCAAACAAGCAGCAGCTATTACATTGGATAATTCGTAATTATAAAACTCGCTAAAGGCTTCCGATTCGTTGGGGTATTTCTCTGCAATACGCTGTCCGGCTGCTTTACCTAACGAACGCCCCACACACGAAACTTCTAAACTATGCGTAAGTCTATTATGCACAAACACAGAACCCGGTAGTGGAAATACTTGTGTTTTGTTTTGTAATCTTCTAAATCCCGATGAAAAAACTATCCTGTCGTAATCGCGCAAAAAATGTGAGCGGTTGCTATCGTTATTCACTTTACCGATGCTATCGGTTATTCGACGAGTACTATATAGTGTATTCCAGTTCATTTAGTGTTTTAAGATTTTAGTTTTTTACTTTGTAAGAGAGAAGTTCTCACAAAGACGCAAAGCAATCAAGACACAGTGATGGTTATTATTCATTTTTCGCTATTCATTTTTCAATTCCGCATACACCGGACAATGGTCGGAGTGTTTTATATCAGGATAAATTTTGGCATCTATTATCGTATCTTTCATTGCATTGCTAATGCTGATATAATCTATACGCCAACCTTTGTTATTGGCTCTTGCATTAGCTCTGTAGCTCCACCAACTATAATGGTGCGGCTCTTGATTAATGGCTCTAAAAGTATCTGTAAATCCTGCATCAAACCACTTATCCATCCAAGCACGCTCTTCAGGCAAGAAACCACTACTGTCTTTATTGCTTACCGGATTGTGTATGTCTATCGGTTTATGACAAATATTATAATCTCCACAAACGATAATGTTTTGTTTTTCTTTTTTTAAGGATTGTAAATAGTCAAAAAACTCGTCTAACCATTGGTATTTATAGGTTTGGCGTTCTTCGCCGCTGGAGCCGCTCGGAAAATATGCATTTATAAGAGTGAAATTTTCAAAGTCTAAACGTAATACTCTGCCCTCAAAATCGCTTTGCTGATATCCGTTTCCATAAAACACTTCTTTAGGTTTTAATTTAGTAAAAATGGCAACCCCGCTATATCCTTTTTTTTGCGCCGAATACCAATAAGTATGATAGCCCAATGCTTCTATCTCTAAAAAATTGACATTGTCTTTGTGTGCTTTTATCTCTTGCAGGCATATTATATCGGCAGGGTTAGTTTGCAGCCATTCTACAAAACCCTTATTGATAGCACTTCTTATGCCATTTACGTTATAAGATATTATTTTCATTTTTCACTATGTTTTTAATCGCCTTGCCACCATCGCACTACGTCCATACCATTAGCATAGAGCATCAGCATTAATAAAAATATAAGGCCGAAAGTAGTGGCAACTTCCATTACCCTATCGCCTACTTTTTTCCCTGTAATCATTTCGTAAAGGGTAAACATTACATAGCCACCGTCTAAGCCTGGTATGGGTAAGAAATTCATAAATGCTAAAACGATGGAAAGAAATCCAGTCATTTTCCAGAAATGATGCCAGTCCCATTCCGGTGCAAAAGTTTTAGTCATAGAGCCAAACCCGCCAATTCCTTTTGCAGCACCTGTTCTAAAGTCTAACACTTTTTTAATGTTTTGGTAATAAAATTTTAGTTGTTTGCCTGTAAGTTTAATTCCTGCGGGTATCGACGCCCAGAATCCGTACGTTTTATTTTCGTACTGAAATCCAAAAATGTCGTAGTCGGCTAATGTTTTAGGCGATACGGACATAAATCCAAGCGTACCGCTATCGCTCACTTGTAGATGTAGGTATTCTAAATTATTATCTCTCTTAATTTGCAATGTTATAGAATCGCCTGCTTTATCTTTAAGTGCATTTCTAAACTGAAAAAAATTAGATGTTTCGGTTTGATTAACACTTAAAATTACATCGCTTTTTTGCAAACCCCCTTGTTCTGCCTTACTGTTAGGTACTACACTATCTATAATTGTAGGAAAACCCGCCATAAAAATTTGCCTTCCTTTGTTATCAATCATCTGTTCTATCATATTTCGAGGGAAAACAATGTGCTCCACCCTTCCATTTCTCTCTACGGTAACTTCCGAAGCCATTATTACTTTTGCCATTACTTCGTCGTAATATTCTATGGGCTCGTTGTCGGCAGTAAGTATTTTATCACCATCTTGAAACCCTAATTTATACCCCAAAGAATCTGTAACCATAATGCCGTATTTTACTTCAGACATTGGCAATTTCTTTTCGCCCCAAACGTAAGCTACCATTGCAAAAATGGCAAATGCCAAAAGTACATTTACGATAATACCGCCCATCATAATGAGCAGGCGTTGCCAAGCTTTTTTAGAACGAAATTCCCATGGTTGTGGAGGTTGTTTCATTTGGTCGGTATCCATACTTTCGTCCACCATACCCGATATTTTTACATAACCACCAAGCGGAAACCAACCAATACCATAAGTGGTTTCACCTACTTTTTTCTTAAAAAGTGAAAAGGGTAAAATATTACTAAACGGAAATAAAAAATCGAAAAAAAGATAAAATTTTTCTACTCTTGTTTTAAATAATTTGGCAAAAAAGTAGTGTCCGCCTTCGTGCAATAAAACCAATAATGATATAGACAATAAAAATTGAATAATCTGTATCCAAATTTCAGACATAAAGATTAGATTGTATGGATTGAATGCAAAAAAATATTAGTGCATTAATTTTGTTAAATAATTAAAATTTAGAAGTGCAAGTTATAGCAAATCTGAGAAAAAAAACCATTGTGGTTTTGTGGCATTACTGAATAGTAGGCATTTGTTTTAATATTATGCTTTTTTAGAGCGCATAGCTTTCACTACTTTTATGTTTTTCTCTTTAATATACTTTTGGTATTCTTTAGAGTCCATTGCATAAATGGCTACTTTTTCATTCTCGTCACAATGAAAACCCCAACCATATCTTTTGGCTAATGGCGATGAGCGCAAACAGGCTTGCCCTTTAGAGAAAACCTGTAATCGCGCCTCTACTCTTTCTCTTGTAGCAATGTTATTTCTGCCTGCAAATATGGCAAACAAAATATCATCGGAAGTATATTGATATGGTGCTTCAATAATCATTTCGAATTGTAGTACGGCAATAGATTTGGGCGATTTATCATTAGGTGGTATTTCGCCTTGAGTTGCTTTACAATCTTCTGCTATTTCGATAAAAGTATTTTTGTAATTTGTGGTGTGAAGTTTCATTGTTAGTATTTTTTACTAAAATCAAAATTAAGATATTACCTTAGCGCAGCCTAATACAATTAGACATTATTAACATTCAGACAATAAAAAAAAGCATGAGCGAAAAAATCTTAATCTTAGGTGCCGGCGGACAAATCGGCGTGGAGTTAGCACTCACACTTAAAGAAAAATATGGCAAAGAAAATGTAATTGCCACAGACATTAAAGACCCTCACCCACTTTTGAAAGATGAAGTGAAATGCACCTATTTAGATGTGATGAAAAAAGACGATGTGCGTGCGTTGGTACAAAAAGAAAAAGTAACACAGATATATTTATTAGCGGCAATATTATCGGCTACAGGCGAAAAAAATCCGCTATGGGCGTGGAATATAAATATGACCAGCTTACTCGATGTTTTAGACATTTGTCTTGCAGAGAATGTACAAAAAATATTTTGGCCCAGCTCTATTGCCGTTTTCGGACATACTACGCCACGCACAGATACGCCCCAAAAAACTATTATAGAACCCGAAACTGTTTACGGCATTTCTAAATATGCAGGGGAATTATGGTGTCAATATTATTTCCAAAAGTTTGGATTAGATGTACGCAGCATTCGCTATCCCGGACTTATTAGTTGGAAATCGGCACCGGGTGGTGGCACTACCGATTATGCTATCGACATTTATATAGAAGCATTGAAAAACAAAAAATACACTTGTTTTCTTGCCGCCGATACCGCACTCCCAATGATGTATATGGATGACGCCATACGTGCTACCATAGAGCTTATGGAAGCACCTAAAGAGTCTATCAAAAACAGGTTAGCTTACAATATTGCAGCAATGAGTTTTACGCCGGCACAAATTGCAGAGAGTATTAAAAAGCGCATTCCCGAATTTCACATTGATTATGCTCCCGACTTTAGACAGAAGATTGCAGAAGGCTGGCCACAAAGCATAGAGGACAGTACTGCTGCACAAGATTGGAATTGGAAAGCGGAGTATGATTTAGAAAAAATGACAGATACGATGCTACATCATTTAGGGTAGAGCACAAGCATACCATTAAAAAAACGTGGTAAATTTTTACCACGTTTTTTTGGTATTGTTATATTATACCAATGAAATTATTTATCTAAATACATATTAAATGTGTCGCCTCTTAATCCTATACGCATAGCTTCGAGCGAAATAACTTCGTTAGTGGCTATATTGCCTAAATTGCAATTACAGCCTAATAACTCTAAGAAATATAATTGCTGTGCTTTTTGTGGTGCTTCCCAAATTATTTTTTCTGCCGGAATTTGCGTAAGTATCTCTTCAACCAAACCCTGTCTTACCTCTCCTGTACCTCTGTAAATGCCGATATTTCCTGCTTCACGTGCTTCTGCTATTACATAAGAAGATCCTGCACTTAACTCATCAGACATTTGTTTGAGCCATTTATATGGAGCCATAATATTGGCGGCATCTTTAGAACCCACCTCCGACAAGACCGTAAATCCTTCTTTAACTAATCTTTCTATATACTTGCATTTTTCGGCGTGGTCTATAGAGATGCTACCATCGGAAACCTCTACGTGTTGTAATCCAAAATGTTTTGCTGCATTAATATAGTCTTCGAATTGACCACGTATTAAAAACGCCTCGAATAATGTACCTCCAAAGTAAACCGGCACTCCGGCATCTTTATAGAGTTGAATTTTTTTGTCTAAATTAGGAGTAACGTAAGCGGTACCAAATCCTAATTTTACTAAATCTATGTACTTACCTGCTACCGACATCATATTTTCGGCTTCGCCTAAGCTAAGCCCTTTGTCCATTACCATAGTAAGACCGTAAGTACGAGGAGCAGCGGTGCGTTCGGGTATGTGCGTTAAATCTACTAAGTTCATTTTAAAAATTGCTTTTCGTTATTTGGCTGTTAGTTCGCCGCCACAAAAGTACAAATTCTATTGGTTTTGCGTATTGCAATAAGATGACATTATCACTTTTGCAGAAAGTACACAAAATAAAGGCAAAAGTACAATTTTGACACATTCTAAATACCCTAAAAAACACAATTGAAAAAAAACACACCAACAACGGCGGATAAGTGTTGGATATTAAACAGAATAACAATATTGGATAAAGCCCATTTGAGTTACACCAACAACTAATCTTCTTCATTTAAATAACGCAGATTATCGGCTACATCTTTACTTTCTGCTTTTACAATCCATTTTAATAAAAATCGGGTAATACTGCCCGGCGAATGTATAGCAGTTGCTACTTTATTTACAACTGCGTCTGTGGTTTGGATAATATTAACTTGTTGGTTACCAGAATGTGCTAACAATAGAGCATTGTTCCAGGCGGTATCTCTTGCTTTAACGATACTGAAATTAATGATGCTATCTGCTGCTTTAGGGTTAATATTTTTTAGAAAAATAGTGAGCCACGAAATCTTTTTGAGCTTAGCCTGAAGACTGCTATACACATCAGCAATTACAATATTAATTTTATTAAAATCGCCTTGTAGCGCGTGAATATTATCTGTATTGCTAATAGCTGCTGCACTAATTCCTAAATCGAGATTTATGTGTGCATTTATTCCTAAAAGTAAATGCTGCACAATGGCTAAATCATTATTGTTTACTGCATTAAATGCACTTTGCCACGATTGTGTGGGCTGCTTGCCAGAGGCATAAGTATAATAAGCATCTAAATACCTGTTAGCAAAATGCACATCCAATCTTTCCATTCTACTACCGTCTTCAAATTGATTTTGAGCAATACCCTGTTTTACGGCAATGGTCATTCTTTTGTACAAAATAGCAAAGTATCCTACACGAGAATTATGACGCATACAATCGTCAATAATTTTGTCTAAATGAACAAGCACTTCGTCGATAGTATTGGTGTGCATAATAGTTAGTAGTTTATTGGCAATGTTTAATAATTATCCTGAAATGCTCTTCTGCGTGTAAGTTTAAGGTCTTGCAATACCGATGCTTTAACATTTAGTGTAAAGAAAAAGCTGCGGAATATACCGAATGGCACTATATTAAGCGACATCTGCCAGCAGTGTAAATCGCGCGTAATATCCATCATAGTATAACCCATAGCTAAGCCCATTTTATTATTACCGTAGGCATCTTTTTTGGCGGTAAAGTCCAAACCGCTGGTTACATTTATCTTCCATCTTTCGGTAAGGTTAAACCCTCCGTTAAATGTAAAATTGGGTTGGAAGAGCATAGAGTCCGGTCTGTCGTCGCTACGCACACGCACTACCCGTACTCCGGCATTTAAAGAGAGATTCCAAGGAATGCTAAAATCGTAATAATCTTCTCTACCACCATTGCGCATTAAGTTCCTATATGCATCGCGTTGTTGGTCGTCTTCGATGGCTGTCGTGTCTTTTTCGGTTCCTCTTTTTTTATTGGTACCGTCAAAACTAATGCCCAAAGCTATATTTCCGCTATTAAAATCTAAGATGCCTTTATCTGCCTGAAACAAATATTCTTTAGTTCTTCTTCTTCCATCATATACATAAGGCGTAAACATCATATTGCCCGAAACATTGAGCTTGCCTAAAACCGATGTGGCAAACGAAGCATTTATATCGGATAGATTATTAGAGTCGGCAAACATATTGTAGCTACCCGAAATATTGAAACGGTCTAAAAGAGAAATATTTTTGTTGCTTGTAGAGTCTTTTCCCCTTAATTTTACTTGCAATGTATTATTAAGCGAAAAGGTAACCGCACCCGTATTTATAGAATTATTAGGACCTCCTACTCCGGAGGTATATGGCGAATAATATACTTCATCGCCATAGTAATCGTACGTTTGGTACATATAATTAAACGGAGAATGCGCAAAACTCGGTATAAAACTTAACCCCACACTTGGCATCATTACGTGTCTAATACCCATTAGTTTAGATTTTCTAAACATCTTAACGCCATAAATACGAGTGCTTAGGTTAGTAGATGCGTCGAAATATCTTGAAGTATAAAAACCTTGATTGATTACCGTATCGCGTGTATCTGTTTGTGGGTCATAATAGTTAAATCGTTGTTTGGTATTCCAATATTCTCTGTAAGGAACATTAAAGTTGAGGGTAAAATATTTAAGTACATTATAGTTAGCTTGTATGTTGGCTGTATGTAAAATGCCATTATCGAAATTACTGATTGCTATTTGCTCCATACTAAAGGTAGAGTCTATAAAATCCCATCTATTGAGTGCCGATACTGCATAAGAGACATTTATTTTTTCGTACCACTTAGGTGCTCCTACCATTTTTTTACGCTGAAAAGGAGAAAACTGCCCTATGTTAAAATTAAGCTCCGGTAGGCTAAGCGACACTAAACCTGTTTGTGTATTTTGGTTATGCCTTACCGAGGCGTTAAAGGAATATGGGCGACCTACCCAAGTTTTAGAATAAGAAATAGAAGAGTTATAGTTATTGGTAAGCTGCATATTAGCAGACATACCATTGAGCATATTATAGCTACTCGTACCTACATCTACAGCGGCACTAAAATTGGTTCCGGGTCTTGCTTTGGCATCCATTTGGTGGTTCCAATTTATTTTAAAGTCTTTTGAAGTGCCTCCGGTAGGCTCGTACTCTTCGCCAAATTTCGTTAAAGAGTAATTAATATTTACACTCCCTGTATATCTATACCGATTAGCATATTGCGTAGTAGTAAATAAGGCATAGCTACCTTTAGAGAAAATATCCATCTGAGCCACTACGCCAAGGTGCTCGCCAATAGCCATATAATACCCTCCACGTTGTAGCCCTAAACCTCTGTTTGCCTCTAATGTGTAGGAAGGAAGAATAAATCCGGAGCGTTGTCCTTTTTGTGCAGGAAATACTCCAAAAGGTAATATTAGTGGTGTGGGTATATCTTGAATTTCGAGATTGGCTCTTCCCGTAACCACTACCCTATTGGGTACAATTTTTATTTTGTTAGACCTAATACCAAAATGGGGGTGGTCTTCGATATTACAAGTAGTATATAAGTTTTTCCAACCGTAAATACTTTCGTCTTCGTTGCGCTTTACTTGCTTACTGTGTATAAACCCTTCGCCGTATTGCGAACGGGCATTGCGTACTATGGCTCTTTTGCTATTAAAATTATATCGTAATGTATCGTACACAAATAGTTCTTCGCCTTGCTCAAACTCCTGTACAGAGCTTCGCTTGCCTGCGGTATCGTAATCGGGAGTGGCAAGCACCTCCGATAGTTTTTGGTTGTACGTAAAATGCGCCGAACGGATTTTTATATTATCATATTCTACAGTGGCATCGCCATGAAGGTGGTGCATGCTGTTTTTTACATCTAACTTGGCAGAGTCTTTAGCGGAAGTTGTAATTGTGGAAGAAATGGCATCGCGAGATATTGTTACACCCCATTTGGCTTCTAATTCTTCTATGGTAGCCCCTCCGTTGGGCTTATTGGTGTCTGCGCTTTCGGCTTGTATCGTATTTACTTTGCTTGTGTCTTGCTCTTGACTTACATTGGTGTTACCACCGGCAGCAATAGGCACTATGGGCTGCGCCAACAAAGTATAGTTGCCCGCAACACATATTATTAATACTACAAAAAATATGCGGTATAATTTAATAATAGCCCGATACATAAAGTTCAATACAGAGATTGATATTTTTTATAAATCCACAAAAGTAAGATAATACCTATGTATAATCTTCACTTATTTGATATTAACTCATTTTGGGGTAGTTTATTATGGCTAATTTGATAGGCTAATGTTATTTTTGGAGACGAGATACCAATGCTTGTGGTTTGTACCGGGATTAATAGACCGAATGCTATGGAATTAAAGGGGATTGTTGAAAATGTTAAAATAAAAAAACTTCGCTCGTCATTGTGCCAAACGGTTGTTTTAGTGCATTGTTATTTTTCTTCTTCATCAAATTTGAAAATATCTTCTTCGTTATCAATCATATATCGAAGACATTTTTCAAAGTCATTTTTGATAGTCTTGCTCAAATATTGTTTCCATTGAGGTTCATCTTCATATCGAATGAATGCAAACAATGCCAAAGCATAAGCCCATTCATCGATTTTTAAATATCCTAAATTGCTATACCCCCAACGGTCAGTTTGTTTGTAAAACTGAAAAGCAGTATTTGCATTAAAAATCCCCAATCCAAAAAAAACGGTTGTAAAGTCAGTTAACTTTTCGTCATTTTGATCCATTTTTTTCTCTCCAAGCAACTTGACGTGTGCTAGCTCATGTGCAATTGTAGCTATTAAATTGTCAGGATTTTTTATCAACGCTCTATCTAGTGAAATGCGAAATTTATCATCTACTTTTTCATTATGATATAGCCCCGCAGCCTCAGGGTTTTGAGGGTCGGATTCTAAGAAAATAACCGAGGTACCCATATTAATTTCCTTAATTCCATTGTCATAAAAATCAAGCTCAATTTCGTTGTAATCAATTTGCATATTGCCGCAAATAATTTTCAATATATCAAAGGCGTAGTTTTGACTGTTGTTCCAATCTATTGGAAAGTCTTGTATGGTAGGAGTTAAAATCTTACGCTCTTTAATTTTTGGCTCAGGAAACTCTTGCATCAACCACAAAAGGTTATTCTCAAAGTACTTTCTCAAATATTTGTCAAGAGGTTCATATTTTTTATTTGATTTTAGAAAGTTGAACATAGTCGTTTTTTACAATGGCACACAACTAACCGCTCATCACTGATATATGGTAAATATCAACCCAAAATTTGCATATCTTCCCTTCGTTAGCCGTAGTCGTTTTTTATATTGCTAAATTAAGAAAAAAATAAATAAAAACGGCAAAGGCGAAACCGCAATTCCCTTTTGTACCCCAAAAAACATATATATATTTTGGATACAACCAACTAATACAAAGGAGATGGAGCCTCTGCCGGGTAATTTTGTTACAAAATCCGCTTTAGTAATATTATGTATAAAATATTGCGTTCTAATTCAGATATTAAAATAGAAATCAAAATACAACCCCACAAAATAACATTTCGGTAATAATTACTATTTATACAGCAAATCCATAATACACTACTTTAACATATCTTTGCTATCCAAATAAAATATAAACTATAAGAACAAACAAACCCTTGCAGGTTATTGTTCGTCTTGTTTTTCTATAAAACTATATTAAAAAAGATGATGAAAACAAACTTAATATTAATACTCCTATTTGCATTTATAGCAGAAAATACGTTTGCACAAAAGCCTATTAAACTTTCGGGCACTTTGTCTAACAAAAATGCAGATTCTTTTTTGGTTACCAACAAAAGCTCTCGCACGTTTACCCGCAATTTAAATACACAATATGCTAAAGTAGATGACAAAGGGAACTTTAGTATTACCATTCCTTCTGTCGAAGAATACAATACTATTGTTTTACAAAATGGTAAGAGTGCCGTAGGTATATTGGCACAGTCGGGAGCGAGTATAGTATTAGCAGGAGATATGTCTAAATTAGAATCTGGCGTAAATGTAGTAAGTGGTAGCAAAATAGAAGTTACCCAATTTGATTTAAAATTAATGGGAGAAAAGCCGCAAATCAAAAACTTTGGACAAACGGCTCAACAGCTTTCGGCAAACGAACCGGAAGCATACACTAAAGCATTAGACTCTGCCAAAAACGATGCTTTACAATATCTAAAAGCCAACCAAGCCAATTTACCAAAATCCTATATCGAATATTTTAATGATTTTCTGAAATACTCCGCTTACAATGCCACTTTGGTGTATCCTATTGTACACGAAATGATAGCACACCGCTCTAATAACATAGGGGTAATAGCTCCCGAAAAATATAATATTGCACTAAGCGTACCCAAAGATTTTAACGACAAATTGCTTGCTATGGAAGCATATCAGCAATATACAGAGCATTATTATTTTATACAATTAGCATCTAAAGGCGTACTCAATAACCCTAACGAAGCAGGCAAAGCCACCATACAAACCGATAGCACACTTTTACTTTTACAGCAAAATGCGCCTCCGAAATCTGCTGCATTAGCAGTATCGAGCATACTAAACCAAGCTATAAAAGGTTACGAACCGGAGCAGTGGGAAAAGCATTATCAAGCTTTGGTAAAAAAATATCCGAAAGACGAAAACGTGTTAGCATTAACCAAAATGCGCAATGAGCTAAAGAAATTTGACAAAGGAATGCCTGCCGTAGATTTTGAATTTACTACACTCGAAGGCAAGAAAATGAAACTCAGCGACCTAAAAGGCAAAGTAGTGTATTTAGACTTTTGGGCAAGTTGGTGCGGACCTTGTCGTCAGCAGATGCCGGCAGCTAAAGAGTTAAAAAAACATTACGAAGGTAAAGATGTGGTGTTCTTATACATTTCGATAGACGATACCGACGAAAAATGGCTCAAAGGAATAGAAAGTATGAGCATAGAAGGTATCCACGCACGCTCAAGTGGCTGGAGCGGACCAATATCTACATTATACAAAGTGAGCAGCATACCTGCGTATTTCTTAATAGACAAAAAAGGAAATTTCAGTGAGCGACCTCCACGCCCAAGCCAAAAAGAAGAAGTAATTAAATTGATTGATAGTTTATTGCAAAAAGGATAATCTAAAACTAAAAAAGCCGAACTAAAAAGTTTGGCTTTTTTATTCAATAAACTTCGTTTCCTTCCAAGCACAAAATTTTAATTAATTTCGTGTGATGAACAAACTGCTTATTATTATATTGGTTTGCATAATTTTTTTTGAATTTTTACTTTCTAAACTATGATTTATTCGTTCAAAGGCTTTATACCTGTGGTGCATCCCTCTTCGTTTATACATCCGCAGGCTTGTGTTACCGGCAATGTGGTGATTGGCAAAGATGTATATATCGGTCCGGGTTGTGCCATTCGTGGAGATTGGGGTGGTATAGAAATTGCTGATGGCTGTAATGTGCAAGAAAACTGCACCATACACATGTTTCCGGGCACTACAGTACGATTAGAAGAAAGCGCGCATATAGGACACGGAGCTATTATACATGGAGCACATATTGGTCGTAATGTACTAATTGGTATGAACAGCGTAATTATGGACGATGCCGATATTGGCGATGAATCTATTGTAGGGGCATTAAGTTTTGTAGCTGCCAATACTATTATTCCGCCTCGATCGTTAGTAGTAGGTAATCCGGCAAAAGTTATAAAACAAGTAAGCGACGATATGATAGCTTGGAAAACGAAAGGAACACAACTATATCAGATGTTACCTTCGGAAATGTACGCAGACTGGCAGCCTTGCGAACCCTTAACCGAAATGCCAAATGACAGACCTACTCAAGAAAAACTATACAATACTTGGCAAAAGATAAAAGGAGAGTAATTTGGAGATAATTGAAAATGAATTTGATGCTAATTCTTTTTTGAGGTGATTTAAGGCTTGACAAATAACTCAAACCTCTTCATTTACAAACATTTCAATTGGTTTTAGCTACAATACCCAAAAAAGCTTGCAGCACTTACCGCTATAAACATACGATTGAATAGCATTTGAATTTACAATACTAACTCTTGATAATTTATTAGTTATTTAATAAGCCCTGTTTATTATTGTTCTATTTCGGCTTCAAAGATGCGAAGTAAATCATTTTTACTTTTTTTGCTTTCGTTCTTAAATACAATTCGAGGAATAAAAATACCGAAAGCAATCATTACAAATGGTAGAATATTAAACAATCCAAATTTTTCACTATTAAGAACAGATAGCATTAATATACCACCGAAAAACATACCGCCGAGCCAAATCAACATAAAAATAATTACAGTTTTAGGTAGCGCCAACTCTATTTTTATTTTTGTTGTATAGTTTTCGTCATATACTTCTCCCTTTATTTGCGGAAGAAAAGAGTTCCTATTTCTAATGGCTCTTTTAATGTCAAACTTATTTCGGAATATTTTGCCCACATATTGTTTGCCGAATGTATTTTTGAAATATCCTGCAATAAATTCTTTTTCCGTACCCACATTTTCGGATAGTTTACTTAAAGCACTTTCAATAGTAATGGGTGTTTTGTAAACAATATTTTCTGATGGAAAGAGTTTATTTATCATTTGCTTTTTAGTTGTTTTTCCGGAAATAGTATCATTTGACTTTCTGCTTCGAGTGGTTCTATGTCTAAACCTAAAAAGTTCTGGTTTGGGTTTGTCCATATTGTATATCAATACAAATCGAAGACTGTCGCATTTTAAATTATAATTAAACACTAATCAGATTTAACCATATAATCCACAACTGCTCTTATAGATTTTGCAATTTGCGTATATGCTTCGTCGGTATTAGTAAAATCGGCAACGGGCTTAGCATTAGTGGGTAATGCTTGTAGTTTGCTATATGGCATATCTGTCCATTCGCACGGACGTAAGATAATGGGTATTACTCTTGCTTCCCCTTTTTCGTGGCGTTCCATTGCAATTTTTAATTCTTGTTCCCATATATAAGAAGACGCATTAAAATCTACACTTACTAATAATAAAATAATATCTGCTAAATGTAATTCTTTTAAAATTTCTTCGTTCCATTCGCTGCCTGCTAATAGATTTCTATCGTTCCAAACTTCTATTGCTCCACTTCTTTTTAGATTAATCAAAAACTTATCTAATTGTTTTTTCATTGCTTCGTCTTCGTGTGCATACGAAAGAAATACTTTAAGTTTTTTCATCAGAATTGATTGTTTTGTTACTCGTTTTAAATGAATAAATATTGCAACGATTAAGGAAAGGCAGAAAATCCAATTTTATTTTTTTTCTAAATTAAATTTTTGGATAATCGACTCATTCCTTTGTATCATATCAGCCTCGTTAAATTTTTTGTTTTCGCCAAGCCATATTTCTATTTGCCCTAAAGGTGCTTTCATATTATTAATCTTTACTACAGGGATATCAATGGCGTTATTTCTTTTAATAGTTTCGGCAATTTTGTTTGCAGTTGCTTTGTCTGCATCATTAAAGTATCTTACCTGATTAGCGAAAGCAAAAGTTGTTATTTTTTCAGATGTCCATACTTTGTATTTTTGGGTATTTTTCAAACTCTGTGCTACGGATTTTTCCAAGTTACCGAATTCGGGCATATATTGAATATAAACTTGCGGATTAATTTTTGTTATAGAGGTTACAACATTTGTATTTGCAATAGGGGGGCGTGTATTGACATTGGAATTGCCTACAATGGGGAAATCACCATCAAAAGTTGTGCTATCTTGTATGGGAAAAGTATGATTTACAGAAGCATTAATACTACTTTGAAGAGTAGTATTTACAGATATGGTTTTATCAAGTTGCTGGTTAAGTATGGTCAAACTATTATCCATATTTTTAACTGTATTATCTAAAGACGATTGACAAACAATAATTCCGGTGTTGAGCGAATCTATAACAAAAGCCGCGCGATTAATGTCTATTTCTTGTTGATTAATCTTTTTAATTTGTTCTTTTATTTCTTCAGTTTGTTGTTTAATTTTCTCGTTTTTCTTGTAAATTTCTAAAGCAAGAAATACTATACCTATTGCGAGCAAACATAAGGTAACGGTTAGTATCAATGCAGAAATTTTATCTTTTCTGGAATTGTTCGAAAATTTTTCTAATAAATCAAAATTATCTTTAGAGGACATAATACCATTTATTTAAGGGTGGCAACATTAGTTGGAAAAATTACTTTTCTTAAAATTACAAGTACAATACAGACAAACATTAATGCCGTTAAAATACTGATTTTTGTTTCTTTAATTTCAGATTGAATAATTACTGTAGATACAATGCCCATTATGCTAACGATTCCGGCAAGAATATAATAGAACATCCTGTCTGAAATTTTTGATTCTTTTTTTGTTTCCTTTCCGGTAAGTTCTGCTTTAATGTGCTTTACAATTTCGGATAAAGACTTGTTGGTATTGGGTTGTAAGTCTATGGGAGTTTGGTCGTCTGGTAATATTCTATTTTCTATATCGGGCAAGATGGTATTGTATTCTTCCCAAGGAAATGAACTAATTAATACCGGAATATTTTTTTTGTTTTTGGCAACACTTCGTTTAAACACTTCTATACATTCATCTTTATTGCCAAAATTCACACTGAGAAGATGTATTATAGCATCAGACTCTAACAGCATTTGCTGTACTTTTTCATCTTTATTTTCTCCTGCTAAGATTTTGTCTTTAGACCACGCTTCTATCTTTTCGTTCAAGATAGATAAATGCAAATACAGATTTCTATACAAAAGAGCATCAGACGGATTGTCGCTGTCATAATTTAAAAACAGTTTCTTTTTATTCATTTATTTGGTCTTAAAACTGCAATACTTGAGGCATAAAATTAATAGTTTTTTTGCTAATCTTACATTAATTTTTGTTTTGTCATCTTAACAAACAATAATAATTTACATTTTACCGATTTAATAATGTTTGTAAACTGTATTTTTGTTCTGTTAAATTACACATACCAACGTATCGGTATAGTCAAACTAAAAAAATGAAATTATATCAATTATTAAAAACCTTAGGAGCGGTTGCTTTTGCTTTTTTCTTTTTTTCTAAAGAAATAAAAGCACAAGTGCCAATGGTAGAGCACCCGCGTAGAGCTGAAAAAAGAAACGAAATAGATGCCAAAAGAACAGGTACACACTTTTTAAGTAAAGATGCACTGCCACGCTCGAGAGAGTTCAAAAGAATAGACAGCACTTATTATGTAGGATGGATGTACGAAGGAATGTACAAATCCGAAATGGCAATGGATTATTTAGGATATAGAAATGCTATTGCACCTCTTAAAAAAGCATTGGAACTGATAGAAAAAGATTATGCAAAAACATTAAGAGTGCGAAGTGCCGATTTTATGGAATATTATCCCGTTTATACTTTTCATTTCGATTATTCTGCCATATCTTCTCGCTTAGTAGAGTGTTATAATAATACCGACCAACCTAATGAAGCATATAATGTAATTCGTAAAGCAAGAAAATGGAATTTTCAACGAGAGTTTTTTATGCAATCCTATAACTCCTTAGCTTGGGTAGTGCATCGCAATCGGTTTTATACTTCAGCGAAATATCCTTTTCTTAAAAATAGCATTGCCGAAAACGAGGAACTCGCCAATAAATATTTAGACTCTGCACTTCGTAAAATAAGAAGAGACAAAAGCCTTAACGAACAATTCTTTCAGCCCGGTTACGACGAATACGAAAAGTTAAGCGTGTATCATTACAAAGCTATGCTTTACAGTTATGCCTTACAAATAGACTCTGCCAACAAATATTATAATCTACAAAAAAACAAACCATACTTTTCTAACAACAACTACGCTACTTTTAAATCCATTTCTGGCGAATTTAGAGATGCCGAACAGTACTATAAAAAAGCAAGCGAAAGCGATGGTGGCGACAGGCGATTACAAGAGTGGGCTTACTATTCTTCTATACTAAATATTTACAAAGCACAGCCGCATACTGCCATAGCATCTATGAAAGATATGATAAAAGCAGTAGGCTCTACACCGGGTTTTGGCTGGTATAATATTGCATTGGCGCGCGCTTGTGTATATAATGGCGAAACAGAAGCGTCTGAAAAATATATACAAAAAGCAGAAGGTTTTAAAGAAGTGCATATCGGCACTACTTTAGGTCAAAGCCATTACGACTTTAGCGTGAACTTAGTAAAACTACACAACATAGAACAACGCTACCAAAGCACTAAATTTGAAAACGAAAATTGGTGGTACAATCCTATGGCATTAGGAAAACTTGCCGGACAAGCAACTACCAAATTAGGGTTGCAATACTTAATCGTTAATCAATTTGCGAATAATCCCGAAAGAGATTTAGTTATTTACCGACTGTTTTCGACCGAAAGTACCGTAATGTGGGACGAGATTTGGCTGCTCGTTAGAGATTTCAGTACCAATTTCTTTTTACAGAAATACCAAGAGCTAATAGACTCCGACAAACGCCCTTTATTAGTTCGATATTTTAAACTTAACACCGCAAGACTATTGCTCGAAAAAGGCAAATACACCGAAGCATTAAATATCCTCAATGATATTGCTGCCGACAAAAGCACAGACTTAGAATACGAAAGATTATTCTCTGCACGTATGTACGAAGCATTGGCTATTTATGCCGATAAGAAAGATTTAAAAGAAGAGTACAACCGATATGCTTACAATATGTATTTAGCCTTTCCACAACTAATGCCTTTCTCTGACGTAAAGCCCAATCTGAAATTAGCGATACAAGGAACCGAAGACAAAGAATTAATAAAGCGATTAAAAAAATGCAATTTCAACAAAGTTGCAGACAACGATTTAGCTCCTGTGGCTACAATAAGCTTTAGTGTTAAAGATGGCAAAAAAGCAGTACATTACTCTGTACGTTCCGATGATGGGAAAATATTAATTCCTGCACAATCATTTTATTATACCGATGCCGAAAAAGCAGGCGTAGAATTAGCCTACAAGCTATTTGGCATAGGAATGAAAGCAGAAAGCGAGCAAGAAAACAACTAAGGATTTCCCTACCAAAATTCTCAAAATATTTATACAATTTAGTTTCTATTAGATTTCTGTTGTGAGATAAGTATCGAACCTTCAATGCTTAAATTTTTGTTAAATATAGTACTATGCAATACAAAGTACTATATTTTGTAAATATCTTTGCATTACAAAAGTAAAAAACGAATAAAATGAACACTGACAATACGCAATCACAAATGCGAAAAGGAATATTGGAATTTTGCATTTTATCGGTTATACGCAAAGCAGAAGTATATCCTTCTGAAATAATCGAAAAAATGAAAACGGCAGGCTTGCACATTTTAGAAGGCACACTATATCCATTGCTTACGAGATTAAAAAATGCGGAATTATTAAGTTACAGATGGGAAGAAAGCTCTTCCGGTCCTCCTCGAAAATATTTTACACTAACAGATAAAGGAGAGGTTTTTTATACAGAATTAGAACAAACCTGGAAACAACTAAACGATGCTGTACTAACACTTACCAATAAATAATTCTCAAGAATAATTAATACTTCTAATCGCAATAAATTTTTACATAAACAATGAACAAAGTAATCAACATAAATCTTGCTGGTCGCCTTATAGTGATAGACGAACACGCATACCATACGCTTTACGGATATTTAGAAAAACTCAAAAAATATTTTGGCAAAGAACAAGGCGGAAATGAAATTATCCACGATATGGAAGACCGTATAGGAGAGCTTTTTCAAGATAAAATTAAGAAAGGAAAATCCTGTATTATGGAAGATGATGTACAAGAAATCATCAGCATTATGGGCTTGCCCGAACAAATAGAAAACGAAACCACCGAAGGCGAACCTCATTTTAATAATCGCACTAATGATAATGCGCAACAGCAACAGTTTTATGAGCAAGAGAACAAACAACTACACAGAAACACTCACGACAAAACCATAGCAGGAGTGTGTTCGGGAATTGCAGATTATTTTAATATAGATGTATTAGTGGTAAGGCTTTTGTTTGTATTGGTGTTTATAGCGTGGGGAACGGGCTTATTAATCTATATAATTTTATGGCTGGTACTTCCTGTTAATAATACTCCGCGAGCTACTCGTTTTAAAAAAAAAATCTATCGTAACACACAAAGCAAAGTAGTAGGTGGCGTGTGTTCCGGAATGAGTGCATATTTTAATACCGATGTAATTGTATTAAGATTATTATTTGTACTACCATTACTGTTTACTATATTTTTCTCTGCCATCAACAGCAATATGTGGATAGTATCTTTGGCAGGAGCCGGCATACCTACTTCTATACTCCTTTATATAGTACTTTGGATTATTATTCCTAAAGCCACTACCATAGCCGAACAATTAGAAATGACCGGTGAACCCGTAGATGTACAAAGCCTAAGTATGGCTATGAAACAAAGAGCAGAGACTATTACTTCTTCATCTAAAAGCAGCTTAAGAAACCTTATCGGAGTGTTGTTTAAAATATTTTTGTTTATAGTATTAGCTACTGTTATTATTACTTTAATAGGTTTAATAATCGGTGTATTTGTTTCTATATTCGCACTTAAAACAACTTCTGTTTCGCTGCTCGATATTGGCAGTATTATCGCTCCTTCTCCAGTAGATAATTACTTGTTTTGGATTTCGTTGGCATTGGTAATGTTTATACCTTTTATAGCTTGTATTAGATTAATACTCCGATTAATAACGGGTAAAAAAAGAAACAAATGGGTAGGAAACACACTTACTTTTGGATTTATAGCGGCAGTATTTTGTTTGTTTTGGGTATCTACCGAAGTAGTAGCTGAATTTTCTAACAAAAAAACTATTTCCCAAAATTTAATATTTAATCCCCCGAATAATGATACTTTGATTATTAAAAATTCGGGTATAGAATACGATGGGAAAATAATTTATGTCGGCAATCAATTACAGATTAAAAGCATTAATGTAGATGATACTACTTTGGCTTTGATGAATGTAAAAATAGACATCAAAGAAAGCGAAGACAACCAATATCATTTCTACGTAAAAAAAGCAGCTTATGGACGTAATGTAAAAGTAGCAGAAGACAGAGCAGACGCTATACTTCCGGATTACAAACAAGAAGGAAATATTTTTTATATCTCTGATAACATTTTGCAAAGCAATAATATACCATTTAGAGGAGAGCGGTTGCAATATGTATTAGAAATTCCAAAGGGTATAACCTTTAAAGTACAAGGATTTAAACGCCCGATGAATAATGTGTACATCTATGGTAGTAGCAATGATTGGTATTGGAGAAGAAACAAAGGCGTAGTACAAAACAAATGGAAAGAAAATACTTATTACACTATGGGTGTAGAACAAACTTTATAATTACACGAAAGACCATTATCTTTTCGAGGATTTGCGTTAGTGAAGTGTAGCAGGTAATATTATATTTTCTGCTACACTTTTTTTGCTTCGTTAAAATAAAATCGTTTATACCAAGCCATATCGTTTTGTCTTTTATAGCAATAAAACATGCACCTAAACAGAAATCCTTCGACTCCGCTCAGAGAAAATGTCTTGTGTTCATTGAACGGAGCCAAAATGTGAATTATAGCAAATAAATTAATTGTCTAATTAAAACTACACCCCTCCCTGTATCCGTACTGCATTTAAGATAGCGAGAAGCGCTACACCTACATCTGCAAATACGGCTTCCCACATTGTTGCTAAGCCTCCGGCACCTAATATTAGCACTATGGCTTTTACGCCAAATGCCAATCCTATATTTTGCCAAACAATATTTTTGGTCTTTTTGCCAATAGCTATAGCCAAAGGTATTTTTGATGGTTTATCGTCTTGAATAACTACATCGGCGGTTTCGATAGCCGCATCGCTACCTAAGCCTCCCATTGCTATACCAATATCACTTAGTGCTATTACGGGAGCATCGTTCAGTCCATCGCCTACAAATGCTACTGTTTGGTTTTTGGACTTTAGCCCTTTTACATGTGTTACCTTATCTTCGGGGAGTAATTCTCCATAAGCATTTTCAATCCCTAATTGTTGGGCTACATAATTTACTACAGATACTTTATCGCCACTCAACATTGTGGTGCTAACATTTAGTTTTTTTAACTGTTCTATCGTAGTTAATGCATCTTCTTTTATACTGTCTGCAATGGTAATATATCCTACATACTCATTGTCGTAAGCAATAGCAATAGTAGTAAACACTATTGTGGAAACATCTGTGTTGTATGTTATCCCAAACTTTTTTAACAACTTAAAATTACCAACTAATAGTTCTTTATTATTCGCAATGGCTTTAAGTCCGTGTCCGGGAATTTCTTCGATTTGACTTAATATAATGGGCTGTTTTATTTCCCCTACATATTCTTGTATAGCTGTAGCCACCGGATGTGTGCTGTGGCTTTCTAACACGCTTACCAATGCTAATATCTCCGATTTATCATACATTGGTTCAAGCACTACTTCTTGTACGCTAAAAACACCTTCGGTCATAGTTCCGGTTTTGTCCATTACTACATTTTGCACTTTAGCCATAGCATCTAAAAAGTTACTGCCTTTAAATAAAATACCTTTTCTGCTTGCAGCTCCTATACCGCCAAAGTATCCTAATGGAATAGAAATTACCAATGCACAAGGACACGAAATAACCAGAAAGATTAAAGCTCTATACAGCCATTCGT
Organism: uncultured Taibaiella sp.; assembly: GCA_964448955.1. Lineage (GTDB taxonomy): Bacteria > Bacteroidota > Bacteroidia > Chitinophagales > Chitinophagaceae > MKSF01. Next base: position 41,404 of record CAYUXT010000002.1, on the reverse strand, counting down.
TAAACACGTAGTCTGTAATAAAGAAATAAGGAAATGTACAAATTCCGATTGCTAAAAAAACAACTATCGGTGTGTATATTTTTGCAAACTTTCTGATGAATAGTTCTGTTGGTGCTTTTTGAGAGGCTGCATTCTGTACTAATTCTAAAATTTTACTGAGCTTGCTATTTTTATATTCAGTAGTTACTTTTACCAAAGACACCGTATTGAGGTTTATCATTCCGGCAAGTATAGTTTCGTTCTTGGATTTTGTGTCGGGTACACTTTCTCCCGTTAGTGCGGCTGTATTAAAAGATGCAGTATCTGAAATAAGAATACCATCTAATGCTAATTGCTCTCCGGGTTTAAGTTGCATTATTTGTCCTACTGCTACATTTTCGGCTTTTATTGTTTGTGGTTTATCGTTGATTAATACAGTTACCTCATCGGGTCTTTTGTCCAAAAGAGATTTTATATTTCCCTTTGCACGATTTACTGCCATCGACTGAAAAACTTCTCCAATGGCATAAAACAACATTACTGCCACCGCTTCGGGATATTCTCCAATGGCAAATGCACCAATGGTTGCAATGGTCATTAAGAAAAATTCGGAAAACACATCTCCTTTACCAATGCTTTTTATGGCATCTTTAATAACCGGTAAGCCAACGGGCAAATATGCCAATACATACCATACTATTCTTATCCAACCTATAAACCAATTTTGTGTAATCCAATTATCTAATGCAATGGCTACTATGAGCATCAAAAAAGAAATTATTGGCAACATAAACAATTGTAAAATGCTTTCGTTAGCATTGTGCGAATGGTCGTGCCCATCGTCGTCGTGATGGTGGGTGTGGGTATTAGCATAGACTTTTTCTTCTGTGCCACAACATGCTGCATTATTGCTTTTGTCGGAAATATGATTGTGATTCATCTAATTTTTTAATTTAATCAAATACAATACTGCAAAGGTCAATAAAGCAATGATGCAACACTATTGCAAAGTTTCATTAAGGCAATTTTCACAAATACCTTTCGCAAAAAAATTAATTTCATCTATTCGGAAGCTACTTGTTTCGTTTGTAGGGAAGACAAAATCTTCTTTACAAGTAGTGTGTTTGCATAATTTACAATAAAAATGCAGGTGGCGATCTTTATGGGTATGTTCGTTGCAACCGTCGTGGCAAAGTATATATTTAGTAGTATGGTTTTCTTGAATGCCATGTACTATTCCCTTTTCTTCAAAAGTTTTTAATGTACGATAGATAGTAGTTCTATCTGCATTAAAAAAATTGTTTTCTATTTCGGACAAAGAAACTGCGTGGTGTTGATGTTGCAGAAAATCATACACCAAAATCCGCATACTTGTAGGTGTGGTGTTTTTTTGCTTGAGTGCATCTTCTGTTGTCATCTTTACAATTTGAGTTATACCAATATCTAATATTCAAAGGTACAAAATACAAATACCTTAGAATTACAATAAATATTGATACGCAACTAATCATTATTGCTTTACAATAATTAACCCCAACAAGGACACAGTCGTGAAAACTCTCCAACAAAAAATGGTTAGTCGGTTTCCTTTAATTAATAATCTGCTAAATCTGCCAATGCTAATTCGTTTAAAGCCGTTTCGAGCTGTGCATCGTTAGGAGCAATACCGTGCCATTCGTGCGTACCCTGCATAAAAGAAACACCAAAACCCATTTCGGTTTTCATCATTATACAAATAGGCTTTCCTTTTCCCGTTTTGGATTTTGCGATTGCCAATGCTTCTAACACTTGTGCCATATCATTGCCATCTACTAACTCTACTACTTCCCAGTCGAATGCTTTGAACTTAGCAGAAAGATTACCTAAAGACATTACTTTATTGGTAGGTCCATCAATTTGTTGTCCGTTGTAGTCTATAACAGAAATAAGATTATCTATTTTATGGTGTGCAGCAAACATAATTGCTTCCCAATTTTGCCCTTCTTGCAACTCTCCATCTCCGTGTAAGGAATAAACCAATTTGTCATCGCCATTTAATTTTTTGGCATAAGCAGCACCAAGTGCTACACTCATTCCTTGCCCCAAAGACCCTGAAGCTATACGCACTCCGGGCAGGTGTTCGTGTGTAGCAGGATGCCCTTGTAGGCGGCTGTTGATACGGCGAAAAGTTGCCAATTCGTTCACCGGAAAGTAACCGCTACGTGCTAATACACTATAAAATACCGGAGAAATATGTCCGTTAGAGAGGAAAAACAAATCTTCGTTTTTGCCATCCATATCGAAAGCCGGATTGTGGTGCATTACTTTAAAATAAAGTGCTGTTAGCAAATCGGTACAGCCCAAAGAGCCACCCGGGTGCCCACTTTTAGCTCCGTGTACCATTCTTACTATATCTCTTCTTACTTGTGTAGCAATATTTTGCAACTGATTTGTTTCCATTGTAGCAATTGATGTGATGAATCTGGGTGCAAAACTATTCTTTTAATTCAAAAATATAAATGGAAACTTAAAATAAGTGGAAAATGTGGGTAAAATATAATGTGTAAGGTTTTTATGAAAATAGAATTAAAATTCCTTAATACAACAAAACAAACTAATAATACTAAATTTGCCGACAATTTCTTTTGGAAATAAAAAAATCACAATCATAAATTAATGGAAGAGCGTTCTCTCAATTTTATAGAAGAAATAATAGAAAAGGATTTAGCATCGGGCAAAATCAAACAAATACATACTCGATTTCCGCCGGAGCCTAATGGCTATCTGCATATTGGGCACGCTGCATCTATTTGTTTAAATTTTGGATTAGCATTAAAATATAATGGCAAATGCAATCTCCGTTTCGACGATACCAACCCTACCACCGAAGAAACAGAATATGTAGAAAGCATAATGAACGATGTGCGTTGGTTAGGTTTTAATTGGGATGGGCTATACTATGCATCGGATTATTTTGAGCAGCTTTACGAATATGCAGTTACACTCATAAAAAAAGGATTGGCTTATGTAGATGATTTAAGTGCAGAAGAGATTGCAGCTACCAAAGGCGATATAAATCTACCGGGAAAAGAAAGTCCGCATCGCAACAGAAGTATAGAAGAAAATCTACTGTTGTTTGCCAATATGCGCGAAGGAAAATACAAAGACAGCGAAAAAGTATTACGCGCCAAAATAGATATGGCACACCCTAACTTATTAATGCGCGACCCTTTAATTTATAGAATAAAACACCAACACCACCACCGCACCGGCGACAATTGGTGCATATACCCTATGTACGATTTTGCACACGGACAAAGCGATAGCATAGAAAATATTACACATTCCATTTGTACCTTAGAGTTTATTCATCACAGACCCTTGTACGATTGGTTTATAGAACAATTAGAGATTTACCCTTCGCATCAGTACGAGTTTGCGCGCCGTAGCGTATCGTATATGATTACGAGCAAAAGAAAATTGCTTCAATTAGTTAATGACAAACACGTAACCGGATGGGACGATGCTCGTATGCCTACCATTAGTGGTTTACGCAGACGTGGTTATACTCCCGAAAGTTTAAGAAATTTTGCAGATACCATAGGTATTGCCAAAAGAGAAAACCTAACAGACATTAACCTTTTAGAATTTTGCGTTAGAGAAGATTTAAACAAAAAAGCACTTAGAGCAATGGCTGTTTTAGACCCATTGAAGTTAGTTATTACTAATTATCCCGAAGGGCAATACGAAGAACTCGAAGCAGAAAATAATCCTGAAGACGAAAATGCAGGCAAAAGAATGTTACCGTTCGGTAAAGAACTTTGGATAGAACAAGAAGATTTTATGGAAGAACCTCCAAAGAAATTCTTTAGATTAGGAGTAGGGCTTTCGGTAAGATTAAAACACGCATATATTGTTACTTGTACCTCATTCGACAAAGACGAAAATGGCAACATTACCGCTATTTATTGTGAGTACCACCCCGATAGCAAAAGTGGTAGCGACACCAGCGGTATAAAAGTAAAAGGCACCATTCATTGGGTAAGTGCAGCGCACGCCAAAAGAGCAGAAGTGCGCTTATACGACAGATTATTTACGGCAGAAAACCCTGCTGAAGAAGAAGGAGAAATTACAGAATACCTAAATCCTAATTCGTTGCAAATAATCGAAAAAGCATACATAGAACCATCATTGTACGATACTAAAGAATTGACACATTATCAGTTTTTGCGCAAAGGGTACTTTTGTACCGACCGAGACAGTACGCCGGATAAGCCAGTATTTAATAAAACCGTAGGCTTAAAAGACAGTTGGGCAAAGGAAAAAAACAAAGGATAAGCGACATACTGTACATCTGATAGGCTTTCCCGACGTGCCCGCCCCTTATTCCAGCAACCTGTAATCCACTGATAATGTGCTGTTTGGATTTTTAGAAATCGTAATTTGCCGACCTAATGGGTACAAAAATGTACGAAACCAGGCAAATTAAATATTGTGAGAACTCGGTTTCAATACCGGTTTATAAGATTGAAAGTTGCTAACGGATTATTGTCCGACATATTGGTACTGCAAGAACGGAACAAGAGAAAGTAGATCTACTTTTACATTGGCTGATGATTTTATTCAAAAAATATCACAATACCCTTTCTTATTTGAAGAATCCCAAGAGCCACAAATATTGGTAGCCTGCTTGATGGTAAGCACAGAAGGCTTTTCGGTAAATTATGAAATCTTTGCTGACAATACCATTGAAGGAAACTCCATTATACCAGTAATGAAAGATTATATCCGCAATCTACAGATAAAAACTTTTACGGTAGTTTCCGATACTGCTATGATTACTACCGAGAATACACAAGCATTAAACGAAAATGGACTTAACTATATTGTAGGAGCAAGAATGGGCAATCTTTCCAATGAGTTAATTACATAGGAAAACAAAAAGCTACTCCATGAAGATGGCAAAAGTATCCGATTAAAAACAGACAATGACTATCTTAACTGTATATATTCTTCGCTCCACTATCCCTTACAGTATCAACAATAATCAATCAAATGAAAACTAAAATTGTAAAATCAATCGCAAGATGGGAACTATATAAAACTGTATTTATTTTTCATTATCGTATTATTTGTACCCTTTGTTTTACATTAGTAGTATTGTACCACACTAAAACATTTTTCTGCATTACCTAATCCATTTTGCTACATTTGTGCCAATTTATTAAATGCGAAACGCACATTCTGTAAGCACAAATTATTTATGATAACCATAGGAAACCAAATATTAGAATTAGAGCAATTAGAACAAATAGTATTACAAGGCAGTAAAGTAAAGCTGGACAATACTGCTGTACAAGAAGTAGAAGATTGCCATAATTTTCTAAATAATTTTATAAAAGACAAATTAATTTACGGTATCAATACAGGTTTTGGACCTATGGCGCAATACCGTATTGAAGAAGCAGACCGCATACAATTACAACTGAATTTAATCAGAAGTCATTGTAGTGGAATGGGACAATTACTTACGCCACAGCAAGCCAGAGCTACGATGCTTGCGAGGCTCAACACTATGCTCAGAGCTAATTCCGGCATCCATACCGATACTATCGAATTAATGACTGCACTCATAAATGCAGATGCATATCCTTGTATTTACCAGCACGGTGGCGTGGGTGCAAGTGGCGATTTGGTACAATTAGCTCATTTAGCATTAGGCTTAATTGGAGAAGGTAATTTTTACTTTAAAAGCAATATAGTACCTGCCACAGAAGTATATGCCGCTACGGGATTACAGCCATTAAAAATCAGAATAAGAGAAGGATTATCATTGCTCAATGGCACTTCTTCTATGACGGGGATTGGCTCTATTAACGTAGTACACGCCCGTAAATTACTTACCGGACAAATCCTTTTTTCTTTGATGGTAAACGAAATTATGGAAGCATTCGACGACCATTTTTCGGAAGAACTTAACGCAGTAAAACTACACAAAGGGCAACAAACCGTAGCGGCAGCTATGCGCGCCATTTCTCGTAAAAGCGGATTGTTAAGAAAACGCCACGAACATCATTACGAAAAGAAAGTAACAGAGAGTGTAATCGAAGACAAAGTACAGGAGTATTATTCGCTTCGTTGTGTGCCGCAAATATTAGGACCCGTTTACGATACCATAGAGTTTACAGCACAAATTATTACGCAAGAACTAAACTCCGTAAATGACAATCCGGTAATTGACCATAAAAAACAAAACATTTATCACGGAGGTAATTTCCACGGCGATTATGTTTCTTTAGAAATGGATAAGCTCAAAATTGCCGTTACCAAACTTTCGATGTTAGCCGAAAGACAACTTAACTTTTTACTCAATCATCATCTCAACAAAAAACTACCGCCATTTATTAATACCGGAGTATTAGGATTGAACTTTGGCGTACAAGGTATGCAATATCCTGCGGTAAGTAATGTAGCAGAAAACCAAACTTTAAGTAATCCTGTGTATATTCATAGTATATCCAATAATAACGACAATCAGGATATAGTGAGTATGGGAACCAATGCTGCATTAATCTGTGCAAGGGTAATCGAAAATGCTTTTGAAGTGCTTTCAGTACACGCTTTGGCAATTATACAAGCCATTCATCACAAAAACTTTCAGGAGCGATTGTCGCCTGCTACTAAATGGATGTACGATGAATTAAGCCAATTAGCTCCGCCATTTGTAGAAGATGCCACATCTTACGAAAGACTTGCCAACATAAAATTATGGTTAATGGAAACAGAGGTGGCAGCTAAGATGAAACAGCTATTGGGATTTTAAAAAGGTTGTAAATCATTGAAAGGGAATGTGTATTTTTAGAATGCTATACCAACTATTTCTTTTCATAAATGCCAAAAACAAAATCGCTATTATTGTTTTCTAAGTATCTGTCTTCATAGTCGAAGATTGATTGTAAATTTCTTTTTTTGTGCTCGTCTATCTCTACAAAATGATGCGCAATGTGCTTTAACACTGCCATTAAGAGATTACCACCGTAAGGTTTTTGTTCTACGGTATTAAACATACTATTGATGATTGGCAATATTTTTTCGGACTCTACACATTCCGATGGGTCAGACATAATCATTCTTATTAATCCGGAGCCGTAATATTTGTTTTTGTACAGGTTAGATTTGTACATTTTGCGGTAAGGTTTGTCTATTAGTGATATGCAGTTATTAATTGCCTTTAGTTGGTTTTTGCCATACTGCAATCTGTTAGCACCAACGAATTCGTCTATAATTAGTTTTCCTGTGGGTTTAAGCGTATCATACACTCTTTGCATAAAGGTTTCGAGTTGTTTAAAGTGATGCAAAGAAGAATGAAAAAATACGATGTCGTAATGATGCTTAGGTAAATTGTACTTATAAATATCATCAACAATAAAATTAATGTTTTGTAAGCCTTCTTCTTTGGCTACATTAGCTGCGTGTTCTATTACTTTGTCCGAAAAGTCGATACAGGTAATTTCCCATTCGGGATTAAGCCTTGCAATGTCTAATTCGTGTTCGCAAAGCCCTGCGCCAATAGAAATCATTTTATATTTATGCCCTGCATATTTAGCCGTAATATATTGCTCAAAAGTAGTGTTTTCGTTTCCGGTTATTTTGTAGTTCCATCGTTTTTGAACAAGCGGTATATCCCACCAATTAGAGCCATTATTGTTGGTTTCGTTAAAGCTGCTTTTGGTTTTGCTTTGTTCCGAAAGAGTAAACTTGCTGAAAATAAATTTCCGACCTCTTTGTAAGCCTTTTAGATAAGTATCTGTAAAATCCTCTATAGTAATTAAGCGCATAAAACAAAGCGTAAATTATATGCAATTAATTGCAATATAAATTCAGAAAAATATTTAATAGCTTATTTTTTTACCATAAAAGTAAGTATTTTAAATTATACTCCTATTTTTTTGTTAAAATTTTTGGATTATTTTTTTTAATAATTTAATTTAGCCGAAATCCTTAACCCAATTCGATTTTTTTAGTTATTATTTAATTACACAGGCGAAAACAGAGACCACAACGATTTTTTTAACGCAGGCTATTTTAATTATTTTTTCTTTCACTAAACACATAAATTTAGCTATTTGTGTGCCGCTTTTTCTCAAAAATATTCTTTAACAAACTAAAATTTATTTATTATGAATTACAAACAACAATTTAGGGGCATTACCCCCCCCCCATACATTAATGGTAATTATATGTATGATGATGGTAAATTATAGTGTGGATGCGCAGACATTTACTGTCGCTACAGTGGTAGAAGATGAATATCCAACTGGTCTATCTCAATTTTCTAAAAACACATCAGCACACTCTGTGCCTGTTCCACTCTTAACAGGTTCTCAGGGTTTTCTTTATGTGCATACTTGGGATGGAGGAGATGACCTATCCACCAATTTTGATGCAGGGTTTGCTGTGCAGTTATTTGATGGAGATGCTACAAATGGGACATTTATAGCAAATGACGTTATACACGACAACGATATGGCAAGTGTGGAAGCCGTAATCTTAGACGATGGCACACAAACATACCATATTCTTTTAACCTATTACAGAATAAGTAATCAAACTTTTGAAATAGATTTATGGGAATGGAATCCAACAATTGGGCTAACGCAAATTACAGGCTACCCACAACCCATAGACCCAGGCTCTGTGGGCGTACCTTTTGGTTGGATTAGGTTAGATGCAATAGGCTACCACAATTATGTAGCTACTTGGTCTTACAATAATAGGCTCTTTGTAGCTGGAGGACATTTTATTGTAGGCAGCGCAGTGCCATTAAGCCATACTTACGAAATTATGCCCGATGTAATAAATAATTGGTTTCCCGATGGTTTCGACAGACCCGATATAGCTATGTCGGGAGATAATTTAAGTATAGAAACCTTTTTGGTATTTTTAGACGATGACCACGATGAATTAGGAGTTATAGAAATACCCTTTAGCACTATACTCTCTGCACCGGCACCTTTTCCATTGCCTACTAATACTGCACAATATAATGTTCCCGTTGGGGCAATATATGCAGGCATACCCACTACTTCCGGAAGGTATCATTTTCCGCGAATAGATGCTCCCGATGAAAATGCTGTAAGCAATGGCTCAAGGGTATGGAGCTATGTGGTACAAAATACCAAATTTAACGCTACCACCAATATTGACCATCATTATATCTATGCCGGGCTTTATGAAACTAATATATTAGGAGCGGGATTTTCAGATTTTAATCTAAATGATGGTTTAACAATTACAGCAGGAGACATTTCCGAATCTGTAGATGTAACAACTGGTATAGCACAGACAAACTCTATGCCTGTGGTGGCATTCGACTTTTGGCACGCACCTTCCGCCGATTGGACCATATATTATGGTTGGTACCATCAAAACCATTCTCCCCAAACCACCCTAAGTGCCATAGAAGATGGGTATATAGGAGTAAGGCTAAAATACGACCGCACTTCTTTTTGGGCTAACGAATATTTTGTAATTCCTGACGACCCCGATAATGTATCTCTTTATCCATCTTTAGCTTTTTCTTGTAATAATATGCAAGTTCATAATGGTATTTATATGGCATTTACGCAGCAAGATGCAGGCACTGCTGATATTAATATCGGTTACAAATTTGTGGATTGGTCTGCTACATCGTTTAGACCCGCACCTCCCGAAGAAAACACTAACGACAACCCACTACAAGCCTCTATTATACCTAATCCATTTACTAAAGGTTTAACTATACAAGTTCCAAGTAACAATGGAGATGTTTATCAGCTATATATAACTGATATTTTGGGTAGAACTATTTTAAAAAAACAAGGAACAATAAAAGAGCTGAATACACAATTAAGCACCGAACCTACAAAATGGAATAATGGGCAATACATTTTACAATTAAAGAATGAAAAAACAGGATTATTAGAAACCACCAAATTAGTTAAAATTAAATAATAACACATTTGCAGACAGACAAAAGGTTAATTTGTCTGTCTGCAATTTTTCATTAATCACTAATCAATATTTTATGAAATCTACTTTAATCGTTATTGCATTAATCTTTATTTGCTTTAATAAGGTTTCTGCCCAAATACCACATTTTAAAAATTTTACCGCAGATACTTTTCACCATCCAGCATACCAACCCTTTGCAGATACCAATACACTATACACAGGATTACAAAATTATAGCAGACGGTACGGAGGGGGGTCTTCTTATGGTCCTAATAGTGATGTTATTTATCCTGCAAATATGAATATGCCTGTAACTATCAAAAGGATATATGTTAAGAGTATTTATGCTATAGATTCAGTTTCAATATACGGCTTTACTGTTAGAATGGGGCAAAATAATGGAGATGGCTTCAATATTGCCAATAATAATTGGAGTATGTCGCAATATACCAATACAATGGATACGGTATTTGGTCCGGCTACACTACACCTTAATAATATTAGTGCAGGTGCTTGGGTACCAATAGATTTAGATTCTGATTATTATTATGTGCAGCCTCCTCATAATTTAATTACAGATTTATTATCCGATAGCGTAAGCGGAGATGGTTTGTATTTAGAAGCTGTAATTTTTACACCATCAAGTGCAAGAATGAGATATGGCAATTATCCATATACTACTGGTGTTATAAGTCAATCTTATAAGTCAATCAAATTCGGTTTCGATGTACAGCAAGACTGGGATGCGGGTTTGGTTAGCTTTGTACGTCCCAAAGATACATTATGTACCGGTATAAATCCGGTAAGGGTAGTAGTACATAATGCCGGGCTTAAAGATTTAGACTCGCTGCGTATTAATTGGTATGCCAATGGCATACCACAACCTACCTATTACCATACCATACCACTTAGCAGTATGGCTTACGATACCCTTACTATTGGCTCTTACAATTTCCCGCTCAATACTGCTACTGTCATTAAAGCTTGGACAAGCCACCCACAAGGCTACTCCGATGTATTTAATACCAACGATACTATCCAAAAATCGTTTACAGCTACCAAAGACTTTGTAAGCAACTTTAATATCGGAATTGGCAACGATACCACTATCTGTGAGGGCGACCCCATAACGCTTAGTGCAGGTTCGGGGAGCAATACCTTAGTAACATTCCTCTGGGACGATAACACTACCAACCAAACCCGAAGCGTAAGCACAGGCGGTACTTACTACGTAACCGTAACCGATACAAGCGGTTGCGAAAAAATGGATACCGTAATAGTTACATCTAATCAGCCTATTGTCGATTTAGGCAACGATACCACTATCTGCGAAGGCGAAGTAGTTATTTTCGATGCACAAAACACAGGCGCTACCTACCTTTGGGACGATAACAGCACCAATCAATTGCGCTATGCAAGTAATGCTCAAACTTACTATGTAACCGTTACCGACAGCATCGGTTGTACCGGCAGCGATACAGTTAATGTAAGTCATATCCCTTTACCTTCGGGGCAGATTACAGCTACTTTAGTACAAGGGCTTACCTACAATTTCGATATATTTAATCCGGTAAATGTAACCTCCGCACTTTGGAACTTTGGCGATGGTAATACTGCAAGCGGACTCTTTGTAACACACACTTACAACGCCATAGATACTTATAATGTAAGCGTATTAATGTACGGTGTATGTAATGTAGAAATGAGCGGAAACGATGAATACCAACTCATTATCGGCGATACAAGTACTATCCACACAACAAATATTCATAATTCGCAAGGTATAGAGATTTACCCCAATCCATTCGACAAAGGTTTTAGTATAAAAGTAGCACAAGACAAGGGAGAGATTTACAATTTAAAGATAACCGACTTAATAGGCAGAAATGTATTACAACTTAGTGGTACTATTTCGGAGCTAAATAATGAATTGAATTACAAACCGACCAACTGGCAAAACGGACAATATATTTTACAGCTAAAAAACGAAACAACAGGAGAAGTACAGATAAAGAAATTAGCTGCGATGCGGTAGTGGTCATTGAAGAGTTATTGGACACTGAGGTTCTCGAAGTGCCAATAACTCTTCTCAAAGTACCCTCATTGGTCATCCTATGTTTGCAAAATAAGATATAAATCGATAAAACAAGTATTTTCGCTTTATAAAAATATTTCATAACAAATCAAACAAAAGAGCAGAAAGGGATAAAGATTAAGAGTTGTCGTAGGTAGTTTTGATACCGTTCGAAATGCGAATCCCCCTTTCTTTCTGAGTTGTCAACTTGGACAGTTCATTTCGAGAGCCTCAATGACCGCGATATGGCAAGCATTATGACCGAGGTGTAGTGTGCCGAAATGACTACTACAATTTACAAGACTACGAAGTTTTTAGTGCATTTTGGACAACAAGATATTTAAATGTAGCGCAACTCTTCGAGGTAGATTACCACTCTCAATTGTCAATTATCAACTGTTAAACTATCAACTAAACAAAGACACTACCTCTTCAATACTTAAAAGGTTTTGTTCTCCGGTAGTCATATTTTTTAGTGCAATTTTATTGGCAGCCAATTCGTTAGTACCGATTATGCCCACATAAGGCACTTCTCTTTTATCGGCGTATTTCATTTGCTTATCGAACTTTGCAGTATCGCTGTAATACTCCGCAGCTATACCATTCGTGCGTAAAGTTTGCAAGTAAGAAAAAATAACATTTTCTGCCGTAGGGTCTATATTTACAAACATTATTTGGGTAGATGCTGTTGCCTGTTTTGGAAAAATAGATAACTGTTCCATAACATCATAAATGCGGTCTATACCAAAAGACACTCCCACTCCCGATACACCTTGCAAACCAAATAGTCCGGTAAGATTATCGTATCTGCCACCACCGCCAATACTGCCAATTTGCACTGCATTAGTACTTACTTCTACTATTATTCCGGTATAATAATTTAGCCCTCTTGCCAAAGTAAAATCCACCACCACATCATTTTTTTCTCCTCTAATTTGTTGATAGTACTGTAATGTTTCTTGAATTTCTGTAATGCCGGTTTTGCCTTCATCGTCATTTTGCAACAAAGCTTTTATTTTTTCTAATTGCTCTTCGTTACTACCATTAATGGCTAAGTAAGATTGCACGATTTGTATTTGCTGTTCGGTTAGTCCATTTTCATTAAGTTCTTTTATTACACCATCTAATCCTATCTTATCTAACTTATCGATGGCTACGGTAATGTCTGTCATCTTTTCGGAAGCATTACAAATATTAGCCAAACCTGCTAATATTTTTCTACTATTAATTTTTATAGCAATACCTGGCACTTGTAGCCTTTCGAAAGACTCGCTGTAAATAGCTAATAACTCTGCTTCGTTGAGCAGCGAATTGCTCCCTGCAACGTCTGCATCACATTGCCAAAACTCTCGGTACCTGCCTTTTTGTGGTCGGTCGGCACGCCACACAGGTTGTATTTGGTATCGTTTAAATGGAAATGCAATATCGTTTCTGTTCATAGCCACAAACCTCGCAAAGGGTATAGTTAAATCGTAACGCAATGCACGCTCTGTAATATTGGTATCGTTTTTTCCGGCGAGCACATTATCGAATGCAGCAGTTGTTTTTTCTCGTTTTTCGGGAATGTGTAAGCCGTTATTTAGAATTTTAAAAATGAGTTTATCGCCTTCATCGCCATATTTTCCGGTAAGTGTTGTTAGGTTTTCCATTGCAGGAGTCTCTAAAGGCTGATAGCCGTAAAGCTCCAATACGTTTGTAATAGTCTGTAATATAAATCTGCGCTTTCTAACTACTTGTGGCGCAAAATCTCTTGTACCTTGTGGAATTGATGGTTTCATTTTTAATAAGATTCTAAAAAAATATTGAGTGTGCAAATTTATACAATATATATAAGGCTTGAAGAGAAAATCTTTCAAACTTTTATATCTATTTGATGAATAAAATTTAGACCTGAGACGATTGGTGCGTGTTTTGCAATTTCACATTGGCATTATTCCTCCCCCGCTCCCATAGCATAAATGGCAAAAGAAGCCAACCAATGTTCTCCTCCATAATTACCTTCAAATATTTTGGAAAGGCTTTTTTTAATTAGTTCTTGTGCAGTGTCTTTAAAGGTGGTTTTGTAAGGGTGGTTTTGTGGTAGGTGGGCTGCAATGCCTTTCATACACCATGCTCTTGAAAAATACAAACCATCTAAATGCACTATTTGGTAATCGTTTCGGTCGCTTACTTCGGGCTGCTCTAATAATCTTTTAATACTTCGTTCTTCGTAATAAGTATTAAACCAACCGGTAAATTTATCCTGTGGCAATATTCTGCTCATTAGGTCGGCTGCTAATAAACTCGGAGAAAAAAAATCGCTACCATCGGGTTCTAAATATGCCGGTATGTTTTGGTTATTAAGATAGAAATCTATCGCTTTTTGTTTGATGGCATTGGCAAAGGATGTGTCTTTTACTGCATTAGCCCAATCTAATGCAAAGGCTAATCCAAATGCAGCGTTGGGGTGCACTCCGGTACGGTTAGGGTAGGTTTGTTTTGGCAAATAATCTTTCCATAGAGATAGGATTACTTTGGTAAGGGGTTGCAAACTTGAATGCCATTTTTTGCCTAAAGGGTGATTCCAAGTATATAACTCTTCGTCTAACTTGAGCAACCAAGCCCAACCATAAGTGCGTTCAAATATTTTGCCAAGTTCAAATTTGGTAAAGTACGAGGCTTCTATTTGCATTTTGTTCTGCTCAAAACTATTGTTGAGTATCTCTATAATTTTTTCTTTGCTTGCTATATTAGGAAACTGTTTTAACAGTTTTACCAACATCCAATGACCATGTACAGAACTGTGCCAGTCGAAGCAACCATAAAATACCGGATGCAATTCACTCGGCATCATCAAGGCATCTTCTTTGCTCTGTGCCGAGTGAGAGGTCTTGTTAGGAAATTCCGTATTAATACATCTGAGAGGAAGCTCTGAAAGTTTTAACGCAATATTTTCGGATAATTGGGCTTGTAAGTCTGTATTGTGGCACAATATCACAAAGAAGGATAAGTAAACAAAACATTTCATTAGTTAACAATTATAGTTTTAGTAAAAGAAATCATCCAAAAATATATATTTTAAAGCAAATAAATTTTTTACTAAACCTATATTCTTGTATTACAATTTTTGTTGCGAAAAATAAGCAGCAGTACGGCTAATGCTATTGTCGATTTCGGAATATTTGAATTCCGGAAAATGCTGTAAAAATTTGCTGTTATCGTAATGCCTTTCTGCTATAGCATTTCGGGCTGTTTCTTTGGTTATAAAAGGGGCTTTGCCCGTAATAAAACCTTTTAATGCCGCAAGCCGCCACACTAATTCGGTCATCCATTTTGTTGCTTTTCGGCTTGGGGGTTTTACGCCAAGTGCATTAGCTATTTTCACAAAAATATCTTTGTAAGTAAAATTACCTACACTCAAAACATAGCGTTCGCCGTTTGTCCTTTTTTCCATAAGTAACAGCATCGCTTGTACTACATCTTTTACATCTACCCAGGCATTTATGCCTTCTGTATAGTAAGGAAATTCTTTGGCTACTTGCTTAAAAATTGCAGGCGAACTATATGCCCAATCTCCTTCTCCTATAATTATACCGGGATTAATAATAGATACGCTCAAGCCTTCGGCATTGGCACGCCACACCTCCATTTCGGAACGATATTTACTAATAGAGTATGCAGTATTGTGTTTGTTTTCTGTCCAATAGGTGGTCTCGCTAATGAGTGCATTTTTATGCTCACTTAAACCGCCCAATGCTGCTATAGAACTTACGTGCACTACGTGTTTTACGCCTTGCTCTAATGCTATATTTACAAGGTTAGCGGTAGCATTTATATTATTACTAATTACCCAATCTTTATCTTTTGCTTTGTAAGATACTACGGCAGCGCAATGGTAAATAAATTCTACGCCTTTTAACACATCTTCTACTTGCTCTATACTAAGCAGGTTGCATTGTTTCCAAATAATATTTTCGGCTTCGAGATTAGGCTTGCGCTGATGGTACAATGCGACAACAGGCATTGGTTGTTTTGCCAATTCTTGCAACAGATGAGTGCCTAATAGTCCGCTTGCTCCGGTAACGAGTATCAAAAAATTATTGGATTAAATTGTGTGTCGTAAATTATTCGTTGAGGTGTGTAAACTGTCTTAAAAATCTCACGTCGTTTTGTGAGTATAATCTAAGGTCGTTTACTTTATATTTTAATTGCGTTATACGCTCTACCCCCATACCAAATGCAAAGCCGTTATAAACGTCGGGGTCTATCTCGAAATTACGCAACAGATTAGGGTGCACCATACCGCAACCCAGTATCTCTACCCAACCCGTATGTTTGCATAAGCTACAACCTTTGCCACCACACACACTACAGCTTATGTCCATCTCGGCACTTGGCTCTGTAAAAGGAAAATAAGAAGGGCGAAACCTAACTTTAGTATCTTCTCCAAACATTTCTTTTACAAAATAGTACAGCGTTTGTTTTAAATCAGCAAAAGACACTCCTTTGTCTATATATAAACCCTCGCATTGGTGAAAGAAACAGTGCGCCCTTGCGCTGATGGTTTCGTTTCGATACACCCTTCCGGGGCAAATAACCCTTACAGGTAAAGATTTTTCTTCTAACACACGTGCCTGCACCGAAGATGTGTGGGTACGCAAGAGATAATCGGGCTTTTGTGCCACGTAAAAGGTATCTTGCATATCTCGCGCTGTGTGGTCTTCGGGCATATTAAGCGAGGTAAAATTGTGCCAATCGTCTTCTATTTCCGGACCTTCTGCTATGGTAAATCCTAATTTTTCAAAGATGTTTGTAATTGTATTTTCTACAACACTTAAAGGATGGCGAGTGCCTATTTGCAAAGATGTAGCAGGCAAAGAAAGATCTATGCTATCGGTATTGCCAATTTCGTTATTGTCGAATTTATCTTTAAATTGATTGTAATGATTTTCGGCAGTGATTTTAAAGGCATTAAGGAGTTGTCCTGCTGCTTTTTTTTGTTCGGGGGCTACGTCTTTCATTGCGCTAAAAATATCTTTTACAATACCTTTAGTTCCTAAAAATTTTATTCTGTACTGCTCTAATTCATCTGCATTAGCAGGTGTGGTAGTATTAATTTCGGCAGTAAGTGCATCTATTCTCTGTTTCAGCGATTCCATAATTGCTGCAAAGATAGTATGTATTTCAATATCTTTAGTATTGCATTTCATTACGAGGAAAACGAGCAGAGAACCACCATACAGTAGGACATATTATTTGCCAAATGGTAGAATAAAATCCGTTTACTGCCGAACAGTAAATTACTTAGTTTTTTAGGGCAATGTGGTCAAAGATATGGTTTATCTCTCTTTGCTTAAAGCCGTTTTTTGCAAGGGGTTTTTGGTATAAAGCAAATAAGACTCTCTATTTCTTAATAAGTCTATAGCCTGAAACACAGCTTCTCTAAATGATGTAGGGTCTGCTAAATCTCTGCCGGCAATATCGAATGCGGTGCCGTGGTCGGGCGATGTACGAATAACAGGCAAGCCACAAGTATAATTTACACCCTCTGCTTGGCACAAGGTCTTAAACGGAATAAGCCCCTGGTCGTGATACATTGCTAATACTGCATCGAATTTATATTGCTTGCCATTGCTAAAAAAAGTATCTGCACTATATGGCCCATAAACCAAATGTCCTTTTTCATTAAAAGCATTTATAACGGGCGTTATTATTTCTTTTTCTTCTTTACCGATTAATCCCTCATCTCCTGCATGTGGATTAAGACCTAATACTGCAATTTTTGGCTTTTCTACACCAAAATCTTTAATTAGGGTATCGTGGATAATCTGCAATTTGGATTCTATATTATCTTTGGTAATGTTCTTAGCTACATTTTCTATAGATACATGTTCGGTTGCCAATGCTACTCTAAAATTTTCTCTATATAGCATCATTACTACATCTTTGGCATCAAAAGCAGCTTTAAGAAATGGGGTATGTCCTGTGTAATCGAAATCGTGCTGTTTTACGTTAGATTTATGCAGTGGTGCTGTTACAAGGGCATCTATTTCTTTATCTTTAAGACATTGTGTAGCTACAGTAAGTGAGCGCACTGCGTATTTGCCTCCGATTGGATTAAGTACGCCGGGCTGAATGGTTACATCTTCTTCCCAACAATTAAATACATTTACTTGTTTATGGTTAATTTGTTGGAAGTTTTTTATACTTGTATAATTAAAGATGGTTTCTGTAACCATTGTCTTTTTGTAAAAATTAATTACTTTATTGCTGGCAAATATTACGGGAGTGCATAGCTCTAACATTCTACTATCGGAAAAGGTCTTAATGATAATTTCGATGCCAATACCATTTATATCTCCAATCGAAATGCCGATAATAGGTTTATTGTTCATAATGCTTTCTCTTGTTTTGCTTTTTGTCCCTTATATTGTATTGGGTTCGTACCAATTGTTATTGAACGTATCGTGAAAGTTTTTCTAATTTGGCTTTCTGTTCTAAAAACTGTTCAACTTTGTCTTTTGGAATTCTAAGATTATATGTGCTTTTGCCTACTTCGAATTCGGACATAAAGGAAAAGTAATCGTAATTCCACCTGCCTAATAAAGTTCTGTCTATGGATAAGTTTTGAGAAATAACGTCTAAGTCTATAATGTTATTTATTCTAATAATAGACATTAGCTTAATTTCTTCTTCGCCAAATTTTTCTTTCAACACATTTTTCTTTTTTACTACAGCAGTGTCTTTTGTATCTATTTGTCTTTTTACATTGAGAGAAGACCATTTAAAATCTTCGGGTATTCCGGGTTGTATAAAGTGGTCTAAACGCTCCATAATGGTTGCAGTAGCTATAAAAGCCAATACATGGTTTTGTGTTTCTTTAGGCAAATATTTTTTAATACTCCAAAAGTCGTCTTTGCCGGTATTTTTCATTGCTCTTATAACGGGTGTGGGGCCGCTATTGTATGCCGCTATAACTAATAACCAATCGTCTAATCGGTCGTAGAGATAGTTAAGATATTTTGCTGCTGCTTGCGTAGATTTAATAATGTCTGACCTATCGTCTCTTTTGCTATTTACGGTTAAGCCCATTAACTTGGCAGTAGGTTCCATAAACTGCCAATAACCATAAGCTCCTACCGGAGATTTAGCATTTTTGTTGAGTGCAGATTCTATAACAGCAAGGTATTTTAACTCTTTTGGTATGTTATTTTTTTCAAAAACTTGGTCGATTGATTTCATACAAGCAATCTTCTGTGGCGAAGTAAGGGAGCCTAATCTTCTGTTGAAACTACCCATATACTTTTTGGTGTATTCGAGTACATAATCATTCATATGCCCATAATAATTAAGCTCTCCTGCAAGTGGTACAGGTTTGTATTTATCGTTACCTACATATTCTGTAGTTTTGGGCAAAAGCATTGCTGACTCTGCTTTAGTTTTTGGCGTTACGGCTATTACGGGTTTTCTTGAAGTACGCGTAATGGTTTTGCTGCCTATTTTAACCACTTCAGTGGTTTCTATCATTTTTACGGAGTCTGATGCTCTATATACTATTTTACTTTCGGTACTAATTATTGTTTCGTTAGGGTTACGTGTAGCTAAAGAGTTGGGAGGGTTGGTGCTGTTTGTTGGGTCAGTAGTTGAACTTACTTTTTTGTCTGTAGTGCTTTTATTGTCTGTAGTTTTTATGGTTGTATCTGATGTGTCTTTAGATTTTTTAAGCTCTAAAGTGGCAGTAGAGGTTATTGGGTTTTCACTATTAGTAGGTTGGTCTATATAAGCAAGCGAACTTTTGTCGTTTAAGTTACCGGTTTTTTTTTGGGCATTAGCACTTAAAGGCACTATTGCGAGTATCATTCCTATTGTCCAAATCAGTACTTTGCTCATCTTATTATTATACTATACTTATTTAGTTGTTGTCGATGTAATTATTGTCTTTTACAAACGGTGTCTATTTACAATAGATTTAATTTGCGAATTTTTAACATAGGCAAAAAAATCCCTCGCTGCCCGTAAAGGTAGTGAAAGAAATTTTAAGAAAAAATAGAACTCTGCGATTATTTTGTAGTATCAGAAGGCGTATTGTCACTCTCTGAATTTGTTCCTTTTTCCATTTCTTTTTTTAGACCGTCTTTAGCATCGTTAAATTCTCTAATGCCTTTACCTAAGCCGCGTGCTAATTCAGGTATTTTTTTTCCTCCGAATAAAAGTAGTGCTAAGATTAATAATATTATCCATTGGGCACCACTTGGTGGAGATAGTAAAAACATTGGCTCAAATATGCTCGTCATATCTTGTTTTATTTTATTTTATTGACACAAAGATAAGTTTAAATTCTAAAAAATAAGTACAAATTTATGCGCTTAACAATAATGATTGGTTAATGCAAATTTTGGATTTAACTTTGCGTATGCTTTTTAAAGAAGTAATAGGTCAGCAACAAGCTAAAGATTCCTTTGTAAATTTGTATCACTCCGGCAGATTGCCACACGCACTTATATTGTCGGGTAAGGAGGGAACAGGGGGCTTATCGTTTGCATTAGCCATAGCTACTATGGTGCTTTGCGAAGCAAAAGACCAAAACGATGCTTGTGGTATATGTTCGTCGTGTATAAAGGTAAAGGCATTGGCTCATCCGGATTTGCACCTAACTTTTCCATCTTTTCCTCCCAAGCCTAACAGTAAAGCCAATAGCAAAAACTTCATTAGGGAGTTTAGAGAGGTAATTTCCGAAAACCCATATATATCTACTTATGATTGGCTACAATATATTAAAGCAGAGAACAAACAGGGTAACATTTCGGCAGAAGAATGTAGAGAAATTATTGATACATTATATCTTAAATCGTTTGAAGGAGGCTATAAAATTCAACTTATATGGCGACCAGAATATTTAGGTAAAGAAGGTAATATTTTATTGAAAATTATAGAAGAGCCACCACCACAGACGCTCATAATTTTAGTGGCAGAAGATATAGAAGACATTTTGCCTACTATTTTATCGCGAACACAATTATTAATGCTTCCCCCTATTCACACCAAAGATATAGCCGAAAGCTTAACACAGCAAAA
Organism: uncultured Taibaiella sp.; assembly: GCA_964448955.1. GTDB lineage: Bacteria > Bacteroidota > Bacteroidia > Chitinophagales > Chitinophagaceae > MKSF01. The sequence goes on along the minus strand of CAYUXT010000002.1, from coordinate 20,325 downwards.
GCAATTATCTGAGCAGCAAGCTTTCCAGTTGGCACACATAGCAGAGGGTAATTACAATAAAGCATTAGCCCTTATACACTCGAGCGATAGCAATCTTTTAGAGTTTATTAAAAATTGGTTTAATGCAGTATTTTCTAACAATGGCGTAAAAATGCACGAATGGGTAGAAGATGTAGCCAAACTCGGTAGGGAGCAACAAAAAAATATTTTACTCTATGCACAAAGCTTAATAGAGCAAAGCATGAAATATATGCTAATATCGGATTACAACGCACCATTACAAGATGCCGAAAGCGATTTTTGCAAAAAATTTGCTAAGCAACAACTTTCCATTTCTATTTATCAAAACTTAATGAAGGCACTCAACGATGCCATTTACCATATAGAACGAAATGTGCATGGTAAAACCCAATTGCTTTATACAAGTGTACAAATGCAATATATCATTAAAAACATGGAATTAAAAACTGCTTAATTTACAAAGCATAGTTTTTCTTTAAACAATAAGTTACTTTTGCTGTTTCGTTTTTTAGAAAAGCAATAACAACAATATATTTTATGAGAGAATTGTTTGATTTTATAATGCACATAGACACTCACTTAGCAGAGATGCTTACTAATTACGGTTCGTGGGTGTACATTATACTATTTGCAATTATTTTTATAGAAACAGGTATAGTAATTATGCCTTTTCTTCCTGGCGATTCTTTATTATTTGCAGCCGGAATGTTGGCCGCAAAATATCCCGAATCGCTTAATGTGTGGCTGGTCGTTATTCTACTTTTAATAGCTGCCATACTTGGCGATGCTTGTAATTATGCTATTGGCAAGTATTTTGGCATGAAAGCTTTGAATATAAAAATATTTGGCAAGCAATTTGTAAAACAAGCGCACATAGCCAAAACCCAATCCTTTTACGACAAATACGGAGCAAGAACAATTATTATAGCTCGTTTTGTACCCATAGTACGTACATTAGCACCCTTTGTCGGTGGAATAGGCAGAATGCGTTACCTTACATTTTTAACATACAATGTAGTAGGTGCCATACTTTGGGTAGCAGGCATTACGCTTATTGCATATTATATTGGCAGTAAAATCCCTTGGGTAGAAAACAATTTTAAAACAGTTGTGTTAGCTATTATTGTGGTTTCTGTACTCCCGATTGTTATTTCTTTAGCAAAATCGTTTTTCAAGAAAAAGAAGAGTAGCGAATAATTGTCGGTAGGTGTACTTAGCACGAGAAAAGCCCTATGTATATGTGCAGCCGAATGAATAAAAACACCCATAATAAAGCTATACTTAAATAAAGAAATTAAAGCAACTGAGAAGTAATACAATAATAATATTACTTCTCTACATTACCTCCACACGCTATATTATTTAAGTGGAGACACCTCCCTATATCCTTTTTCCTTTCCACTTACCAGAATATAAATACATACCAGAAAACACCAAAAGCGTAAACCAATATACAATTTCGGAAGCCCAAGCCCAATGCAACGACAGCTTTAAATATCCTGCTACTACTAATATATAGATTACATAAATGGCTACACACGACGCCTCTATAAGTAAATTAATCAGGGTATTACCGGTACCAACTACTGCATTAAACAAAATGGTAGATAAAGACATAAATACTACACCGCCACAAAGCATAAATATACTTTTGATACTCAAATCTATTAATTCTGGACTATCGGTGTATAACGACATAAACTCTCTCGGCAAAAACAGAATAAATGTAACCACCAATAAAGTGTAACCAAAACTAATACTGATAATTCTTTTAATTACAGTGCCTATTTCGTTTTCTTTTCCTTGTCCTATAACATTGCTTACCAAAGTATTACAAGTAGATGCCAATGCCCAAGTAACAATGGAAACTATCCCTAACAAACTCCTTAAAATATGCGAAACCGCCACTTCGTTTACCCCCAAATGTTCTACATATACAAAAAACACCTGCCAACCACCGATACTAAAAACATATTGTGCTATTAATGGTGTAGATATTTTTAATAATTTGGCACATAATTGTTTATTGAAGACAAAGTGTTGCTTTAGTAGATAAATTAGATTCAATTTTTTTATAAAAAATACAGATAACGCGGTAAGCAACAAAGCCATTTCGCCAATTATAGATGCATAAGCTGCACCCATAAGTCCTAAATGTGGCAATCCAAAATTGCCAAAAATCAACCCATAATCTAAAAAAATAATAACCAAATTACTTATTAATGCTCCCCAGATTATTAGCTTCGACCTATTAATGGCAATAAAAAAAACATTAATAAGCTGTGCGGGCATTAAGAAAAACAATCCCCAAAGTCTTACGTGCACAAATTCGGCAGTTTGTGCTTTTATAACAGCATTAGAAAGTGTAGCATTTAAAATATAAGGAGCACAGAGATAGGCTGCCAAAAACAAAACAACAGATACTGCAATAGTAAGTACTAATCCATTAGCAAATGCTTGAGCAAACCCTGCACTATCTCCTTCTCCTTGCCTACGAGAGAGCACTACCAATATACCATTAGCAAGTCCCATTCCCATCCAGATAAATAGCAAATAAAAAATACTACTCAGCCCATTTATTACTAACTCTTCGTTGCCTACCCTACCCAAAAAAGCAGTATTGGCAAAAAAACTTATTTGGGGAATAAGTAGCGAAAAAGATAGAGGTAAGGCTATCTGTAGAATATGCTTATAGCCGTATTGTAATTGCATAAAATAGTTTGAATAGCAGCGAAATTAGGGAAATTTATAAGGCTTGCAAATAAAGAAAAACGGTTGCCTAAGTTTAGGCAACCGTTTTAGTATTTAGTATTGACAAAAAATTAGTTTCTTACAACAGTAAGCTTAAACTCCCATTCTTTACCACCACTCTTAACTTTAAGAATATACACTCCGGATTGTATGCCCATTGCTCCTAAATCAATTACTTGTGCTCCGGCATAAGTATTTTCTGTAATTACATTGTTGATTACTTTTTGTCCAGACAATGCATATAAAGCCCATTGTATTGGGGCATCGTTATCTTTTACCCATTTAAAATACAATTTACCATCTGTAATAGGGTTAGGATACACTCCAAAACCTTCTTCTACATTAACCCAATCCAACATACGAATTACAGTAGAGTGGCGCACAGCATCTTTAAGTTGGTATATTACTCTATAATATACCTGACCGCCATCTATACGTGGGGCATCTTTGTAAGTATAAGTTTGACTCTTAACAGTATCGTTTCCTATTGCGTTAAATGTAGCAATGGTTTCGTAATCTGCACCATTGTATGAGCGTTGTAATTCATACTTAGAAACAAAATTATCTATATAAGAAACCCAAGTTAATAATGCTTCTGAAAAACCATGGTGTTCTGCCTCGAAAGTAATATGAGTAAAACCTGCCGGCATAATACCTAAAGGACCGCCATCGTTAAACCAAAACTCGGTAAACTCTTTAACCCTTGCTTCTGCATAATAACCATTATCGTAAGGCACCCAACGAATATTGTTGAATTGAGTGTAAGTGTAAACGCCTTCTCTATTATCAGTAAGTAGATTATTTTCTCTCGATTTATCTATATTGTCTCTGTATTGGGTCATACCTAAACGATATACTTCGGTAGGCTGAGTACAAGTAGGGCAAGACTTATCGTTTCTTATTGTTTTTATAGCTTGGTCTGTTACAAAGAATCTTACTGTAGCGGTATCTCCTGCATCATTGTCGGCCTTAATAGTAAAGCTCTTAGGTAGAATATATTGTGCGCTATCCGGCGTTAGGAAATTTTTGTGTTTATACGCTTGTACTTCTGTTTTACCAAGTGTACCCGTAACCCCAAATAAGCTCACTGCTATATTAAATGATGTGTCTGTAAAGTTATTTACATTTTGCCAAGGACCCACATTCATAGTAACTGGAGCATCAAAAGAATCTTTATCAAAGATTAAATTTTGCAAATCAAAAATATGAATATCATCAATAGCAATACCATCGAATTCTGTACCATTATCAGAGTTAAATACAAATCTTAAAGATACATTTCTACCTGCTAAGTATGGCAATTCGTAAGATGCTACGTGCCAATAGTGTTCATTTCTTTTTGCCCAAGCTTTATGAGTAGCGTCATTGTACCAGTTGGTGCCATTTAATGAAGCTCCTAATTTATGCCAATTTCCACCCTCGTCGAAAGAGTACTCTATATAAGCTGCATCAAACAACTGACCATCTTTAGGCTCTTCTATATCTGTCGCCAAACTAAAACTAAGCATTGGTTTTCCTAAACCGGCAATATCGAAACAAGGCAAGTATAGGTAAGAGGTTTCGTTTGCATTATACTTACCGTTTAGGTTTGTTTTCCAAGCTTTGGTACCACTTGCAGCATATTTTATCTTATCTGAATTAGGTGTACCATAAGCCCAACTGCTATTAGCACCTTCTGCATAATAATATCCATTATTATCTTCAAAATCTTCTAAATAAGGGTAAGAAGCAATTAGTGGTATATTTCTAATTTGAATGTCTAATAAACTATCATTGTTTCTGTATGTATCGATAGGTGTAAATACCCATACAGATAAATTATGCACTTGATAAGATGACATGTCTAACAAAGAAGTAAATTGATAATTGATTGTGTCTTTTCCTTCAATGTATGGAATGATTTCTGTAACCACAGGACCATTGTTTAATTGATAAGAAATTTCAACATTATATACAGTGTCATCTACGCCGTTTGCAACTCTTACATTAAGTGGCATATTATTATCTAACCCACAGTTATAGTGAGTAACCGAATCTACCGAAACCATATACACATCGCCTTTAATTGCGTATATTTTAAAGTTATCGAAGGTCATACCGGTACCACTTGTTTTGTTTGAAATTATGGATCTGTCGTATTGTCCTAATCTAAACTGAGTGCTTGTAGAAAAATTTTGTCCGTTACTTCTAAACAAATCTCTTAAAGAAATAGAACCGGTATTATAAACAACACCTGAAGGTATATTATATGCAGATATTTGTATCCAAGGGTCTGTATCGCTACCTCTAACATATATTCTGTTACCGTTATTACCAAAAAACGATTCGGCGTGTGTAATATAATCTAATTCAAATCTGATTTCTCTTGTAGTATCGTAATTGCTTAAATTAAATGTACCTATTACTTCGTTCATGCTTGCATCTGGAGCGCTGGCGGTTAAGTTACGGTCGTTATCCATACTTAGAGCATTAGTACCACTTATAGTAACTGTATTGTTTACAAAACTACGAACCCTTCCGTAAGCAGTGGTTTGTGTAAAGTCCCATCTATCGGCACCGGTTAATCCAAAAAATCCAGAACCTACATGATTAACAACTGCGGTTTCAAAACCTTCTTCGTAATCTATATCTAAACTAATTGGTGGATTAGCTATATGTTTAATAGTAGCATATAATGTGTCGTTAGTTTTAACGGGGTCATTATAATTAAGGTTTGTAACAGCTACCGTAATGGTGTAAGTATCTACAGCAGATAAATCTATAGTACCCACATTAAGCGTTAGGCTACCAACAGCTGGTATGGAATTGTTGTAAATATTATTAGTCCAAGGTCCATTATTTACTCTATAAGCTACAGTGTAGTTTGTAGCAGCTACATTATCAAAGTTTCTTAATACAATAGTAAGGTCTTCGTTATAAGTAAGCTGAGTGCTTGTAAACTCTCTACCATGAGTAGGAGACACAATTGATTGTACCATTAAGTCTCCGTTGTTAGTTAACCCTAAACAGTTTCCACTATTAGGCTGACGAGAAATTGCTACCGATCGTAAACCAGCTTCTCCGTTTAAAGTTGGCGCTACGGCTACCCAATATAGAGTATCGGGAGATAATCCGTAAATGGTATATTCAGTATTGGTGGTAGAACCTTTAAATACCATATCATCTCCTTGTTTTATATACACGTTATATCCGTTGGAGCCGGTAATTCCATTCCACGTCATTCTTATACTTCCGGGGCATTGCGTTGGGTGTAGCTGTACGGTTGGGCGACTCATTATAATAAATCTTCCACTTGTACTTTGCTCTGCACCACGCGTTACTCTTACAAGGCATTCGTTTGAGAATATACTTGAAGGTGTATTCCAAGCATAATTTCTAACGGTGGCAGCAATATTGTTTTGCATTACAATCCAAGTATTACCATTGTCTATGGAATATTCTAAATTAAACGTTCCGACACCAGGTGAAGCCTCCCAATGTATATAATTTAATACTCCAGCTTCCATTTTTTCACCCCCAAAAGGATATTGAATTGCTATGCCTTCATCAATTAGGTCATATACAACCCAAAACTCCTGATTGGGTACCGGTACATTAAAACCGGATACATTTATGATGTATGTACCTGAAGCGGGATTGGCAACAGTTACTTGTTCTACGTTATTTCTCCTGTCTATACCTTGTGTAGCATTGTTGTTTACGTTTGCTGCTGTATGATCTAATACCCATGGGCTAATCGTTACAGCTGACGGGGTTAATACAGTTAAGTCTAAGTCGTTAATTAAAGCGGTTGGTGCAGAAGGAGATGCAGCCGGATCGTGCCAATAAAGCATAATCTTGGCTATTGATTTTCCTGGAGGTACATTAACATTAAAGGTTTGTACTTGAGATGTATTAATTATTCCATTAAAATAGCTTGCATTGTCTATAATTCTTAAAGAGTTTGATGTATTCATCATACCAAAACCAAATCTAAAATCAGGTCCGGGATTACCCATATCATCTGCTCCATTCATCAAAATTGCTTTTAATAATGCCGCATTGGGGTTAGCATTACTATTAAGTTGTTTAAATCTTTGTGTTAATAAAGAAGCAACACCGGTAACATTAGGACAAGCCATACTTGTACCTGTTAATGCCTGATATGTACTCATTCCTACTGTGGAGTTTAGCCCTTGTCCCATTGCTGTAATTTCGGGTTTTAACCTGCCATCATCTACCGGTCCTCGTGAGGAAGAAGGCACAAAAGTAGTTAAGGTTTTACCCTGATTGGCAACTACCAATGCGTTTTTGGCGGTTTGGTATCCACCTGCTACCGTATGAAAATATGCAGGATAACCAGAACAGGTCATACCTCCATCATTTGCAGCAGCAAATATGTGTAATAAATCAGGAATATCTCTTAGCTGTTGATCTACAAACTGAGAGTATGCATCATAAGTTCCGGCATAGGCACATACATTCGAAGCACTTAATTTGTACGAGTTGTTAGTAAGTGTCATATTAAAATCCTGACGATAAATATCCGCATCATAGAGTATATTACTGAAATAGTTTTCTACTAAATTTACTTTAGGTGCAAAACCTTTTAACTTTTCGTCTATAATACCATTACCACCAACTGTACCGGTAACGTGATCGCCATGGGTTTGCATTACTGTATTAGAGAAACTGATTACTCTGGCTTCAAAATCGTAGTGGCGTGGGTCTGAGTTATCCCCTATTCCGGTCATTACTCCGGTACCGTCTAATCCATATCCTCCGGCTCCTATAGACATTCTTGCTTTGTTAGAATTGGTAATGCCAATAGCTCCATCTACCAAACCTACGTCTTGTAATATTGGATTTACGAATCTTACAACCGCCAATGCAGCTAATTTTGACAGGTCTTTTTCGGCAAGGGTTACTTTCCAAATATTACCCCTGTACATAAACTGCTCTTTGTCCAAAGTAGCACCTATTGTATTTAATGCAGTCTCTATATCTGTGCGAGATGTATTTTTTCTAACAGTAATTAATACGGATTCCGTTTTATTAGATGTGGAAGTAAGTTTATCCGAAAGCATTTTGCTTACTTTATCTTGCGGTAATACTGCTGCCCAAGATATTGCTCCGCTTTCTACAAGGCTATTTACGGAAGCATTATTGAGATATACTAAAAATGTATTATTGCCTATATAGTCTTGCAGCTCTATCTTTTTGGGTTGGAGCAGCATTTCATTGGGTGCGTTGGCAAACTTAACATACATTAGTGCTTTACCGGCACCATTGGTCAATTGCTGCGACACAAGCTCTTGTGTGTTGCTAAATTGAATGCTGCGACCACTTTGTAGCTTTAATGCATTAGCCTGACCGTTTGCTGCGATACTAAACAAGCAACCAATTGCAACCAACGAACTGAGAATAAAATTTCTTTTCAATGTTCTAAATTTTATAGTTACGAAATCCTATTGATAATAACCATTATTACCAAAAAATTAACCGCATATATACAGATATATACAGTTAAAACTTGCCAAATTTATATCATTTTTTTGAATTTTTTAAAATTTTTTAAGGATTGTTTCTTATACATAGAAGGCAACTATAATGTATTTACATTTATCGTTCAATAATTTTTAGATTTCCTTGCTTTAGAGTATTATTGTAATTTTTACCTTATACCAAATCCTTTTATGGCTTTAGAAAAAAAATGGTCGCTTAAAAAAACCGATGAAGAAAGGGAAAAGCAAGTACAAGATGTATTACAAATTCATCAGAAAATTTGCAGGTTATTAGTCCAAAGAGGCATTACTTCTTTTGAGGAGGCGCGTGCATTTTTCCGTCCGGAATTGAGTATGCTGCACAACCCATTTCTAATGAAAGATATGGACAAAGCCACCAATAGAGTTATTACGGCATTTCAAAACAAAGACAAAATAATGGTTTTTGGGGATTATGACGTGGACGGCACTACTGCGGTTGCTGCTGTTTATTCTTTTTTGAAAAAAAATTATCCCGAAAACTTAGGCGACACCCATTGCCAATATTACATTCCGCATAGATATACTGAGGGTTATGGCATTTCTTTTCAAGGAATAGACAAAGCTGTAGCAGATGGTTGTAAACTAATGATTGCTTTGGACTGTGGCATTAAAGCAGTAGAAAAAATAAAATATGCAAACGACAATGGCATAGATGTAATTGTCTGCGACCACCACACTCCCGGAAACGAATTACCTGCTGCTTATGCTATACTTAATCCTAAACAGGCAGATTGTAATTATCCATACAAAGAATTAAGCGGCTGTGGCATCGGCTATAAACTAATATGTGCAATAGCTGAAACAATGGATTTGCCTAACGATGTGGTAGAAACATATTTAGATTTAGTGGCTACAAGCATCGCCGCCGATATAGTTCCAATTAATGGCGAAAATAGAATACTGGCACACTTTGGCGTTATTAAAGCAAATACAGCTCCTTGCAACGCATTAATAGCAATAAAAAAAATTGCTGCGCTGCAAAGAGATTTTACCATTTCGGATTTGGTATTTATAATAGCTCCACGCATTAATGCAGCAGGAAGAATGGACGATGCCTCTAAGGTAGTGGCACTACTCACCGAAGACGATGAAAAAAGAGCTTTTGAGCTTGCTTCGGCTATACAAATCGACAATACCGAGCGTAAAGAAGTGGATAAATCTATGTCGGACGAAGCATTAGCCATAATTGCAGAAAATGAAAACGGCAGTCCAAAATACAGCAATGTATTGTTTAGAGCCCATTGGCACAAAGGCGTAGTAGGCATTGTAGCTTCTCGTGTAATAGAGCATTATTACAGACCTACCATTGTGCTTACAGAGTCTAATGGAAAAATTACAGGATCTGCCCGATCTGTTGCTGGCTTTAATGTGTATGAAGCCATTTACGCTTGTTCCGATTTATTAGAAAGTTTCGGAGGTCATTTCTTTGCTGCCGGGCTTACAATGCTCCCCGAAAACTTAGATGCATTTCAAAACAAATTTGAAGAAACAGTAAAAAGTACCATTAGTCCACAATCTTTGGTTCCAGAATTAGAGATTGATGCCGAAATAAATTTTGAAGACATTACGCCTACATTTTACAAAATCATAAAACAATTTGAACCATTCGGCCCTACTAATCTTAACCCTGTATTTATTACTAAAAATGTAATTAATAAAAACGGAATGTCGAAAATCGTTAAAGAAATGCACATCAGATTTGTAATAGCACAATCCGGTGGTTATGCTTTTGTGGGTATCGGTTTCGGAATGGCAGATAAGTTTGACATAGTAGCTTCCGGTAAACCTTTCGATATAGTATATACCATAGACGAAAACGAATGGAACGGGCAAAAAAGCTTGCAATTAAAAGTTTTGGATATTAGGGAGGTTAGCAATATTGTGTAGAATATTTATTGTTTTTAGCATACAATACAGCCAATACCAATAAACCTCTTTTAGAGTCAGATAACCAAAGTATATATTATTGAATATAATAACGTACCTTCGCAAAACAATTGAATTAAAATGTATGAGTTTTAATATATGGGTTAGAATAAGTGGGGCGGTATTATTGCTATTATTACTTTTTTCGTGTGGAAGCAGCAAAGGTACAAGCGCACAAAAGCATAGTGATAAAAATACTATAAAATTAGTGGAGCAGGGCAATGTAAAACTTTCGGCATTTTCAAAACTTGTACTAAAAGAAATCAACAACGAATTAGTCCTTAACAATCAGCCGATAGACGATTATACTCCTACAGAAAAACTTATTAAACGATTTGGATTACAGTACAATAACAATCAGCACTATTTAACCGGAACTATAAAATACAACACAGAATTTAATACACATACATTACAACAATCGGGCATTGAATACGGAAAACCTTCGGGTAGATTTGTAACAGTTCGCATTCCGGTTCGTAAGTTAAATCTGTTTTTTAACATTAAAGGCATTGAATACTTTGATGCATCCAATATTGCAGCATTAAAATAAACCAACAATATCTCTAAAACTTAATTTGTAAAATGAAAAAAATCTTACTAGTATCTTGCGCATTAATGGCGGGCACTTTTACATTTGGTCAAAACGACAACAATACACCAAAACAAATTGGGCTACAAGCCATTAACACAGAAAAAATCAAAACAATAAGCGAGTCGGGAACCATAAGGGGTGTATCTCCTTACACTGCCATTATGCTTGCAGACAAACAGCGTGTTGAAAATATTGCATCAAGCAGAAAAATAACCAAAGAAGAATTTATTAAAAAGTATAACCTAATTGAAAAAAATGGCATATTGTATGCCAATTCCTTTATAGTTACTACCGGCGATTTTAATATTGAAGCGTTAGCAGAATATGGAGTATTACCCGGCTCTAAAATGAAAAAAATCCATACTGCTTTAATTCCGATAGAGCAGATAAAAAACATATCCAAAATAGAAAACATAAAGTATATAGAGATTGGCGAACCTGCGGAGCTAAATATGGATAACGCAAGGACAGTTAGCAATGTAAATCAAGTACATCAAGGCAATAGTTTGCCCCAGTCTTATTATGGAGAAGGGATTGTAGTAGGTATTATAGATGTTGGCTTCGATTACACACACCCCAATTTTTATGACAATACGGGTTTTAATAACTACCGTATAAAAAGAGTATGGGAACAAGCAAACGGCGGTACACCTCCCGCAGGATTTAACTATGGTAGAGAACTTACTACCCAAAGTGCAATGCTCAATGCCGAAACCGACTTTTACGACCAATCACACGGCTCGCATGTGGCAGGCATTGCAGGAGGAGCAGGCGGCGGAAGCACTAACGAATATACAGGTGCAGCCCCCAAAAGCGATTTAGTGTTTGTAGCCGCCGACAATAGCATTTCAAGCAGTTTTATTGATGGTGTCAATTATATAAAATCTTACGCAGCATCTGTTGGCAAACCTTGTGTTATTAATCTTAGCTGGGGGAGCCATGTAGGTCCGCATGATGGCACATCGATATTCGACCAAAGTTGTGACGATATAGTAGATGAAGGCGTTATATTAGTTGGTGCTTCTGGCAACGAAGGTAACAAAAATCTTTATTTAGGAAAGACATTTACTACTTCAGATACTAATTTATATACCTTTATTTATTTTCCTAACTCGTATAATGGCACAGATGGGTTCACCTATTTAGATATTTGGGGAGAACCCAATAAAAACTTTTGGGTAACAGCAATTATTTATAACACCGCTACAAATACACCCGAAAGTCAATTACCTTATTTCTATGCTGCAAACTACGATAGTTCTTATTCTGAAACAATATATGATAATGATTGGTGGTCGCCCGATCCTTGTTTTATAGATATCCAAACAGGAATAGATCCATTAAATAATAAACCGAGGGCTTTACTTGTAATTGACCATACTGCCCAAGACGATAACTATAACTACGTATTAATTCAAATAAAAGGAAGTGCAACAGTTACTAAAATGTGGGCTAATTGGGCGGAATTTACCGACAATGGGTACACAGAAGCATCTTCAGGTAGTAGTAGCAGCACAATGGGAGAATTAGGTGGTACAGGAAAAAATATGATATCCGTAGGTGCATTTACTTCTAAAAACAACTGGACTGCCTTCAATTCTTCTTACCAAAATAATGGTGCAATAAATGGTGAAATAGCCAACTTCTCCAGTAAGGGACCCACAGCAGATAATCGTACTAAACCCGATGTAGCCGCACCTGGCAATGTTATCGTTTCTTCTGTTAATAGCTTCGATAATTACCGTTACTACTATTGGGACAATAAAGTGGTTAGCGGGGTTACTAATGGAACTAACAACTGGTGGTTTGGAACTATGCAAGGAACATCAATGGCTGCTCCAATGGTTACCGGAATTATAGCTCTTTGGTTACAAGCATATCCATTCCTTACTCCCGACCAAGCTAAAACAATAATTAAAACCACATCCATCACCGATGCTAATACAGGTACTATACCTGCTACTGGGCACAACACTTGGGGCTGGGGAAAGATTAATGCTTGGGCGGGTATTCAAGCAATATTAAATAATATACCCGACACCCCGGTAGTTACGCCTAACACTATTGACCTTTGTCATGGTACTGCTACACTAACCGCCCCTTCGGGATTTACAGGATATTTGTGGAGTAATAACGAGACTACTCAATCCATTACCATAAATACTCCCGGCACTTACAAAGTAAGAGTAATCAATAACCAAGGCTATAAAAGTGCTTGGAGCAATGACATAACCGTTACTGACAACAGACCTGCAAAACCAATAGTTACTGTAAATGCAAATACCTTTACTTCAAGTGCCGCTAATAGCAATCAATGGTATAGAAACGGCAACGCAATTACTAACGCAACAGCCCAAAGCTATACAGCTACACAAGACGGAATATATAAAGTAAGAGTAACGGGAAGTAATTCTTGCTACAACGAATCAGACGACATTAACCATACCCTGACTGACATAAATGAGGTAATTACGGAAAACGGGATACAACTATTTCCTAATCCGGCTAATGGCATAGTTAATATTAGATTCAATGAGTCTGACAAAGATTTGATGTTACGTATTTACGACCAATCCGGCAGAATTGTATATAACCAAACATTAGGTACGGTAAATAAAAATGCTACAGTATCTGTAAATATTAATTCTTTAGCCAATGGCATCTACAAATTAAATGTAACCGGAGATAAAATTAATTATACTAACTCATTAACCGTTGTAGCACATTAAGAATAATTATTGGCTCACATTTTTTTCTGGGAATTAGGCAAAAAGTTTCTCCAATCTGAAGAGGAGGAGGAAGCATTTGGTATCTGTAAGTCCTTGGAGGTTTGCCCTAAAGAGTTTGATTTTAGAATTAAATGATTTCGCATTTGCATTTAAGTTACTATAAACAAAGTAGTTAAGAATGGTTTCTATTTTATTATAACAAGTAGAATTCACTATGGTTTCGCTGTTCCCTATTTTAAAAATTGCTACTCTTGTTTTTGTAGCATTTCCTTAATTTAGCGGCATCTACTCCATAATAACTCAAGATATTTCTTATCGTATTTAGGTGGATATCTACTTGTTCCTTTTAAAAAACCTTTCACTTCAAGTGATAGTGTTACACCTTCGGCTATGAAGCTGTAATCGCTTGGGATAACTACATTATGGTTAGATTGCAAACGCCAACCTCTGCGTTTTACTACAAGATACAATGCCCTGCCTCGTATCGGAAAAACTTGTACCATCTTCATAAAACCCCTTAAACTCATGCAGCGTACTGTCGAGGTTGGGCGGAAGCGGATTCCTTATGTAACTGCTCTTTGAAGTCTATTATCTCTAAGTGCAATAAAAAAACCTGATAGTAAAAAAATCGAAACTAAGCCTGTATAACCCAATATATTTTTTACAAAAAAGATAGGCTACTCTCCTATTTTTTGATATGTGCCGTAAATGGACAAAGCTGACATAAGTATAGCAATTAGTATCCTCCAAAACAAAAACATAAAATTATTTTATATGAAATTTAGTTTTTGATACAATTCACTATCCTAAAATATCTTTATGCTATCATTCCCAAATTAAAATATAAATTTGCAAAAATGTACCCAAATTCACATTTTTGTAATTTACCGTGAAAGCGATTTCAGAATAATAAATATGCCTAAAGCAATTAAAAATACTAAAAAGAAACAGACGGACATTAAGGCGAGTAGCGAAAACGATATGGACAACAAAACCAAATTGCGTTTAGGCATCGGCTTATTGTTCTTATTAGCCGGTGCTTTTATCTCTTTTGCTATCATCAGCTATTTCTTTTCCTGGCAGCAAGACCAACAACATTTAATAGGCAACTCTTTTTTTGCTTACATAAACAATAAAGAAATTGTAGCCCAAAACCGTGCGGGCAGGTTAGGAGCTGCGCTGGCGCACTTTTTTGTATATAAAGGAGCAGGTATTGCATCTTTGTTATTTTCTGTGTGGATTGCCGGTATCGGCTGGAATTTAATCAACGACAAAACTATTTTTCCTGCTCGTAAGTGGATAAGATGGATGGGTTTCAGTATTTTCTTTTTATGCCCTGTATTTGCTTTGTTGTTCGCCAAAAACTCTTATCCTTTCGGCGGAGCTTTAGGTAATTTTATTATAGACTATACACAAGGATTTGCCGGAACAGCAGGTATTTTATTAATGCTTTTTATTGCATTTGCTTTCTTTGCATTCATCGTGTTTCAGTGGGATATTAAACCAATACTACAAAAAGCCAAAACATTACTCCCAACCAAAGAAGATGAAACCGATAAAACTTTTGCAGAAGCATTAATTGAAGAAGCCGAAAAATTTAAAGGTTTTAAAAACCCCGAACCGGAAACAGATACCATTAATCCAATCGTAACGGCAGAGCCGCAAACCATTGACGATGTAGAAATGAGCCTGCATTTTACTGACGAACCCGAAGAAGATACAGTAGAAATAGAGGAAGATTTAGACGAAGATGACTTACAATTAGTCATAAAATCTACAGAAGATGAACCCGTATTTACTGTTACATCAGAAAAAACTAACACTTCGAATAATACAGCACAAACAACAGAACCAACAACTTCTATTACAACAAAACCGGAAGGTATAGTACTCGAACTACCGGAACAAGAAGAAGAACCCCCGACAGTATCTACAAATGACCCTAATGATGATTTTGAAATTACTACCGTCGAAAACAAATCTGCCATACCTGCACACAATACCCATATTAGCATTGCGAGCAACGAACCTTACGACCCATCTTTAGAGCTTTCGGATTACAAATTTCCTACTCTAAATTTATTAGACGAAGTAGATACAGGGAAAGTAGCCATCGACAGAGAAGAGTTGGAACAAAACAAAAATCAAATCATCAATACCCTTAGGAGTTTTGGTATTGAAATACAGAAAATAAGTGCCACCGTAGGTCCTACCGTTACGCTTTACGAAATAGTACCGGCAGAAGGTGTGCGTATTTCTAAAATCAGAAATTTAGAAGACGATATTGCCCTGAATCTTGCTGCTCTCGGTATTCGTATTATTGCTCCCATTCCGGGAAAAGGCACGATAGGAATAGAAGTACCCAACAACAAAAAGCAAATTGTACCAATGGGCGCATTGCTTTCGAGCGAAAAATTTGTAAATACCAAAATGAGTTTGCCTATTGCATTGGGTAAAAAAATAGATAACGAAAACTATATTGTCGATTTAGCTACAATGCCACACTTACTTATGGCAGGTGCTACCGGACAAGGAAAATCCGTAGGTATCAATGCTATTTTGGTTTCTCTTTTATACAAAAAACACCCATCGCAATTAAAGTTTGTAATGGTGGATCCTAAAAAAGTGGAATTGTCTATTTACAGACTAATCGAAAAACACTTTTTGGCAATGTTACCCAACGAAGAAGAGCCTATTATTACCGATACTAAAAAGGTAGTGAATACGCTTAGTGCATTGTGTATAGAAATGGATAACCGCTACGAACTATTGAAAGATGCAGGTGCCAGAAACATCAAAGAATACAACGAAAAATTTATTAAACGCCGCCTTAATCCGCTACAAGGTCATAAATATTTACCGTTTATAGTTTTGGTTATAGATGAGTTTGCGGATTTAATAATGACGGCAGGTAAAGAGGTAGAAATGCCAATTGCTCGTTTGGCACAGTTAGCGCGTGCTGTGGGTATTCACATTATTATAGCTACGCAGCGTCCTTCGGTAAATGTAATTACAGGTATTATTAAAGCTAACTTTCCGGCGCGTATTGCCTTTAAAGTTTCGGCTAAAGTAGATAGCCGCACCATTTTAGATGCAAGCGGAGCAGACCAATTGGTAGGTAGAGGAGATATGCTGGTGTCGCACGGGAGCGAACTACTAAGATTACAATGTGCCTTTGTTGATACCCCCGAAGTAGAGCGCATAGTAGAATTTATTGGTAATCAACGTGGCTATCCGCAAGCATTCCAATTACCGGAATACGAAGGAGCAGAAGACGAAAAAATAGATAGAGAAAGTATAGACCTTACCAAACGCGATAGTATGTTTGAAGAATGTGCTATGTTAGTAGTAAATTCGCAAAGTGGCTCTACATCTATGTTGCAGCGTAAATTCAACTTAGGATACAACAGAGCAGGAAGAATAATGGATCAGTTAGAAGCAGCAGGTATCGTAGGTCCGGCACAGGGTAGCAAACCGCGCGATGTGCTTATCTCTACCGAATACGAACTACAACAACATTTAGAAACTTTGTTTTAAGAAAAACATCCTAATTTCTATCAACTATCAACTCTCCACTGTAAACTCTTAATTATGCATTAACTTTGCGCTCTTTTTACTATTATGGCAAACGAAAACAAACTACAAGCAATTATAGCGCACGCCAAAGAATATGGCTTTATTTTTCCTTCGAGCGAAATATACGATGGTCTCGGTGCCGTTTATGATTACGGACAATGGGGCGTAGAACTCAAAAGAAACATCAGAGAATACTGGTGGCGCAGTATGACGCAAATGCACGAAAACATTGTAGGTATTGATGCTTCTATCTTTATGCACCCTACTGTATGGAAAGCAAGTGGGCACGTAGATAATTTCAGCGACCCGATGATAGATAATAAAGACAGTAAAAAACGCTATCGTGTAGATCACCTTATCGAAGGATTTGCCGCAGAACAACAAGAAAAAAATCCTGATTTCGATAGCGACGCGCTTATTGCCGCTATGGAACAGCTTATCGCTGCCGATGATTTTGCAGGATTAAAACAACTCATTGAAACAAACAATATTAAATGTGCTATCAGCAAAACCGCTAACTGGACAGATGTTCGTCAGTTCAATCTGATGTTTTCTACCGAAGTAGGTTCGATAGCCGAAGACACCAATACTATTTATCTACGTCCCGAAACCGCACAGGGTATATTTGTAAACTTTCTGAATGTACAAAAAACAGGAAGAATGAGAATTCCTTTTGGTATAGCACAAGTAGGTAAGGCATTTCGCAACGAAATAGTGGCACGCGGTTTTATCTTCCGTATGCGCGAATTTGAACAGATGGAAATGCAGTTTTTTGTTCGCCCCGGCTCGCAAAAAGAATGGTACGAATATTGGAAAACCGAAAGAATAGCCTGGCACAAAACTTTAGGTATTAGAGAAGAAAAACAACGCTTTCACGACCACATTAAATTAGCCCATTACGCCGATGCCGCTTGCGATATAGAATACGATTTCCCGATGGGATTTAAAGAAGTAGAAGGTATCCACTCTCGTACCGATTACGACCTAAGCAGACACCAAGAGTTCAGCAAAAAGAAAATGCAATACTTCGATGCCGATGTTAATCCCGAAACCGGAAAACCTTATGGTAACTATATTCCGTATGTTATCGAAACTTCTATCGGTTTAGACAGAACAGTACTTATGGTTCTAAGCGAAGCTTACCAAGAAGAAGATTTAAGCACCGACGAAAAACAAGACAGTAGAGTAGTTTTAAAATTTGCCCCCAAATTAGCTCCTATAAAATTAGCCGTTCTTCCACTTACCAAAAAAGATGGCTTACCCGAAGTTGCCCGACAATTAATGGACGACTGCAAACAAAGCTTTAAATGTTTTTACGAAGAAAAAGATGCTATCGGTAAGCGTTACAGAAGAATGGACGCTATCGGCACGCCATTTTGTGTTACAATAGACCACCAAACTTTAGAAGACAATACCGTAACTATTCGTTACAGAGATACTATGCAACAAGAGCGCGTACCGCTTGCCGAAGTTAAAGCTAAGGTGTTGGGGGCGTTGTAGGGGTGGAGGTTTTTTGGGGAAAGAAATTTGTTTCCATTTTTCAACTTAGAATTTTATTATCAGTTATGAAAAATAAAAATTGGGGAAAATTGGAAACGCTTATACTGATTGTTATACTTACACCTTTAATTGGAGGTATTTATGGCATTTTGCACGACCAATTAACATACACTATTTCACCAGAGTATTATACCAAATTTAAGTTTTATCAATTTGGATTAATGGATGCAGGTAACGAAGCGATTTTTCCTAATCCCCGCATACAAGTTGCTGCTGTTGGCTTTATGGCTACGTGGTGGACGGGTATTCCAATTGGTTTAATTCTTGGCTTGGTAGGTTTAATCCATAAGGATAGCAAACAAATGTTCCGTATAACTTTAAGAGCAATTATCATTTCGCTTTTGGTAGCTCTCTTAACCGGACTTATAGGTCTTGCCTTTGGCAAATTACATCTTGCAGAAATAGGTGTAAAATGGCGACTGCCAAACATCTTAATGGATGTAAAAAACTTTATTGCCGTAGGCTCTATGCACAACTTTAGTTATTTAGGTGGTTTATTCGGTCTTGTTATAGCTGTGATTTACAGCATTAGACAAAAAAGGAAACATAAAGGGTAAAATAATAAACAGTAAGGTAGGGAAGGTTGAAATTATTTTCTGTTTTTAGCGTTATTGTTTATTAAAACTTTAACACCCTCTCACATTATCACATTTTTTGACCAACAAAAATATCCTCATAAATTATGCCGTCCAAAATCAACTTATTTACCATTATTTTGTTTTTTTGTGTATCTTATTCATTTGCACAAGATATCGACTCTATTCGATTCTACGAACTCGAAGAAGCATATATCTCTACCCGAAAAGGAGACATCAACTATACTACCCTTAATTTTTTTTCAAAACGAAATAAACTATTTAAAGTGAGAGGTGTGTACCCAATTGGTGTTTATGGAGATAGTACCAATAATTTTGGAATAAAAATCAAAACAGAAACCAATTCCAATAACCTTATTATTCAAGAAGCCGTTTTTCTTATCCATCAATCAGATACTACAAACATTAAGTATGCTCAATTTTATGTACTCATTCGAGATAGTTTAAATAATATTAAGAAAATAGATTTAAACCATAAGGAATTATCATTCGTCGAACATCCATTTTATAATCCTAAACATACCAATATGAATCTCAACACAGTATATTTAACTAAGGTAAAATTTAATACTACAGCCATAACTTTTGCCAAAAATGATGCCTTGTATTTTATGAAAGAAGACACCCTGCCTTTTGTAAATTTTTATACTTCAATGATGTTTGTAACATCTAAAAAAGAAAAATCATACTTTTATAAAAATGGCATAATGCAAATTGTTGACATACACAAATCAATACCTGAAACATTCCCCAATCAAAATGCCGTTTGGCAAATAAGATTAAAGTTTTACGAGTATTTTAAGGAAGAGTAAAGATGGAGGTTGGGTAGTTCGTAGTCTTGCGAAGCGGACTACGAACGGCATATAACATTGAGTTTTAAAACTCAATGTAAAACCCAATACACGCTTTTGTTATTTTCCTCATCGCCACCATTCTTTACCAACATCATTTAACTATAAAATTGTTACTATTGACCATTGATAGTAAATAGTAATAATAAACCGCTATCATTATTATTAATATAGTATATCTTTGCAAAAAGATAT
>CAYUXT010000001.1:0-172042 GCA_964448955.1 uncultured Taibaiella sp. | reverse complement strand
ATGGCGGCAATAAAACTTTTGATAAACTATAAAAAAACATTTAGGACAGTATTGCAAAAATACCAATTTGTTTTCTACAAAAATATGTAATGGATTTCGTTCCCATATTTGATATTTCCTATCTTTTGATGCGACTAAATATGCTTTCAGTAATTCGGGCGTATTACGAAGTTCTTTAAGCAACATTTGTGCAGTGTATTTCATAAAAGAATGTTGTACTACCGACGTATTTACATCTAAAATTTGCCAAATCAAATGTATATGATTAGGCATAATTACAAATGCATAAACTTTTATTTTTTTAGCACTAACTAAGTATCTTAGGCTATTAATAATTATATTTTTGAAAATATTATTAAGGAGCAACGGCTTCCATTCTAATATAGTTGCTGTATAAAATGTTACTTTATAATCATTATTTGCCATTATATAATAGAGATGAATTCATTGGTGTTGTTGGTAAAGAACACCAACAACGGAGTAATTAATGAAAATGGCAGTGGTAAAAGCTATTTTCCTCCACTATTGCTTTTCTTCACCAACAACATTTCTTCCTTTCACAAATATAACATTTATTACCCTATTCTATTACCAATAGCACAAAGTGAGTTTAACGGAATAATTTCAGGCATCCCTCCTCTAACTCAACAAATAAGCTACATCTTCTTTGGTTAGTTTTTTAAGGAAGGCATTTTCGTCGGAGATAATATCTTTTACCAAACCTAATTTGCGCTCTTGTAACAACAATATTTTTTCTTCAATAGTGTCTTTACATATTAGTCTGTATGCAAAAATATTTTTTGTCTGTCCTATACGGTGCGTACGGTCTATAGCTTGCTGCTCTACCGCAGGGTTCCACCAAGGGTCCACTATATACACATAATCTGCGGCGGTAAGGTTAAGCCCCACACCACCTGCTTTTAACGAAATTAAAAACACTCTACAATTTTCATCATTCTGGAAATGCTGAATAGCTACTTCTCTCTCCGTAGAAGTAGAACTACCATCGAAATACACATAAGGTATATTGTGGTGCTCGAGTTCCATTCTTATTAATCCTAACATTCCTAAAAATTGAGAGAATACCAATACCTTATGGTTAGCGGTATTGTCGTTGAGTTCTCTCACTAATTCTTCTATTTTTACAGAATGGTTATCGTATTTTTCTGCTTCGTTGAGAATGGCAGGGGAGTCGCAAATTTGGCGCAATTTCATTAATCCGGTTAAGATACTGAGTTGGCTGCGCTCTATGCCACGCTCTTCAATTTCGCCCAATATTTTAGAGCGGAAACTGTTTTTGTAAGCATCATAAATTTTTCTTTGCTTAGCACCCATTTCGCAAAAGAGTACCATCTCTGTTTTTTCGGGTAAGTCGGGAGCTACTTGTTCTTTGGTACGTCTTAGTATAAATGGGTCTATAAGTTTTCTTAATTCTGCTTTGGCAAGGTTGTCTTGCATTTTATCTATCGGTGTGGCAAACTCGTTTCTGAAAAATTCCATACCACCAAGCATACCCGGATTTAAAAAATTCATTTGTGCAAACAAGTCGAAAGTATTGTTTTGCATTGGCGTACCACTTAGTGCTAATTTATTTTTACCATTAAGCAGCATTGCAGATTTAGCCGCTTGCGACAATGGGTTTTTAATAGCTTGCGATTCGTCTAAAACGATATAATCAAATTCTATTGCAGTAAGATGTTTTATATCGCTACGCAGCGTACCGTAAGTAGTAATAATAATATTTTTGTTGAAGCTATGGAGCTTAGAGGCGTTGCGCCCTGCTCCGTGATGTGTGTGGTAGCTAAGGTCGGGGGTAAATTTTTTAATTTCATTTTCCCAGTTGTACATCAGCGTAGTAGGGCATACTACTAAGAATTTAGCATCTTTTACTTCGTTTTGGTAATGTTGTAAGCATACAAGTGTTTGTAGTGTTTTACCTAATCCCATATCATCAGCGAGAATACCACCCCAGCCTGTTTCTCGCAAAAACATCATCCACTTAAAACCATTTTGTTGGTATGGTCTAAGCACTGCATTTACATTTTCGGGTATTTTAGAAATTTCTTCTTTGTCGAAATCGTAGTCGGCTAATTTTTCTCTCTTTTCGGCTAATGCAAGCAATGTTTCGTCTTCGCCCGATTCTTTGGCAAGCTCGTCTAATACAGAGAAATTAACGTTTTTGATTTTGAGATTACCATTGGCATCAATAGTTGCCATTTTCACCATCAAACCATATTTCTGCAACCACTCTTCGGGAAAAAGTCCGATACTGCCATCGCTCAGCGTAATATGCTCTTGCTTGCGTAAAAGTGCTTTTTTAATATCTGCAATTTTTACGTTGTTGTCGCCAAAGACTACTGTCATATCGGCATCAAACCAATCTATACCACTTGTAATCTGTATGTTAGTAACTGGTTTGTTCGGATTAATTCGGGTTTGTTTTAAGCTCTCTACACCCCTTATGGCAATGTTTTCTTCTTTTAGTTTGTCTGTAAAATTAAAGTACCATTTACCTTTCAGTGCTTCTTCGCGCGGGAGTAAAAACGATGCTGCTTTTCTACTTTCTTGCATAGAAGGGTGAAAATGCCTTAATTGTGTAATCATTGTTTGTTCAACTGCTTCGTTGCGTTCTACAATTACTGCTTTGTCGCCTTCTGCAATTACCACTTGTGTATAGTCCAACCATTGTTTTTCTACGCCTTCATAGACAAAAAGTGGTTTAAACACCATCATTTTGTCTGTTTCCGAAACTTGTAAAATCATTTCAGGAATTACGTCTTTTCTTTCGGTGCGTAAGTCGGGATGAAAGTCGATAGATATGCTTTGCGAAAGTGGTAAAAATTCTTCTTTTAATTTATGCGCCCAATCTTTTTTAGAGATGGATTGTAAGTTTTTTTCTTCGATGTCTATAATGCACTTTGTATTTTGCCAATCTATGCAAGCATACATTATATTGTTATGAATAATAAGCGCATCGTTTACTTTTATTATTTCTTTGGCGTTAAATGTTTCCCCTGCAATTTTGTATTGCAGCTCGAGTTGTATTTTTCCTTTTTTATCGGGAGTAAAATATAAATGCGTATAAAACTTTTGAGCCGAAATCCTTATAGGCTGCATATTAGCGGTTATCATATCTTTACCTTTGGGTAAATACATAATAAACGGAAATGTTTCGAATTGCTCTAATAAACGCTGCATACGAGGCAAAATAAATTCGTACACTTGCTGTTTTAATTCTTCGTTAGGTTTGTTTTTTAAATCAGCTTCGGTATTGTCCATTAAATCACCAAATGGCGTATTGCGTTTCACGTATTTAACTAATTCATCTACCTGAAGTTTTTTGATAGTATAAATAAGTGTTTTGTCGATGTCTTTAAGATATATTGGAGAGAAGTTTTTGTTGAGCGATACTTCTTCTACTTTGCCTATAAAAGCATTTTTTTCGTCGTTGCTATCTCCCGAAATCAAGGAAATGGCATCGTTAGGGTAGAATATGCTTTTATGATGAAAAAGCATACCTAATTGTTTCGGAATTATATCTTCTACTATTGGTTTGTTCGATTTATTGGTACTTACTAAAGCAGATGTTTTTTTAATGCTGTTGTCTAAAACTTTAAGGTATGGCTTGCCTTCTATGTAGTAAAATTCAAATTTACCTTCTAAATCATCGTCGAGAGAGTAGCCATATAGACCGAGTAATTTATTCTTTTGTGTATCCCAATTACGTAAAGTGCTAAAGTAGTGCCCGCCATATTTGTTCAGTACAAAAACGAGCAATGCTGCTTTGTGTACACAAACAGGGTATTTTTTTTCATCGCAGCTGCATTGTGTATCAAAATATCTTTCGTCATTTTGATGGATAGTAACCGGAAATGTTTTTTTGTTGGCATCTGTAATTTTGGCAACTATGGTTTCATCTGCTGCCGACATTATTTTTACTGCATTGTTGGTATCTGCAATGTTTTCTGCTTGTTTAATGATATCTGAAGAGGAAAACAATTTGATGAACTGCGTAGAGATAGATTTCATACGTACAACGGTATGTTTCTGGTCGTATGCTACATCAAGGTTATTAAAATATCCGCTCACTACGAGGTCGTGTAGCATAAATAAAGCTGCGGCTTCGTGTCTGCAAATATTGCCCATATTATACGGGCATTGGCATCTTACATTAAGTTTTTCAGGTTGATGAAAATTATTAATAGTTACGTTGTAATGGTTGGCATACACATCATTTCTTACTCTAAAAATAGCCTGACCTATAAGCGTATCGTGGCTTGTAAGATGTGCACCTAATGTGCTAAATATACGTTTCCCTTTTCTGATAGATTCATCAGAAGCATTATTGTAAATATATTTTAAAATCGGCGGCAACGACATAAGTTAGAAAGTCAAATGTTTAATTTGGTAATGTGCTTATTTGATGATTTGATAATGATATTTATTTAAAATACTGAAAGTCTAAGTTTAAAATTTATTTTCTATCTAATCCTTAGAAATGTATATTTATCTATGTTTCTATGTGGTTAAAAAAATTAAAAAGTCAAAAGTCAAAAAATCAGTTCTTTTGATATTTGTATAAAAAATCTCTGTATCTCATTTGCTCTATTTTCTCTGTGAGAAATAATTCATTCTTCGACTACACTCAGTAACATACAAAATGCAAAAAATCAGTTCTTTTGAAATTTGTATGAAAAATCTCTGTACCTCATTTTCTCTGTTATCTCTGTGAGAAATAATAAAATTTTAGCAAGAAAAAAAGCATAAATTTTTTTCACAAATGCGGCGTCAAATATAGACCAAAAAGCTGAGGCTACCTATTTTATTTTATTTTGCCTATTAGAGCCCCTGCATTTTTTCGGGATTTATAAAAAGAAAAAGCCCTCTATTACTGCTACAATAGAGGGCTTCCATATCGCAATAAAACTATTTCTTTTTCACTGTTTTTTTAGCCGCTGCTTTTTTGGGTGCTGCTTTTTTTGCGGCTGTCTTTTTACTTTTTGCTTTAAAAGCATCGGGAACTTGTGCTTCTATCATCTTTTTTACATCGTCAAGAGATATGTTACTTAACTCTTCTGCTTCGTATTTATCGCCATTGGCTTTTTTGCCAATTTTTATCATCAATTTGCCAAAACGGATAAATGGTCCCCAACGTCCGTTTTCGATAGAGATTTTTTCGTCTTCCCATTGTTGGATATAACGATTGGCTTCTTTTTCTACTTTTTTAGCAATAAGTTCTTCTATATCACTTTGGCTAAGGTTATCGAAATCGTAAGCCTTAGGTACGTTTACAAAAAGATTATCCCATTTAACAAAAGGACCAAAACGCCCTTTGCCTTTGGTTACCGGTTTGCCTTGATAGGTAGCGACCGGAGCATCTGCTGTTTGTTTTTCCTTAATAAGCTCTATGGCTCTTTCATTAGTTACCGCAAGTGGGTCTTCGCCTTTAGGTAAAGAAATAAAGGTATCGCCCCATTTAACATACGGACCAAATCTACCTAAACCTACACTTACATCTTTGCCTTCGAAAGGCTCTAAATCGAATGGAAGTTTAAATAAATCAAGCGCATCTTGTAAGGTAATAGTTTCGATACTTTGCCCTGGTTTTAACGACGCAAAACGAGGCAATTCATCATCTGTAGCTGCGCCAATTTGTACCATTGGACCAAATCTGCCCAAACGTGCCACTACGGGTTTTCCGCTTTGTGGGTCTATACCTAATTCGTGTTCGCCTTTTGCTCTTTCGGCAGTCTCCATTGTAGTTTCTACCACCTGATGAAATGGCTTATAGAAATCGCCAATGATTTTTTTCCATTCGCTTTTACCTAAAGCCACACTATCAAATTCGTTTTCTATCTGAGCAGTAAAGCCATAATCCATTATTTGGGTAAAATGCTCGTTGAGAAAATCGGTAACTACCATACCTAAATCGGTAGGGAATAATTTGGATTTTTCAGCACCGGTAATCTCTTTAGCAGATTGCTCTGTAATTTTATTTTGCTGGAGCGTAATTACATTGTATTTGCGCTCTACGCCGTCTTTATCTTTACGCTCTACATATTTTCTTTGCTGAACGGTGCTAATCGTTGGCGCATAGGTAGAAGGGCGACCAATGCCTAATTCTTCTAATTTTTTTACCAAAGAAGCCTCTGTATAGCGTGGCGCAGGACGAGCAAATCGTTCGGTAGTTTTTAGTGTTAGCAAAGGTAAATTTTGTCCTTTGCTTAATGGCGGTAACATACCCGAATTTTCGTCGTCGTCGTCGTCGTCTTTGCCTTCTGTATATACTTTAAGGAAACCATCGAATTTAAGTACTTCTCCGGTAGCGGTAAGTTTGTCGGGAGTAGTAGAAATAGTAATCGAAGCAATGGTTTTTTCTATTTGTGCATCAGCCATTTGCGAAGCTACTGTACGTTTCCAAATAAGGTCGTACAATCTTTGTCCTTCAGCATCGCCTATCTGGGTAACATTCATATCCGTAGGTCTTATAGCTTCGTGGGCTTCTTGCGCCGATTGGTTTTTGGTTTGGTATTGTCTGCGTTGGTGATATTTTTCTCCGTATTGACCTTTAATTACTTGCTCTGCATTTTCGAGTGCTGTTTGCGAAAGATTTACAGAGTCGGTACGCATATAAGTAATGTGTCCGCTTTCGTACAAGTTTTGTGCTACGCGCATAGTTCTGGCTACTGCCATACCCAATTTTCTACTTGCTTCTTGCTGTAACGTAGAAGTGGTGAAAGGTGCTGCCGGTGTGCGTTTAGCCGGTTTTACCTGAATGTCATTAACAGAAAAATTAGCATTTATACATTTTTCTACAAAAGATTTAGCCAATTCGTAAGTACCATAACGAGAACCTTCTGCCTTAAAGCTTACTAATTTGCCATTGATATCGTTTGCTTCAAAAACAGCTTCCGTTTTATAGTCACTGGTAGTTTTAAAATGATTTATCTCTCTTTCTCTTTCTACTATTAATTTTACTGCTACCGATTGTACTCTACCGGCAGAAAGGCTACTGCCACCACTTAATTTACGCCATAATACAGGCGACACTTCAAAACCCACCAATCTGTCTAATACTCTTCTGGCTTGTTGTGCATTAACCAAATTCATATTAACGATGCGCGGATTTTCTACGGCAGCTTTAATGGCAGGTTTAGTAATTTCGTGAAAAACAATGCGTTTTGTAGTAGCTGGGTTAAGTCCTAACACCTCGCAAAGATGCCAACTAATAGCTTCTCCTTCACGGTCTTCATCGGTAGCAAGCCATACTTCATCTACTTTTTTAGCTTTGCTTTTTAACTCTGCTACCACTTTAAGCTTATCTTCCGAAACTATGTATCTGGGTTCAAAATGGTTTTCCAAATCTATACCCATACCTTCTTTTTCTAAGTCTCGGATATGCCCGAAACTCGATTTTACCTCGAAGTCTTTACCTAATATTTTTTCAATGGTTTTCGCTTTTGCAGGCGACTCTACTATTAATAATTTTTTTGACATTGGCTGATTGCTAAATACAAGGATAACTTCCCTTTTATAATAATACGCACTCCTGAAAAATATATAACTAAATTTCAGAATGAATGTGCAAAAGTAAGGACTGATTTTGTTTTAACAAATTTGTGTATTGGGAAGGAACAACAAGTGGCTGGTTAATAAATTAATAATTGCCTGTATTATGGCTTTAAATTAAATCGAAAATTTACAATCAATTATTTTTCAATCCATAAAAAAAAATAACCTTTGCAGCACCATAACAGAATGAGTTTATCTACTAAAGCAACATATCAATCGCAATTCGACAGGCACAAAATCTGTGTGCTGATACCGACATATAATAATGACGGAACGCTGCAAAGTGTTATAGAATCTGTATTGGAGTACACCGAAAATATATTAGTAGTCAATGATGGCTCTACCGACAATACCCAAGAAATAATTGATAGTTTTACTCATATACAACACATTAGTTACCTGCCTAACCAAGGAAAAGGCAATGCACTGAAAACGGGTTTTCGTAAGGCTCACGAGTATGGTTACGAATACGCCATTTCTATTGATAGCGATGGGCAACATTTTGCTAAAGACTTACCCACCTTTATAGAAACTATAGAAAAAAATCCCAATGCACTCGTAATTGGTGCTCGTAATATGGACCAAAGTCATATACCGGGCAAGAGTACATTTGGTAATAAATTTTCTAATTTTTGGTTTTGGGTAGAAACCGGCATACGGCTGCCCGACACACAATCGGGCTATCGGCTGTATCCGCTTACGACTATGGCAAAGCTTAAATATTTTACACAAAAATTTGAGTTTGAGATAGAAGCTCCCGTGCGTGCGGCGTGGAAAGGCATTAAAGTTATTTCTGCTCCGGTATCTGTATATTATCCGCCGCCCGAAGAAAGGGTTTCACATTTTAGACCATTCAAAGATTTTGTAAGGATTAGTATTCTTAATACTTTTCTTACGTTTTATGCCTTGCTGTGGATACACCCCCGCAACTTTTTTTTAAAATTATTTAATAAAGAAGCAAGGCGAAAAATATGGTTAGAGGTTTTTGTAAAACCAGAAGAAAGTAATTTAAGAAAAGCCATAAGCCTTGGTTTTGGAGTGTTTATGGGCATTGTTCCGATTTGGGGTTTTCAATTATTAGTTGGCATTCCCTTAGCCATATTTTTCCGGCTCAATAAAGCACTGTTTTTAATTGCTGCTAATGTGAGCATTTTCCCTTTAACGCCTTTCGTTTGGGCATTGAGTTTATTGGTGGGCAAACTCGTGTTAGGCTACGAAGATTTAGAGTTTAACATTTCCAAGATGTCTTTGGAGGAGTTTAAAGAAATTGGTGCTGCATTTTTCCTTGGCGGTACTGTATTAGCCGTTGCAAGTGGATTGATTGTGTTTTTATTGAGTTATTTAGTACTGTATTATACTAGAAAAAAATAAGATTTACCCTAACTTGCAGGCTCAATCAATATTATACAGCTTGTTATGGCTACTTTAGATATAAATAAGATTAGAAAAGATTTTCCTTTACTGTCCGAAACGGTTAATGGCAATCCATTAGTGTATCTCGATAATGGTGCTACTACACAAAAACCACAAGTAGTAATAGATGCGCTTGACCGATATTATGCAACATACAATAGTAATGTACATAGAGGTGTACATACCCTTAGCCAGGTAGCTACAGCAGCACAAGAAGAAGCCCGAAAAACAATAAAAGAGTTTATTAATGCCCAGCACGAACACGAAATAATATTTACGCGCGGCACTACCGACAGCATCAATCTTGTTGCCTATTCTTTTGCAAAAGCATTTATACAGCCGGGCGATGAAATTATTATTTCCGAAATGGAGCATCATTCTAATATTGTGCCTTGGCAAATCGCTTGCGAAGACAGGGGCGCAATAATTAAATGTATTCCTATTAACGACAATGGCGAATTGCTTGTGGATACTTTAGATACCTTAATTACTCCAAAGACAAAAATAATAGCAATTACTTGGGTTTCTAATACATTAGGTACTATTAATCCGGCACAAGAAATAATTGCTAAAGCGCACCAACACAACATTCCCGTTATGCTTGATGCTGCACAGGCAGTACAGCATTTTGCCGTAGATGTACAGGCGTTAGATGTAGATTTTTTGGTGTTTTCGGGGCATAAAATATATGCTCCCACAGGCATTGGCGTATTGTATGGCAAAGAAAAATACTTAAATCTTATGCCGCCATATCAAGGTGGAGGCTCTATGATTAAAACGGTTGGTATCAGCAAAAGCACTTATACCGATTTGCCTTTTAAGTTCGAAGCCGGCACGCCACATATTGCAGGAATTATAGGTTTAGGTGCTGCTATCCGTTATGTTATGGACATTGGTATCGAAAATATTGCAGCATACGAACACGAAATTTTTAATTATGCAGAACAACAACTAAAACAAATAGAGGGGTTAAGAATTTATGGTAACACTCCTCATCGTTCGGGTGTTATTTCTTTTCTCGTAGAGGGCATACATCCATTTGATTTAGGCGAAATTCTCGACCAACAAGGCATTGCTATACGCACCGGGCATCATTGCTGTCAACCTATAATGAATTACTTTAAGATTCCGGGTACTGCAAGGGCTTCGTTTGCATTGTACACCAATAAAGAAGACATAGACAAACTTGTTGTCGGTATCGATAAAGCAATAAAAATGTTGCGATAATTAATCCTATGTTTAGTCAATTCTTTTAATGTCTGCACCTAAGGCTAATAGTCTGCCATCTATATTTTCGTAACCTCTGTCTATTTGGTCTATGTTATCGATAATGCTTTTGCTTTCGGCAGAAAGTGCCGCTATTAACAATGCAACTCCTGCTCTAATATCGGGCGAAGACATTCTTAATCCTCTTAATTGTGATTGGCGATTTAAGCCCATAACTACTGCTCTGTGTGGGTCGCACAAAACAATACGCGCTCCCATTTCTATAAGTTTATCTACAAAGAACAATCTACTTTCAAACATTTTTTGATGAATGAGTACATCTCCTTCGGCTTGTGTTGCCATTACTAAAATAACACTGAGTAAGTCGGGCGATAAGCCAGGCCAAGGATGATCGTAAATAGTAAGTATGGAGCCATCTATAAAGTTTTGTATAGTATATTTTTCTTGCGAAGGAATGTAAATGTCATTTCCTTTAACTTC
This sequence comes from uncultured Taibaiella sp., assembly GCA_964448955.1. Lineage (GTDB taxonomy): Bacteria > Bacteroidota > Bacteroidia > Chitinophagales > Chitinophagaceae > MKSF01. The sequence continues at coordinate 161,350 of CAYUXT010000001.1, read as the reverse complement.
GAGTTTCAAGCCTAATCTTTCAAATACATCTAACGTCATTCCTAAAGAATCCACATCAGCATTTTTAATCGTTAGTTCGCTTTGTGTCATTGCCGCTAAAGCAATAAACGAGCCTACTTCAATCATATCTGCTAACAAACGATGCTCACATCCATTTAGGTTTTCTACTCCTTCTATAATGAGTAGATTAGAACCAATACCACGGATTTTTGCACCCATATTATTGAGCATTTTACATAGTTGCTGCACATAAGGTTCGCACGCAGCATTGTAAATTTGAGTAGTACCTTTAGCTAATACTGCTACCATAATTAAGTTGGCAGTGCCTGTTACAGATGGCTCTTCCATTAATAGTTTCGTGCCTTTAAGGTCTTTGGCTATTAAAGTAAACTCTTTCGCTTCTTCATTATAGTGAAACGAAACACCCATTTTTTGGAAACCGAGAATATGTGTATCTAATCTTCGTCTGCCTATTTTGTCGCCACCAGGCTGTGGCATATACGCTTTACCAAATCGCCCAATTAATGGACCTGCAAGCATTACAGCACCTCGTAGCTTATTGGCTTTTTTTGCAAAATGCTCTGAATGTAAATAATCTAACTGAACAGATTGTGCTTCGAAAGTCCAAGTACCATTGCCCAAATTCTCTGTTGTTACTCCAATATCTCCAAGCAACGTTATGAGCATATTCACATCAAGAATATTAGGAATATTATGAATAGTAACTTTTTCGGAAGTAAGCAATACTGCACAAAGAATTTGTAATGCTTCGTTTTTGGCACCCTGTGGCGCAATGGTACCATTTAGTTTTTTGCCACCAATAATTTCGAATGAAGACATAATTAAAAAGCCAAAAGTAAAAAAAAAATAGAAAGTAAAATAGAATATACAATGAACGCTAAAATTAAAATGTATAAATCATAAATTAAAAATCATTGATTATATTTGTATCGTATTTTACAAAAACAAAACCAAATCATAAATCTATCTATGCTGCAAATATATTCATATAATACAATCAAGATATTATTAGTCATTTTTTTAACTGTCTATACTTCCAAAACTTTTTCACAAAATGTAAACGGAGGACTAATAAATGTTGCACAGCATTCTCCTGCATTTATTAACTTTCCCGATGAAATAAACAATATCGAATTAGACAATCCGTCTGGTAAGGAATTTTTCTTTTTAAAAATTAGAAGCGACAAAATGCTTTCGATTACTTACAAAGGCAAAAGCACACCACCACCTGTAGGCTTAATTATTTCCGAAGGAAAACGTACCCATCATTTCAGAATCAATTACATCGAAAATTACAATATTAACAAAGACCCCAGTCTGTATTACGATTATTCTGACGTTAAAGTGCTTAGAAAATATGTAGAAAGTTTAAAAAATGACAAAACACAATCTAATCTTTTAGCGCAAGCAGAGGCAGACAAAGAAGCATTTAAGAAAAAAGAAGGAGAAATAGCTGCACAAAGAGCAGCAGATGATGTTAAAAGAAAACAAGAGGAAGAAATATTAGCCAAAAAGAGATTAGCTGAGGAGGAAGAGTTAAAGAAAAAATCAAAAGCACAAGAGCTAGCGAAAAAACAAAAAGAACTCGAAGCACAAAGGAAATTAGAAGACGATAAACGAAAAGAAGATGAAAGGAAAAGACAGGAAGCACAAAAGAGAGATGATGAACGCCGAGCAGAAGAAGAGCGTCAAAAACAAGCCCGTATCCAAGAAGAACAGAGAAAACAAGATGAGCTAAGACGACAAGAAGAACAGAAAGAAATTGCGGCAGCTAAAGAAGCAGCAGAAAGGGAAAGACAAAAAGAATTAGAACGTAAAAATAAAGAAGCAGAAGAACAAAGAAGATTAGCAGCAGAAAAAGCCAAACAAGATAGTATTGCATTAGTAAAAGCTAAAGAAGAATTAAGAATACAAGAACTCAAAGACAAACAAGCCAAAGAAGAAGCTGCTGCTTTAGCCAAAAAATTGGAAGAAGAAAGAAAAGCAAGTGAATTAGCTGAAAAAAAGGCTAAAGAAGAAAAAGAAAGAAAAGCTAAAGAAGAATCAGCGAGAATTGCCAGAGAGGAAAAAGAAAGAAAAGACAGAGAAGTAGCAGAACAAAAAAGATTAGCAGCAGAAAAAGCTAAACAAGACAGTATAGCATCTGCAATAGCCAAAGAAGAGTTAAGATTACAACAACTTAAAGAAAAACAAGAAAAGGAAGCAGCAGCAGCATTAGCAAAAAAATTAGAAGAAGAGAAATTAGCCCTTGAAGCTGCAGAGAAAAAAGCTAAAGAAGAAAAAGAAAGAATTGCCAAAGAAGAAGAAGCGAGAATTGCTAGAGAAGAAAAAGAAAGAAAAGAATTATTAGCACTACAAGAAAAACAAAAAAGAGAAGAGGAGGCACGAATAGAAAAAGAAAGAAAAGCAGAAGAAGACAGACTTAAAAAAATAGAACTTGCCAGAATAGAAGCAGAAAAACAAGAGAAAATAGCTGCTGAGAAAAAAGCTGCTTTAGAAAAATTAGAAAAAGAAAAAGAACAACAAAAAATAGAAAGACAATATTCGGAAATCGGACTTTGGGAGCGTTATGGCTCTAAAGGCATTATTCTTCACGAAATGCCAACAGAACAATACAAACTTAATAATACTGATTTTTACTTAGCAAACGATACACTTAAAAATTACAATGTTGCACAAAAAATAATAAATACTGAAACTAAGATTCCATTGAATTTAAAATCCAATGAATTTGCTGATGGCGTGATGTTTAATTTAGAAGAAATTGTTTTTGAAGGTTTTAATACTTATTACAAAATAAAGATTGACAATAAGAGTAAAGACGATTTCTTAATGGGTCCCATAGCTATGTATTGGTATAATGCCGACAAATCTCCTAAGATGCCTGTATTCTGCAGTTATGTTACCTATATCGGATTCTTCCCTTTAGTACGACCTAATACAAGCCAAACCATAGTATATGTAACACGCACTATTAATATGCAGAAAGGCGAAGATTTAATGCTAAACATCAAAGAAAGGCGAGCAGAAAAAGGATATGGATACACTATGATTTCTGACAAAATCTATAACCAAGAATTAGACAAAACAGACAAAGTAATTCAAATAAACGAAGATGGCGGCACTTCAATGCCTAAATTAGATAATTCGGCAAATAGATTAACAGATCCCAAAAAAGAAAGCTCTGTAATTCAAGAATCTAAACAAGAAATAAAACAAGAGACTAAAGAAGAAAACGGCAAAGAAGCTACTTCTAAGAAGAAAAAGAAGTCAAAGAAAAATGAATAAAAAAAACATAATTGCTTTTTGTATAGTATTTCTATTATTATGCATTTGTAATAATTATACAATTGCACAGAATCGTCATACTATAACTTACTGCGGAGAAGCGGTGCCAATGGATGATGAATTTGTATCTGAGAAGTTGATGAATGTAATTAGAAAACAGATACCCAATGTAAACTTACCCGCATTAAGACAAAGAGCCAATTCCTTTTTCCCTATTGTAGAGCAATATTTAAAACAACATGGCTTACCTCAAGATTTAAAATATATTGCAATAGTCGAAAGTGGTTTTGTATCTTCTGCTATATCTCATGCAGGAGCTCGTGGGTTTTGGCAAATAATGCCCGCTACAGCTAAGCATTATGGATTAAATATAGAAGGCGAAAAAGATGACAGAGATGACATATACAAATCAAGCTCGGTTGCCTGTAAGTTACTTAAAGACAATTATAATTATTTGCTCAAAAGATATACACTTGCTTCGTGGTCTTTAAGTTCTGCCGCATACAACTTTGGCATTGGAAATATATCTAAAGCTATAGACGCGCAAGGGACAAACTATTTTTTAATGAACCTCAATCAAGAGACTTCCCTTTATGTATATAAAATAATAGCAGTTAAAGAATTATTTGAATACCCTGAAATATACATGAAAAATTTTGGGTACAATGTATTTAATGCTAATTCTAAAAAAAGCAAGAAAACAATAAACGACGACGAAGATGACAATAGTGCTGATTTTAAATCACTAACACTTAAAGGCAAAACCAATAATGCCCCTAAAGAAACGAAATTTAAATATTTAATGGCTCACATTAAAGGCACTTACAAAAATTTTAAAGATGGAGATTTTATTACAATCGAATTAGACGAATCTTTAACCACATCTTATAGCTTTTCTAAAAAAGGATTTTCGTTTAAGGTTCAGGGATGGGTTATTGATGACAGAGTATTTTTAGATTTGGGTTATGGACACGAGGTAGTATTATGTGATTTAGATCAGAAAAGAGGTTTAGACATTAATGCATTAAACCAAAAGAATGCTGACATTTTACTTAAAGTAACTTTGTTTGAAGAATAATGAATGCCAATATCTAATAGTAAAAAATTAGGGTAAAAAAGAAACTGACTAATATAATTATTAGTCAGTTTCTTTTATTGTCATCTATATAAACACTATGGGCTTATTTATTGTTGGTCATAAGCTGTATCCCAATCTGTACCATCATCACCTTTTTGTCCTTCCATTTTAATCATAAAGTTTTTAGCCGGGAAGTATGGTTTCATGTGTATGTCGAGATGTATTTTGTCTTTTTGTACCGGATCTTGTTCAAAACGACGGATTGTAAAGTCTTCGATAAGTTTATCCGGACCGGTAATACCATCTAAGAATTTAACAATCTGACTCATTAAATCTTTACGTGTATTAGCGTTAAAGTTTTCGAAGGCTCTTCTGTTTAAGAAATCCATAAGTACTTTGGTTACATAATCGAATACCCTTACTACAGAATAAGTTTGTAATCCTAAGTTATCACCATTGAAAAGAGTTTTAGCGGAGAACGCCATTACTTTTCCATATTCTTTTACCATTGGCACAAGACCTAATTTTTCGAGATTGGCAATTTCACTTTTCTTTAATTCAAATTTTACACCATCTACTTCGTTCATACTACCGAATTTTTTACCGGCAGTAACTTGGCTCATAAGTGTTTTATATACTTTACCGGCTAATGCTCCTGAACCCGGTACATACAAATCTTCTTCTTCTCCTAATTCGTTAATTTTACCTCTCCCTACTAACCAGTTACAAGTCATCATTACATTAGAACGATATTTGTCGCCACCTGTAAGGTTGGCTAATTCAAACATTTCCATTACATCATCTGGAGCATCTAAATGTTCGAAATCGGTAATAAGCATCACTTTATTTTCGTGAGCTATTTTAGCCCATTTTTCTACTACTTTGTTGGAACCCAAATAACCTGGAACAACCAATATGCTATAGTTATTTCTAAGGTCTAATCTATCGTAATTTTGTTTGAGTTCTTCCGAAACATTATCAATAAACCTTGTGTTGTCTAAATCTTTTAATTGCTCTAATTCGCAATTAATAAAGGAAACATTTTTAAGTTTATCGCCTTCTGTATTTTTGAAAAACAAAGCAACATTTCTATAAGATTTTTCCAAATCTTTAACCTCCTCAATAGCTTTAGCTAAATTCTTTTCTAATACCTTTTGGCTTAATGCTACGGTTTGTTCGCATTTATCCACCATATCAGAGATGTCGCTGTTACTTTCTAATACATCTTCCCAAAAGGATAATACTTTAGAAAGAGTTTCTCTTTCTTTTGCTTTTTGCCCTTCTGTTAAGAAGATGTTTCTTCTTGCTTTTCTATCTGGATTTAGATTTGCGGCACCATCTACAAACGTTTCAATAAGATCGAATCCACCATATTTTGCAAGTTGGTCTGTACTAGATTTTAAGTGCTGCAATGGATTTTCTATGGTCTGTTTTTGTGGTGCGTGTTGCTGCTCCTGTTGTGGTGCAGCTTCTTGTTGCATATTTGCGTCTTGACTCATAATGTTATTTTGTGTTAGTTGTTAGTAAATTATTAAATTTTAATTAGGTACATTAAGGATATTTATTTCTCTCATCTTCTCTATTTTCATTACCTTCTTCTTGTTCGTCGTTCTTTTTTTCCTCACGTTGTTATTGTTTATCGTCATCACTATCTGTTATGCCTGCATTCTAATCAGATTTGTTATCTTCATGTTTTTTACGCTCGTCGTCTCTAATTTTTTGTTCTTTTTGTTCTTTTTCTTCATTTTCAATAGTTTTTCTTTCGTCAGCTTCGATTCTTTTTGTTTCTCTTTCTTCTTCTGATCCGGTAATGCCTTCATTATTATCCTTTGCTTCTTGTCTTATTGCTTCTTCTCTATCCTCTTTTTCTTTACTTCTTCTCTCTTCTTCTATTTTTCTTTCTTCATCGTATTTAATTCTTATATCGTCAGGAGTAAACGCATTCATAACCATACCGTCATCTACCGGGGAGAAAGATGTAATTCTATCAATAGTGTCTTTATCTTTCATATCATCTACCATTGTCCTTGTGTCGTTGGCAGCTCTGACGATTTCATTTGCACCAGATCCTACCATTCCTGCACCTCCAGATGCGGCACCACCTACTTTCATAGCTTTAGCCGCAGCACTACTCTCAAACCAATTGTTTTCATAAGCGAGCAGTGGTGTATTTATGTTTATTTCATTTGCCGAAATGGTAAGGGTAAGTAACATTGAGGAATCGCCGCCATCTGTAGCGTATTCTTCTTTAAAACCAACACAAAAAGCATCTAAAAACGTAATTGTTCTTAAAGTGGACATTCCATCTCTTCGAGTAAAAATAATAGACCCACTCATTTTGCTACTATCTTCAAGCATCCAGCGTGCTAATAAATCTATATTATAGTCGGCACTTAATGTAACTTCTATCATTCCGCCACATACAGAGCCGTTTGGTCTATTCCAACTATCTATATCTTGAGTGAACTCATAAGATGCGGATAAAACAGTCATCGGAAATGACTTGTTTACTATCATAGAGGCTTTAAATGACATTGTGTTTTATTTTATTATTGGAGGTGTAAATTATTTATTATTTAACTCAGTTCTCATTGCTTGAATGGCATTTAACAATGCTGCTTTTGCATCTGGATCCGCAAGGGCTGTTTTTAATAATTTATTCGACTTTAACTGTTTCATAATTTTCAAAAACTCTTCTTTTTTTATTGAATTGTCTTTTAAAAATTCGCTTTGTTCTGTTATACCTTTTACTCCAAAATCACCAAGATTAGAAAAGTTTAGCGTTTCTTTTTTAGACACTCCATCTGCATCTTCAAAATCTACAGCCACATTAGGCTTATAGTGATCAAACACTTGCTCTACAGTTTGTAAACCATGTACAATTTCAGGTTTTACGGGTGCATCTTTTGTTAGCTTTTCGGCCATTAATGTTCTGTTTTGAGGAATGTCAGCAAATGCTTCACTTGCGTCTGTTTGTACTTCATTTCCTCCGATACCATAACTGCTCATAATTGATAAATTTTAGTTGTTTTTAAAAAATTGATTTTATTGATTGTGAAATGTAAATAAGTGTTTATTGTATTTTCCAGTCTAAGACTGTTGTGTCATTTTCTACTTTAATATCTGCATCTACTTTATTGCCTTTTTTGATTTCTTCTTTTACTATCATTCTACTTAAAGGTTTTCTAAGCGATGTCCTTATAACACTTTTTAGAGGTCTAACCCCGTATCTTGGCGAAAACCCTAAGTTGGCTAAATAGTCTTGGGCTTCTGCTGTTATGTTAAAATCGATACCTTGTAATTCTAATTGTTTCAATAATGGTTTAAGGTGTATGTTAAATATTTTTAGAACATTCTCCTTGCTAACCGGTGCAAAAGGAATAATCTCTGTTACCCTCGCCAAAAACTCCGGTCTGAAATAGTTTGCCATTATTTCTAACATAGTTTCAGACTTAGGTATTATGCCTTCTTCGAAGCTTTTAATGATGTGTTCTGCACCAATGTTAGAAGTAAATAAAATTACGGCATTAGAAAAATCACCCATTTTGCCTAATCTGTCGTGCATTTTTCCTTCGTCTAATATTTGTAAGAAAATATCGAAAACAGACGGGTGGGCTTTTTCGATTTCGTCGAATAGTACAATGGAATATGGTTGTTGTCTAATTTTATTTACCAACATACCGCCTTCTTCGTAGCCTACATATCCTGGAGGTGCGCCATAAAGCAAGGCTGCTGAGTGTTCTTCTTTAAACTCAGACATATCGAACCTAATTATCGAGTTTTCGTCTTGAAACATAAACTCGGCAAGTGATTTTGCTAATTCGGTTTTACCTGTACCGGTTGGTCCTAAAAAAAAGAATGACGCAATGGGCTGCCCTGCTTTGTTTAAGCCTGACCTCGACTCTAAAATGGCGTCTGTTACTGTTTTTAACGCATGGTCTTGACCAATTACTCTTTGTCGTAAATGGTTCTCCATATTGATTAACCTTTCTTGCTCTTTAGTTTGTATTTTTCCGATTGGAATACCTGTAATATTTGCAACAACTGCGCTTAAATCTGTAATTTCTACTTCTTCTTTTGTGTTTGCTGCAATGATAGATAAACCGTCGAGTAGTTCTTGCAAATATGTTTTTTGTTCGGGTGCTGTAGTTAATTTATTGAAGTCTTTTTCGTCGTTGTATCTAGCTAATAGAGTAGCACTTAAACCCGATTGTGCTTCATGGTAAAGCCATTTAAGTTGGTCTTCTGAAGGCTCTTCTCCTAAGTCTGTAAGTTGTTGTTGTAATGTGGCTACATCTTGTTGCGATGTTGAAGACATTAATCTGTAAACCGCCATCGTGCGGTCTAAAAGGTCTAATGCCGAATCGGGTAATTGTCTGTCTTTTATAAATCGCTTTGCTAATCTTATGGCTTCGGCAAATACGGTGTCGTTAATTTTTAATTGATGATGGTTTTCGAAATGCTGTGCTTGGTCGCGCAACATTCGTTCTGCAATTTTTGTATCCGGCTCGTTTAATTTTATAACTTCAAATCTTCTACTAAAGGTCTCATCTTTTTCTATACTTTTTCTATACTCATCGTTCGTGGTAGTTCCTACAACAGTTAAAACACCCTTTGCTAACTCTGCTTTTAAGATGCTTGCTACTCCACCATTTGGTGTATTTTTATCAATAAAAGTGTGTATTTCATCAATAAATAAAATCGGTTTTTCTAATGTAGAAATTTCTACGATTATTTTATTAATTCTGTCTTCTATTTCGCCTTTGTAAGCAGCACCTGCAATTATTGCTCCATTGTCAATTTGAAATACTGCTGCATTTTGTAAATGCTGTGGTACATTACCCGCAGCTACTGCTTGTGCAAAACCATCTAATAAGGCTGTTTTTCCTACTCCCGGCTCTCCTGTTATTATTACGTTAGATTTGCTTCTGCGACTTATTATTTCGCTAATTTTTCTAAGTTCGTTGTTTCTGCCAATTACTGCATTTAGATTGCCGTTTTTAGCTTGTTGTATTTTGTCTATACAATATTGGCTAAGCATATTTTGAGATGCTCCTGCGGTTCTTGGCTTTGAGATACTTGCAGATCCGCTGTTGTTATCTATTGATACGCTGTTATTACCATTATTGTACCATTCGTAAATTTGAGGAGTGGCTAATGGAAAGGTTTTGAGCTGGTCGTATGAAAAAGTAACACCCGGAGTTGCTAATGACATCAATAGACATTCAGGTTCTATTGCTCCATAATTTAATTTACGTTGCAAATGTTCTGCTTCGTTCATTAATGCTTCGATGTGCGCATCTGCATTTATACTGCTCGTGGGTTTGGCTGCTCGTGCGCATTGTTCAATTCTTATTTCTGCCCATTCGTCTATATAATAAACATCTGCTCCTTTACTTTCTAAGAATTTAAAAATCGGTAAATCCTTATGCAATAAAGCTTTTAGAATGTGTGCAGCACCATATTCGCTATGAGTATTCTCTAAAGCAATTTGTTTTGCAATATGGATTGCTTGCTTGGAGGTTTCAGATAAATTATATTGAACTTCTATCATTATTAAGTAGGTTACTTGGTATTTTTTAATTTTATAGATAACAAATATAGTAAATTAATTTATAGTTTTACATTATCTGCCCATTAATTCTTTGGGTTATGATGGTATTTGGTATTTCGCTGCCTCCAATACTTTCATAATCATAACTAAATGGTCGCGATATCCCCTTATACCCCTTTCCGGTCATGTGGCTATTAATACCTGTATGTATTGTTATAGCTTGACCTAAATACCCATAACACTTCTCTAAAACTATGTTATGGCTTTTGAATAGATAGTGTCTGAAATCTTGATTTAGGAATGTGTAATGGTTGTTAGTAAGTATCGACTTTAAGCGTGTAGTTTTTTCCTGTAATTTATTTAGTGCGTTTTGTAATTTTTCGGGATAGTGCAATTCGCTATTACTCAAGAAAGCAAATAGTCGCTTAGTTTGCTCTTCATTGATAATACACTTAGTAAATGATGATAGGTCGTATGGAAACGTTTCTATTAATTCGTTTAAATCATCTGTAAAGTGTGTGTAAAATTGTTTTAGAAAAACTAAAAGCATTTCTCCGAATTTAGTTTTTTCAGCCTCGTTCCATTTTACCATTTCGCTTGCGTTAAGACTAATGTCAGATAGCATAGTTTTTAGTTTAATGGCTAATATTCCTGCCATATCAAATTCAAAATCTTCCTTTAACTCTCCTTTGTCTATTAACTCTTTTTGTTTGTCCACGTCTATTATTGGCTCAATGCCTAAGTCGGAAAAATTGTTTTCTGATGGGGTTTCGATGTGTGTTATATTCCATCGTTGGGAAATTGCTACTGCAAATTTGAGGATGGTTTCTTTTTGTTCTATTGTATTGTGTAAAAAATCTGCAAAGGCATCAATTATTTTTTCCAATACATTTAATACAATTAAATTATCATTTTTAGAAATTGCATTTTGTTTTTTTAGCTGTAAGGAAATTGATTTAACGTGTACACTAATATTGCTGTGTGCCGCATCTAATGAATGGATTAGTGCTTCGAGGGGCAAAATGTCTTTTAGTTGTATGGTATCTATTTTGGTTTGACCAAAGGCTTGAATTTGTTTTTTTAATTCTGTATTAAGTGTAGTAATGTGTTGTTCTATTGCGTAGCTATCGAAGATAGTATTGCTTTGTGTTTTTAGTAATAATTCTGTAAGCAATTTGCAATATTGCATTTTTATCGTTTTAGCATCTATTGCGATTGGTGCATTTTTAAAATTATCAATAGAGGCTATTATTTTATTATCGGTATTGAAATAAGCAATGAACTGTTGGGTTAGATCGTTTCTGTTTCCGTAAGATATTACTTTGCCTTTGGCTTTAAATACTCTTTCGTCTATTGTGTATTTGTTTTGGAATGCAGGAGCTGCAATAAGAATAACGGAAGCTACATGACTCTTTGTGTTTTCCAAAAAATTATTGTCTTTGCAGAGTAGCTGTGTACATTCCGAAGCTATGTTACCTCCTTGCTCCATTGCTACAAGGGTTATTGCCGTTTCGTAATTTTTGTTTTTGGATACGAAATTAAGAATTTTTGATTTTAAGATTTGGGCATTTTGCTCTATTGCATTTTCATTATCGTATTCGTGAATTATGGCTTCATTCTGTTCAGACATTTCTAATAGATAGCCTTTATATTCTGCCCAGGTATTGTCCCATATTTTGTAATTATAGTAGTATGCAAAATCAGATGGGTCTTCGTTTTCGGGAATAGGGTTGTGATTTTTTTTTCTTATTAAAATTAACAACTGACGCTGATTGTTTACTTTATATAAAGCGTGTGTTTTTAAGCTTTCAGACTTATTTCCGCTTAGGGCAGTTAATAATTTATCGTTTAGCTTAAGATTCATTTTATGTACATTAATTAAAGAATGAAATAGTGCAATCTGCTTCGGTGTACCCTGCAATTTCTTCTGTTTTGCCTTCTGTATTGGTTTTCCCGAAATATACAATTCCTTCTGTGGTTCTTATTTCATACTTTACTTTAGGAATTGGTTTGTTTTGTTCATCGTGTAGTGTATATTGTACCGAAATATTTTGTTTGGTATTTCTTTGGGTTAATGGTTTTGCTTTTTGGGCGGCATCTAATAAACTTTCTCTATTGAGTAAATCTTTTAACTGATTTGCTCTTATAATAGTTAGATCTAAATCCATTTCTTTAATATGCATAGTTAAGTCTAATTTATCCGATTAAAACTGTCATACAACCTAATATTATAGTACCGCCATGTGATGTAGTATCTGACAATCGAGCGGCAGGCTTTCCTCCAATTAATACAGTAGGGCTACCCATTAGAATGGTATCCGGAGGTCCTACACAAGTACACATACTACCCATAGTTACCGCCGGCAGGTTGCCAATAAGTACTGTAGGGCTTGTGGACATAATTACGGGACCGCCTACATGTGGCACCACACCTGTTACCATTGGGCATACATGGTTGTCTGATAATCTTGCTGCTGGTAATGACATTGAATGTAATTTTTAACTGACAATTTAATTAATAATCCTTTTCTGCAATCAAATTATAGTAGTAGGTAGTGGAAGAATTTTGCTGAAATTTAATTCAGATGTCAAAATGTTTCCGTTACTGTTTATTTTATATTGTTTCCACCCTTCGCCTTCCTTTGTACAATATATATTTTGTATTGTATGTTCGTAAAAATCGAAGAGAACATTTTTTTCACTTGACTCTAAAAAGACACTCATTACTCTTGCATCCCAAAATCTAAAAAACCAACTTTGTGTTTCTGATGAGTTGTAGTAAATAAATTTTTGAAGGTGAATATTTAAGTCTTTAATTGTTGCACTGCTTTCAAAAAAAACAAGATGGTTTAGGTCTATTAGTTCATCGTTTTCTCCAATTTGCAATATGTTGTTATTATCTATTAGAAATAACCAAGGGGCAATATCTTGTAATTTTTCGTCTTCGGTGTTTTCAAATAAGCAAATATGGTCTTTGTATTCATTTTTTAATCTGAATAATGAATACTCTCCGTTAATTGCCGTATCGAAACAACAGTAAACCATTTTAATTAATTTTTACTAAAGAACCTTGAACTTGTAATATTCCAGAACTTTTAACTTCGAGCATTCCAGAGGCTTCTAATTTACCCATAGCCCCTTTCAATTCTAATTGCGCATTTGCATTTGCAGCAATTTTTGTTCCTCCTATTTTCACTTCGTTTCCGCTCTTCATTTCTAATGCAGTATCAGCATTAATACTAATTTTTTGACCTTTAAGTGTTATTTCTTGCCCTTTAAGGTTAATCTTTTTATCTGCAGTAATATCAATATCTCCTTGAGCTTCAATAGTTATTTTTTTGGAATTAGCATCAAAGACGATTGATGTAATTTCGTTGCCTCCTTTTAAAACGGTAATTACCAAGCCTTCTTTCTTATTTAAAACAATAGTAGCTGCGTTTTCATCATTTTCAGATGATTCAATTTTTAAAAACTTGCTATTGTCTGTTTCTAAATAGTTTCTTGGAAATTTGTCTAAAAAATTATCTGCTATTGTAATAGCTTTTTTATCATCGTCAAATTGTAATCTTAATCCTTCTCTCGTAGCTATAGATTTTAGATTATTATCTTTGGTTTCAATATTAGACTTTTGTTTTCCGGTATAAACTGTACCTATTACATACGGTATTTCTACATTACCATCTACAAAATCTACCATTACTATATCTTCTATTTCGGGGAGAAAATGGACTCCTTTGTCTAAACCGCCGTGTAAGCCCATCAGGTTTATCCAAGGTGTAGTTTCGTTGTCTGCTTGCCAAGGAAAGTGAACTTTTACTTTAGATTTTCCTTTTACGCTGTCGTCTTCTTTGCTATCGTCGTTGGCTTTAACGATTGCCATCTGAACGGGGGTATAGATTTTGGCAGGAGGGTTAATTGGTGGCGGAAAAGCATTGGATTTAGGTACTGCTTTAAACTTATTAATATAATGACCAAAATGCGAACTTTCGTGTGTAATTTCTGTAATTACAAATGAGTCTATTTCTGCATCATCGCTATCTTCTAGCTTAACAGTTTTACCAATGCCTAAAGATGGCACATTGGATTCTCCTGTAATATAAACAGAAGAAGACTGCTTCACTTTGAATGATTTTTCGAGTATCGTTTTAATGCTTTCTTTGGTTGAGGCAGCAGGTATATAACTTGTTTGTTTGCTTTTGTTTCCTTTTACAAAAGATTTTCCTCCTTCAAAAGAAGAATGAAATAGGGGTTGAGATAATTTATCGGGTTTGGCTGGCGAAAATTGAGTGGCGTCAATTGATTTGGTTTCTTTTTCGTCAAATCCTTTTGCATATTCTTGATAGGCAAGATAATTGGTTTTGAGTTTAATATCAAAAAGGTGTGAAGTAAGTGCTGATATTTTTGTAGGACTTTTAGAGTCTGGTTTGCCAAAAACCATTTTTTCGCCTGTATAATAAAACCATTGTCCGTGCTTAATAGCTAATGATGCTATAAAATTAAATACGGATTGGTTGTATTGTGCTACATAAGCCAAAGGGTCTGTATGCGTTGTGTTGCATTCAAAATCGCTATCACTAATTCCTGTAAGACTTACTAAATCACTGATGATATTTTTTAAATTTTTGTTTTGCCAACTGTTACACATTTCTATGTCTGCCATTTTGCAGATATATCCTTTGCCTTCTACTTTATATTCTACATTTCTTTTATATGGATTAAAACATTCTATAGAGCTAATAATGCCGTTATATATTAACCCGTCTTGGCTTAATGCTTTTATTTTAACTTCCTTGCCTATGTGTTTGTTTTGAAAATCTGAATGTTTAGACAAGAAAGAAGTCTTGCCGGAAGAAACACCGGGTAGATTTCCTTCTTTAATGTCTTTTCTCCAAATGAAAGAAAAAGTACTTACGGCATTTAATTCTTGCTTAATTACTAAATCAGAAAACAATGGAATTTTATCCCCATTACAGGTAATTTCGACTTTTTTTGATTTACTTGCAAATTTAAGCGGATCCGGAAGTGCAGCATCAGTTAATCCCATAATATTATAGATTTTGAGATGAAAATAAGAAAGTAAATTTATTCAAATAACCAATACAACAAAGGCACTAAATTTTTATTAATGCCTTCGGAGTATTATTAAGTTAATTAAATAAAGATGAATTAGTAATGTTTAACTTAAACCCATTCATTGGTATGAGTACCATTACCCATTGTAATTTCTTTAGCCGATATTACAAAAGTAAGCAACATTGGATTTTCGTTAACAGATTCGTATCTTTCATCAAAATTAACCAAATAACCTTCTTTAAATTTTAACTCTTTCATTGTGGCATCAGAGTCGCGCTTTAAGAAGGTAACACTACCATCTTTTCTTTCGAAATTATTACACATCCACTCAAACAAATCTGTTTCTTGAGTGCTCTCAACGGTAATTTTTATTTTACCTCCACGTGTAATGGAAGAAGGGCGACCAGTGGCGTCAACCTCTTGAAAAAGACCATAACTGCAATGAAGCACATTGTAATCTTTTCCGGCTACAGTTAGTTTTGCTTTAAAACTCATAGTTTGGAAAATTAAGAATGAATAATATTTTTAAAGACCACAAAAATAACAAAACAAATTAATATTGCAACTATTCTAAAAAATAATTTTTCCTTATTTATTTTCTGTTATATTTGCAATCCGTACTCAATGCGGTTGTTTGTTTTTAAAGACAAGTTATTATGCCGATTGGATTGACTATAAAACCGGAAAACACACTAAATGCAGAAGCATATTGTGCTTCTGTACTTGAACATGGCATTCATTTAAAACAACTTGATTTTAAATTTAAAAGTGCTTTTAGAAAAACTTACAGAACAGATATTGAAAAGGTAAAAATTGACGACGAAGCACCAAGTGTACATTTTACTTTAGACATAAATAGAAACGGCATTTACGATATACTACCCGACGGCATCATACATCAATCTGCGGGCAGAAGAAGGACAATAGGCACAAAAGGTATGCTTGCCGAGCATACAAGATTTAAAAAAGAAGAACAAGATGCCAGAAAGTTTTTTGCACCAATAGAAAGAGAAATTTTTCTTTACTCCATATTTTCGGAATTAGAAGAAAGAAAAATACTTACTGAAATCGAAAGAGGAGAATTATCCAATGAATGGTTTCAGTTTTGGGGAATATCATCTAAAGAATTACCCAATCCTGAGGCAGCTATAATGCTTAGATTAATGTCTTATGCTAAAGTATTAAAAGGAAACATTCACTTAACCTCCTTAGCGTTGTCGTTAATATTGCAAAAAAAAGTTACTTCGTCTATTGAGACAATCATAAAAAAATATGGCGATAGCCAATTTGAACCCTTAGGAAAGGCTCGATTAGGATTAATTACCACTACACAAAATAAAGCGGAAAATATTCTTATCTGGAAAATAACAATACATGATTTAAAAACCAATGAGTTAGATACATTCCATAAAAACAAACCTTTTGGAAAACTAATCGAAAGGTTTAGAGAACTATTTATACCACTTGATATTGATGCTGAATTTCATTTTAAAGTCAACGAAAACATTAAACTGCAAAAACTAAATGAAGCTGTACTTGGGTTAGGGCTTGCGTTGTAATAAGAATTTGGAGTTACAGTCAAATTAATTAAATGAATTAAATACTATGAGTCTTAAATCGTTTTTGATATTAATATTGCCATTTCTTTCCTCTGTGCCCATACTCATGGCAGTAGTAAAGCATTTGAGTTCGGGTTTTGGAAAATTTGGGAAAAAGCCCTGGTTTTATAATTTCGGAACATCTGGATTAACTTCCGGGATTGCTTTTGGACTTACCTATATTGTAGAGAATCCATTTACTTTTTTTTGGATATTGTCATCTTTATATTTATTAGGCGGTATAATATTTGTAGCCTGGGCTAATAAAAAATATTTTAAATCTACACCGAACAATAAAAACAAACAATTTTTAGCTGAATTAACGTATGCACTGTCTATCATTCTATTAGGATTGGCAGCATTTATTGCAATGCACTATTTTTTAAAAAATAACGAATTCTTATACTATCCTATTTTATGTAGTTTCATTTTTTTCTTCATACCTATCTTTATTTGGCACACATTTATATCCGCTTACTCTATTACCCCTCCCATATATACCTACTGGCAATATCCGATAGATACACCAATACCCCTTCCCGACGAAAAAGAAAATGAAAAGATAATAGTGATGGGATTTGAAATACCCAAAAAAGTAGATGATAGAAATGCAACTTATTTTAGAGCAAAAGCACCCGAAGATATATTGTTAGGAGATTTGTTTTACCATTTTATAAATGATTACAATGACCAACAAAGTGAAACTCCTATTGAATTTGTAAATGAATTTCAAGAAGGATTTCAATGGGGCTTCCGAACAAAGGGTAAGTGGAACAAATTATCAAGAATTTTAGATAGCAGTAAATCTATGAGAGAAAATAAAATTAAGGAAGATACCATCATCATCTGTGAGAGAGCATTATCCTAACATTAAATACAAGATTCAAATTAATAAATACCAGATAACATAATTATGATGCATCAAAGTACATACCCGCTTGTTAATTGGATAGATGGAATGAAATTAAGTAAGGACAATTTTATTACCTTACAGAATGCACAAATCGCATTCGCTGCCGATGTAGCCTCGGTTAATACTTCTCCATTTAAGTATGGAGTGATAGAAGGAGCAGATAATTTTAATGTACAAATATCGGTTGATAACCAAAATACAGTTAGAGCCTCAGTGATTAACTGTAAAGCTATTACCCTTGGAGGTATGTTCGTAAATATTGACAAAAATGTTTCTAATGACGAAACCGATGGAACTCCTTCTGTAATATTTCCCCTTACTAATTCTAATAGTGAAGCTATTTTTTGGTTAGTATTAACAACCAATCCTTTTAATCCCGTTCCTTATGGAGAACCGGATACAAATGAAGATCCACCTCGATTTCCATTCATAAAACCAACCTATAAATTAGAATTAATTACCCAATCTAATTATAATCAATTTGCACAAAATCCATTATCACTTACCCTTGGTAAAATATTGGTAAATGGTAATACAGTAGCTGTAGATGAAGAGTATATACCGCCCTGTGTTACAGTTAAATCATCATACGATTTAGTTTCATTACATTCGGAGTTAGATAGTTTTTATGCATCTTTAGAGCAGTTGAGTTCTAATA
Source organism: uncultured Taibaiella sp. (assembly GCA_964448955.1). Taxonomy (GTDB): domain Bacteria; phylum Bacteroidota; class Bacteroidia; order Chitinophagales; family Chitinophagaceae; genus MKSF01. Next base: position 143,167 of record CAYUXT010000001.1, on the reverse strand, counting down.
TTGTTCAGAAAATTTACAAAAAAAGTCAGCAAAACGATCTCTCTCAATTAGTATTATTTCTTTGCGATAGAATAATAATAGCCCTAAGTCCAATCATTACCTCCTCTCGATGGAGCAAAATGTATGAAACACCTTCGAGCCTAATACAAGATGCAGCCTGTCTTGCACGAAGCATTAAAAACACTATTTCATTACGCAGTGGTTCCGGTAAAGACGAACTTCTAAACTATATATCTGAGTGGAGCGATATAAGCCAAGGAGAATTTGAAAACTTACTCACTTCAATTGCTGAAATAAGATATAACCATAACGATATAAACGCAAATATTAGACCTGTTGTTAGATTTGTGAAAGTAATTAATACCCTGTTCCAAACACTTAACAATTTAGAATTTATTGGAAAAAGAAAAGAAACCGGCATATTTATTAAAGAAGAGCACAATACCACTCCAGAAGCCCCACAAGAACAGTCTAAACCCAAACGTAGATTTTTTGGATAAACTAAACAATATCCATAAAAACAACATTAGTATTATCAATTAAAATCAATTAATTATACAGTTTATGCAATCTCAAAATAAATCAGAAAGAAAATCCGCCTTCCTTCGTTTTTTATTATTTTTCATTATTACAGTTTCTTTAATAGTGCTTGCAGTATATTTTGGCACCAGAGTGCCGGTAAAAGAAAACAATAAGTTGAGAGAAAAGTTAGAGGCATACGAAATGCAAGATAAAACAAGAGATGAGATAATGGCAAAAATTAAAATCGCATATAGTTTATTAGATACAGTAAATATTGCAGGCTTACATACCGATATAATAGATGGCAGAATAAGCCAAACTATTAAAGAGATAGACGCAGCCGTAAGTAAAGTAGAAACTGGCAATAAAAGTATGTATGAGAAAATTATTAAAGCCCTTAACGACAGACAATACGACAAGAAAATGCTACGTAGCACTGCGGACTTTGATGAAAGATTAGTTGAAAAAGATAGACTTATTGAGCAAATTACCAAAAACAGAGACTCTTGGAAGGAGAGGTCAGAACAATTACAGCAACAAATAATGATGATGCAACGATAATAAATTCAATACAAATTTCCAATTTAAACTAAATTACAAATGAGTAATAACTTTACTTATACCAAAAAATTAGGCGGTTTCGATATCAGCATTTGGCTTGTTATGTCCATTACGATGTTACTTTCTGGTTTATTATTTAGCTTCAAGTTATTTAAACCGGCAGCTACGCAACCTTTATTAATAACCGTATTAGACCGCAATCAATTAGAAAGAGAAAATAACGAATTCTTTATCGATGAAAAAATTTATATACAGATAAAAGGCTCAGAAGATACTGCTCTAAACTTAGATTTTGGAGATGGCAATAAACTTGTAACTTCAAGCCAAAATATAGAATACACCTATACCTCTTCCGGATTATATACTTTAAATATAGCTTCAATTAATGGCAAGCAATCTTCCTCTATAATTTTCAATATTAAGGAAGCAGAAAAAATGAAATGGACTTTAGAAGAAATAAATAATTCTATACAAGGACCTTCACAAATTGTTGCCGGAGATATCTTAAATTTCAGCACTTCAATAGTAGCAGACGCTTACGAATGGACTATAGAAGGAAAACCGGAATATGGAGTAAGCAAAGAGCAAAAAGTAAGTTATTCCATCATTAGAGAAGGAGTGTATTATGTATGCTTAATACTTAATAATGATATTAATACCAAAACCATAAAACCCGTAAAAGTAATAGCTCCAATAGCCGCTAATAATGCAGGATTAGATGACCCCGACTTAGCAACCCCAACCCCAATTATTCAACCCAATAGAAATGGCGGTGAAGAAAAAATATTTCAAGAAATACCAGATGAACTTTTAAAACAATTTTTGGATAAAGTAATCGAAAAACAAATCCAACTAAAAGATTTTAATGATTACCTGTGCGATGGAGACCAAACTAAAGTGAAGGTAAATGACGAGATAATGACTTTTGGAGAACTCTTCCAAACACTACAACAAAAAAGAGGATTAGTGGGTAGAGTATTTAAGGGCAAACCCAAAATTAAAACGGTTAAACAAGTAAGACAAGAGGGCTGCGTAACGATACTATATGTAACATTGTAAATCTGTAAAAATTGAAACAGTTTCTTAGGCTACCACTGAATTTCGGAAAAGTTTTAGAAGGGGAAAATTTTAATATTTGTGATGTAAAGTTATCCATTTCCATGAATTTACACTTACTCATTACTACTGTAAGGGGTGAGCATAAGTCTGACGAAAATTATGGTGCTAAATATTTAGATTATGATTACGATATACATTTACCTAACGACAAAAGAAGAGACATAATCATAGAATCGCTACAAGAACAAATAAGCATTTATGAACCTCGCCTTACCAATGTTAGCATTCAGGTAAATGTAAAACAAGAAGTAACTAAATCTGATACAGGCGGCTTTATGCAAAGAAGAAGAGTAGAAATTATTATAGCAGGTAGCATTGCACGAAGTGAAGAACCGTATCAATTCCAAACCGCTTTCTTTATAGGTCCTATGGATTTTGACTAAATAACATCATTCTAATCATTCTACATCAAGACAATATTGGCATTTAACTTTCAATATTAGATAAAAGAAGAAAAAACAACAAACAAGCTATGGACTCAATGTTAAGGAAAGAGCAAATTAAAGACAGGATGATTCAATCTGCTGCAAAGCTTTGGGATATTCCCGAAAACCAGATTGAAAAAAATTTCGATCCATTAGTGATGTTACTATTCGAAGCAGTAGCATCAGAATTAGAAAAAACAGGACTACGCATTAATACCATACGAAATAGGCTTATATCCCGTATGGTTGAACAGATTGTACCACAAGCCATTCTTAAATCCAGACCGGCAAGCTGTGTCATTCAATCGCTTCCTTCAGAAAATATTGCAGAAATAAACAAAAACGTTTCCTTTAAATCTACTGTCAAAATACATTCTATTGGAGAACCCGTAAAAGAGGAAGTAGTAAAATTTACGCCTATTGGAAAATTTAGATTACTCAAAGCAAAATTACCGTATGTACTGATAGGCAACAAGGTAATATCCTCTAACAAAGAAGGTGTATTTACTGTATTATCAGATGGAGGTAATAGCAAATTGGTTAACAAAATACATTTTGCAATCAAAGCAGATGAATCTTTAAAAAATCTCAAAGGGCTATCCCTATTTTTCGACCTTTCAGGTCATTCGGAAACAGAAAACTTCTTTTTTGCATTGTCTAGTGCCATAGTTACAGCAAACAATGATGAAATTAAATTTTGCCAAGGCTATCAATACAATGAACAATTTGAACTCAATCTATCTGAAGTACTTAATAAATTTGAAAATAAATATGTAAAAAAAATCGAAAAAGAAGTAGCGGGTATATACAAAAGAAATTTTTATTTCATCGATTCAGATTTACCAATCCAAAAACAAGCAATACCGCAAGATTGGGAACAAAATGTAAATTCCAAATTGTTAGAGCAATTAAATACAGACAATTACATTTTCCTAACATTTCATCTAAATCATTACTTCAGTCCTGATGTGCTTTCCCGAATCCAATTCGGCATTAATGCATTCCCTGTAATTAATAGAACTTTAATTCATTTAGACTATCCGACCGACCCTTGGGTTAATGTTATACCATTACCAACAGAATATACGTTTTTAGATGTACACGAAATATCCGGCATCAATGACAAATATGAAGAGGTATTAGAAGTCAATGACAATAAAATAGAAGAAGGAAAAGCAATCTTAAGAACAGGAGAAATGGGCAGCTTGGGTAGTAAAAACATACAAGAATTAGTCGCTTTACTTAAAGAATCTATACACGACCAAAGCGCATATTTTAGTCGTATTGGCAATGATGATATAACCATTAATTTAAAAGAAATTCAAAGAATTATAAATCGTTTAGAAGACAGGGTACATATTTCTAAAAAATTACGTTCCAACTACCATTATTTACTTTTAAATGCTTTAAAAAAAGAAAGTGTAGTACACGTGAGTTATTGGGTTACAGACCCAAATGCTGCACAGTTTCTGAAATCCAATGTACGATTTGAAGCAGATAGGCACTCCGAATCCGTATCTTCTGAAACATTTTCTCTAACAGCTGCCTTAGGAGGGTTAGAGTCTCCAAATGAAATTTCCAAAAACAATGCATTGGCATTATACTTGTCCTCAGGAGGTAAAATAGTAAGTGAAGACGATTTGAAAAGAATATGTATTATTATTTTTTCGGAAAAACTGAAATCCGTTAGTGTCAAAAAAGTAGTTAAACCGATGCATGGTGCTAAAATTGGCGTGAATAGATTTATTGAGATTAATCTAAAGCTCCATTCAGATAAAACTAATACTGAACTTACCAATTATTTAAAACTAAGGCTCGAACATACACTAAAAGAAAATGCAAGTATCGCACTACCATTTCAAATTAATATAGAAGAGCATTAAAATCACTTGAAACTACCGAATTTAAAAGCAAACATTATGCGATTTTCAATTACTTTCTTAATTCTAATTATATATACTGCTAATTGGAGCATAGCCCAACAATGGGAACAAAAGTCATTTGACTTTGATGGACATAACAGAACTTATAAAACCTATTGTAAAAGTAGCACCAGCACTAATATGAGCGTAGTGTTTATGTTTCATGGACTTGGTGGCTCCAAAAACGACATAGACTTTACTAATTGGAAAGCAATTGCGGATACAGCCAATATATTATTAGTTTCGCCCGAAGCATTACCTTATACCGTAACAGGATTAGGTAGTCTCGGACCGGCATGGAATAGCGGCATTACTTTAGAAGGGACATTAATAGGCGACATTACGCTTAATCCCGATATTGATGACGTAGGTTTTATTTTGGCACTTTTAGATACCGTAAAATCTAACTTTAACATAGATGGAGAGCACGTATTTATCGGCGGGTTCTCTAATGGTGGTTTCTTTACACAAAGACTACTCTGTGAAGTACCACAATATTTTAGGGTAGCAGCATCTAACGCAGGTACCAAAGCTCTTACATTAGATAGTTGTAATGATGCAAAATTACCAATAGCACATTTTCATGGTACCGACGATTCTGTAGTTACCTGGGAAGGTATTTTTAAATCTGGACTATTTTCTGCACCGGCAGGATTAAGTGTTGATAGTCTTATAACATATTGGACAGAAAGAAATAATGTAATACCCGATGCAGACACCACTATTATTGGTAATAGTAACAGTAATTTTTTTATTACAAAATATAGTTACAACCAAGGCGCAGACTCCAACTTTAAAGAAGTAGCACTATACAAAGTGCATAATACCGGACATTTTTGGCATAATTACAATACTACTAATAACGAATTCGATATTGCAGTAGAAACATGGAGATTTTACGCCAAACACAGCAGTTTTAAACCCAATAACATTAATGTATTAAACAACAATAACAATATTAAAATATACCCCAACCCTTCTTCGTCTATCGTTAATATAGATATTGCACAGCATTTTCAAATAGTAAATATCAACATCATAGATGGCTTAGGAAGAACCGTAAGGCAACAAGATTTTTCGCCAATTATTTCTATTAGCGATTTACATAGAGGCATTTATATTTTACAATTATGGGATAAATCCGGCAAACGATTTGATGCAAAAATTGTAAAAGAATAATCAATCGATTGCGCTTGAAATTTATGGCTGTGTTCTTTTCTTAAAAAACACATACCCATTCTCCTCCCCTATTCTTTCTAATTGCGGATTATTGGTTTCCCAGTGGTTTGCATCTGTAATTCGTGTAATAAAATATACAGGCTTATCTGTTTCCCCTGCGATTAACCAAGTCATTTTATCATTAATATACTCTTCGGGATAAGTTTGTGGCTGCTTGTCTGCATAAAATAAACTTGCATAACTTTTAAAACCAAGCGTTTGAATATATACATCTTGTCCTTTAAAACTTTTATAAAAATTTATAGCAGCGTGTTGCGAGTATTGTTCTGTTTTGGGGGCAAAAGTTACAAACACCAATGGCAACAAGATTAACTGCCCTACTACCAAATTGCGAATTGCTAACACAAAATTCTTTTTTATCATTATTAAAGTAATTACAAGCAGCACTACTCCCATTGCTCCTGGTAAGGCGTGCCAATACTCCCATTGTACTAATGCTTGTAGATTAGCAACGGTAAATTCATCTTTGATATAATGTATTAATTTTTCTTTGTGTAATAATAATATCGGGAGCAACATAATTGCCAAATACACCAAAATTCCCGTAGTAAATAACAACCATTTGGTTAGATTTTTTAGTTTGCGTTCTTCCATACTTAGTTTTTGCAATTGCAATGCAGCCAAATAGGTAAGTGGCAAATAACACAAAGAGGAGTAATGAACAATTTTGGTTTTGACAATTGAAAAAAGAATAAGCGTAACGCCAAAGAGTATCCACATCCATTTTGTAAAATCGTGATGGCTATCTTGCTTTTTAAACTGAAATAAAAATGCAGAAGCAGGAAAACAGCCAATCAGCAATACCACAAAATGGTAATAAAAAGGCTGTCCGTGCCCTGCATCGCCGGTAGTAAGTAAGCGAATTTGGTAAGTAATAAACTCCTGCGTAAACCACCAACCATTTTGTATAATATCTATGCCAAACCAAGTAAATGTAACTACAAACGCCACAAAAAACACCATTAATAAGTTACTGATTTTTACGTTTTTTATTCCTTTGTTCAGCACTACAAAAACCACAAAAGACAGTAATGCTATAAGTATCGCCACAGGCCCTTTGGTTAATACTGCTAAGCCTATCCACAATCCGGAAAGTGCTGCATGTTTGCTGCTACTATTTTTAATGGTTAAGTAAAATTGATAAAATGCCAGAAAGATAAAAAGGTTAAAAACAGGGTCTATAATAGCTGTTTTAAAATAAAAATGTGGCAACCACGAAACCACATACATTAGCACCCACCACCAAGCCGTAATAGGATTTTGTTCTTTTTTTCCTATATAAAAAATAGTGCAAAGAGTAATAATTCCGGTAATGGCATTAGGGAAACGCGCAGCAAATTCATTAATGCCAAATACAGACATACTCAGCGTTTGTAGCCAAATAAACAATGGTGGTTTTTCCCAAAAAGGCAAATAATCTATCTGCACGCGGAGATAATTTTTGCTCAAAAGCATTTCTCTTGCCGCCTCTGCAAAATTAGCTTCGTCCCAATCGAAAAGATGCACCGAGCCGATATTGGGAATAAACAATATGCAGCCCAAAGTAACAATCCACAAATATTGCAAGAGATTATTTTTGGTCTTTTCTGTCATCATAAAATTATTGTTCGGCAATATCGAGCCAATGTTTAAAATTAAATTGCTCTAATGTAGGGAGTAACAAATTGGCTATGGCAAACTTTTCGGGGTTATGATAAATGTTTTCGGGAACAATTACCGTTTTCATTCTTGCTGCTTTGGCGGCAATCATACCATTAAGCGAATCTTCAAACGCAAGGCACTGCCACGAGTCTGTATTTAATTTTTCGGCGCACATCAAATACACGTCAGGGTGTGGCTTGCCGTATTTTACTTTATCTGCCGTAGCAATATAATCGAAGTAATGTTTAATGTTAAAATGGCTAAGTAATCTATCCGTCATACGCTCTGGAGAAGAAGTGGCTACACCTAATGGAATGTTATGACTTTTAAGTAATTCAAGTGTTTGTAATACACCCGGCATTACATTGCCTTTTTTTTGTGCTCTTTCGATAATGTTGTCCAATATTTCTTCTGCCATCATTTCAGACGAAATATTGCTTTTCCAGCCAAACCTTTCTTTCCAAAAAGCCGTTACTTCGTAAATTCTAAATCCTTGTGTATGTTTAAACAAATCGTATCGGATATTCAGTCCGTGTTTCTCTACTACTTCGTACATACTTTCTCCCCAAAGTGGCTCTGTATCTAAAAGTAGCCCGTCCATATCGAATATTGCAGCTTTCAAATGTATTGTTTTAAATAAAAGAATAAGCAAAAATAGGTTTGTTTTCAGAATTATCGGAAGCGATATGAAAGCGATTTAACCTAAGTTGCTTTTTATTAACTAAATCTGTTAGTAAATCACATACTAAAAAAAAATTTAATAATTTCAACCTCATAGAGCATTCGAAATTACTTTTGGTGTTAAATCTCAAAAGTAAATCTTATGCCCTACTTTCTTTTATTCTTAATGCATATAACTAACAATTTAGTTGAAGTAAAGACAGTTTTATGGAACAGCAAATATGACTAATACAAAATTAAAAGGTAGTATTAAGCTAAAATTGATTACGATTACAAATTTGAACAAAAATCTAAATTATTATTTCTTACTATGAAAATTTAACATTAAATTTGTTCCCTAACTATTATAAGTGGAAATTTATTATGAAGAGATTTTTTACAAAATTGGTTTTGCCATTAATAATTTTAGTGGCAATAAGTGCAAATATACAAGCACAGGTATATACATTTACAAACTGTAATGCAACAGGTATTGATGGCCCCTCACAAACACAGGTAAATACTGCGTATGCCTTTACAACTTTAGCTGGTTTAGTAACTTCATCAAGTGGTATACAAGTTTGGAATATTCCAATAGGTGGTACTTACAAAGTTGAAGTTTACGGGGCAGAAGGGTATGGGCCTTTTGCTGGAAGAGGAGCATATATGAGTGGTGAATTTACTTTTGCTTCAAATCAACAAGTTAAAGTTTTGGTAGGTCAACAAGGTGGGTGTTGTGTAGGTAGTGGTACAAACCAATATGGCGGCGGCGGCGGTAGCTTTGTTGCAACAAGTACAAACACACCTATAATAGTGGCAGGTGGAGGTGGCGGCGCACGTTATAATACTGCCATTTTACCAAGCTCTCATGGCAACACTACTACAAATGGCAACAATGGTACTGGCACTGCGGGTGGTGCGGGTGGTACAGGTGGTAATGGTGGAGCTGAAGCTGGTATTGGCGGCGGTGGCGGCGGTTTTACTGGAAATGGCGGTGGAACACCTCATGGTGGAAAAAGCTTTATTAATGGCGGACAAGGAGGTACAGCAACATCAAGTGGTGGTTGGGGAGGATTTGGCGGTGGCGGCGGTGCCAATAGTTGGGACAATGGTCGCGGCGGTGGTGGTGGTGGCTATAGTGGCGGCGGCGGTGCTGGTTCATCTACAACTGCTCAACAAGTTGGTGGCGGTGGCGGTTCTTATAACTCTGGCACAAATCAAGTTAATAATGGAGGAGTAAGGCAAGGTCATGGTTTAGTTGTATTTACATTAATGACCCCACCTGTACCTAATAATGCAGGGGTATCTACATTGCCAAGCTTGGTTGCAGGATTCTGTGCAGGAAATCAAACTGTAACTGCTCGAATTAATAATTATGGCAATAATTTAATAGATTCTGTATATGTACATTGGACAATTAATGGTAACCCACAACCAAGTCAGTGGTTTAAGTTTACTCCACCAATAGACACAATAGGTACAGTAAATAATTTTAGAGTTGTAACTCTTGGAAATTACAATTTCTCACCAGGTTCTCATATTGTAAAAGCTTGGACTACTTTACCCAACAATATACCAGACGCAGTTCCGTCAAATGATACCTTTACATTTAATGGAGCTACAAAATTAGGTGGTACATACACTATTAATTCTGCATTACCAACAGCTGGTACAAACTATAATAACTTTACTACTTTAGCTAATGATTTAAACACTATAGGTGTTTGTGCTCCGGTAATAGTAAATGTAGTAAATGGTTCCGGACCATATACAGAAAGATTTTTGCTAAATAATATACCTGGCTCAAGTACTATCAATACAGTAAGAATTAATGGTAATGGAAATACGCTAAGATTTAATAGTAGTGCTATTGCTAATGCACCCATAGTTGCATTTAACGGAACACGGTATGTAACCATTGATAGCTTGCATATACAAACTCAAAACACTTCTATTGGATGGGGAGTACACATATATAATGGAGCACAATTCGATACTATAACCCGGTGTCATATAGACCTAACGTCTATGACTACTGCAACCACTTCAGCTGCAGCTATTGCCATTTCTGGCACATCAAGTGTAACATCAGCAACTACGGCTAACGATATATACATAGCCAATAACAGAATAGTAGGCGGTGCAAATAATAACCCTAATGGTGCTTATTATTTAATAACCGTTTATGGTTCTCCAAGTTATTCAACGGGGGTATTAAATACCGGACCAACCAATATTAAAATTTACAACAACGACATAAGCAACTTTTACTATATGGGTATTTATGCTTATGGAGTAAATCATTTAGAGTTTGTAGGAAATGATTTACACAGAAAGGATAGAACTGCAGTAGGCACAATCACAACTTATGCTATGTATTTATACTATATGCAAGGTGGTAAAATTATGGGCAACAGAATACATGATTTATCTGCGGTAGGTTATACATACAATACTTCTGTTTATGGCATTTATGCATATAATTACTACAATGGACCTAATACTCCAATAACCATTGCAAATAATGCAATATACAATATGCATACTTATCTTTCCACACACTATGGAATGTTATTAGATAATAATGCAAATACTCATGTTTATCATAATACTATAAATTATAATTCTATTATTTCAGGAGCGGGAACTATGTATGGACTGATGTGCTATACAAGTACTCAAACTGCTAATAATTTTACAATTAAAAACAACAACATAACATTCACAGGGGGAACAACTGGCACAAAATATGGTATATATATATCGAGCAGCGCAAATAATGTAGACATGCAAAAGGATAATGTATATTTTAACACAACGCAAGCAGGTACTCAATATTGGGGATATTATGGTGCAAACTATGCTACACTCGCTGCATTCCAAACTGCTTATCCGTTAAAAGAAGTAGGTTCATTAGAAAACGATCCTCTTTATGTTGATGAGGTAAATGGTAATATGCAACCACAAGAGTTATTGTTTTATGAGAATGGAGACGATGTGTTTACCTATGTACAAGACGATATTTATGGATATGATCGTACAACCACTCCTACACCAGGTGCCTTTGAAATTGGACCCTGCGATGTGTTTAATACAGGAGTAAGAGATTTAGTTACTCCTATAGGCTCATTCTGTAGTGGCGAACGTTCATTCCAGGTTAGAATTGTCAACGAAGGTTTAAATGATATTGATTCTGTTTGGGTACATTGGACCTTTAACGGAGTACCACAACCTCCTGTACACTATGTAGCTACTGTATCCAATAGAAATGCAGCACCATTTAATACAGCAATAGTTTTATTAGGTAATGTATTTGTACCGTGGGGTATGACATCTACATTTGCTGCTTGGACCGCACTACCTAATAGTGAATTAGATAAATGTAATTCTAATGATACCTTGTCATTACCTATAACCCCGACTACAACTATTCTAACCAATTTAGGACCAGACACCTTGATTTGTGATGGCTACGAATTAATCTTGTCCGCAGGACCTCAAAGTCAATATATATACCTATGGGATGATAACTCTGCGCAGAACCAAAGAAGTGTTTATACAGCAGGTACATATTATGTGTTGAAATCAGATTTACAAAACAACTGTAGCGGACACGATACAATTGTAGTTACAACCAATCCTTCTCCTACAGTATATTTAGGACCTGATAGCGCAGTATGTATGGGGCAACATGTTACTTTAGATGCCGGAATTGGCAATATAACCAACGATAAACTATGGGATAACAATGATACTGGTCAATTTAGAGATGTACATATTGCAGGCACATATAGCGTTACAGTTACAAATGAATTTGGTTGTCAAGATGACGATGAATTTGTACTCTCATATAGAGATGTACCTGCAAACGATGGTATAAATGCAATTTACATGTTGGATTTAACTTACAATTTTAATCTTATCAATCCACAATACGTTGCAGATGTAATTTGGGATTTCGGTGATGGCTCACCTGTTGATACCGGATTTTTTGTTACACACAAATACAAAAAACATGGATTGTACAATGTTTCGATACTTATGATTAGCTCTTGCGATGGAGGAGATCCGGTACAAGAAACAATTACATTAGATGCTATAGGTTTAGCTGTGAATGAAATTGAAAATTCTGACTTAAAGTTATATCCAAATCCAAGTACTGAAAAGTTAAATATTGAGGTGGCAAATGCCCAAATAGAAGAAGTGTCTGTCTATAATGTATTAGGTCAGTTGATTAATACAGAAAAAGTAAGACTTCAGTCTAAATACGAATTAAATGTATCTGGTATGTCGTCTGGTATGTACACAATTAAAGTGATTACAGACAAAGGGCAATTAATCAGAAAATTTGAAGTAGTTAGATAATCCGTTATTGTAACAAAAAAAAGAGCGAGTCTAAAGACTCGCTCTTTTTTTGTTGTTATATCAAAAGGCTAATTGGAGATAATAGACAAAATTGGCACAAACGTATATGTAGGGTTTGCGAAATAGGGCTTACTAAATATTCAAATTAACTATTTCTATCGTAATTTTAGCACTTAATATTTTGCATTTAATAATTGGAAACTATCAGCGCACATTCTATTAACGTCAAAGGGAAATTAATTACTATCGACAGTCCTTTAGTAATGGGTATTATCAATATTACACCTAATTCGTTTTTTCAAAAAAGTAGAATTACAGATATAAACATTATTTTGGAAACCGCAGGAAAAATGCTGCAAGATGGTGCTACTATTTTAGATATTGGAGGATTAAGCACACAACCTGGTGCGGAAGAAATATCTGTATCCGAAGAATGTGAACGTATTTTTTTACCAATTCAAAAATTAAAAGAACGACATCCGCAAAGCATTGTAAGCATTGATACTTTCAGAAGTGAAGTCGCGAAAATTGCCATTGAAGCAGGAGCAGATATAGTAAACGATATTAGCGCAGGAGATTTTGATAAAAATATGGTTCCAACTGTTGCTGCATTAAAGGTGCCTTATATTGCTATGCACACACAAGGCAAACCACGAGAAATGCAAAAAAATCCGCAATACAAAAACGTAAGCTTAGACGTTTTTGACTATTTAGCCCAAAAAGTGCATCAATTAACACAAGCAGGAATTGCAGATGTAATTATAGACCCCGGATTTGGTTTTGGTAAATCTTTAGAGCATAATTATACATTATTACATTCATTACACAATTTAAAACAATTGAATGTACCTATATTAGTTGGTTTTTCGCGAAAATCTATGATTTACAAATTATTAGATACTTCAGCAGAAAATGCACTAAACGGTACTACTATTTTAAACACATTAGCATTACACCAAGGGGCTAATATACTAAGAGTACACGATGTAAAAGAAGCGGTAGAATGTGTAAGATTATATAATTATTACAATAAAGCTAAAGACTAATTAATTAATCTATACGTTTATTAATTTTGCAAAAAGATAATATTAAAAGGGCTTTAAAAAAAAGAATATGAATTGGCAGCACCATTGGATTATTGTAGTTTTATTTTTGGTAAGTTTCAGCACTTCGGCATTTGCACAGCAAGCAAAAGAAGAGCGAGCATTATATTTTACCGATGAAACCGAAAAAAGATTTTATGGAGGCATAGTAGCAGGAGCTAATATGTGCCAGATAGATGGCGATGGCTTATCTGGCTATCATAGAGTAGGGCTAAATGTAGGTGGAATAGTAAAATGGCAAATTCATCCCAAAATTGTTACCGATGTAGAATTGTTATTTTCTCAAAAAGGAAGTAAAAGTGCAAGGCAGAATGCAGATGGATATATTGGTTCTTATTTTGAGTTTTACAACATAAAATTGAACTATGCAGAAATACCTATAATTTTCAATTATATTATCAATCAGAAATATCAAGTAGGCATAGGCGCATCTTACAATGCCTTAGTAAGATCTAAAGAAATATACCAAACACCTTATGGCACTACCGAATTTGAACCCGAATTATTTAAGTTCAATAGCCAGAATGTGGATTTAATGTTAAACCTAACAGGGGTATTCAACGGTTGGATTGCTGGCATTAGAATACAGTATTCCGTTACGCCAATCCGAAATGCCTATTATGTACCGGAAGGATTAGGAGGGGGCAATCAGTTTAATAATATAGTAGCATTAAGGTTAGGATATCTGTTTTAAACAAATTATACCAATGAAATTGATATGCAGCCACTGTTATTTTTAATTATAGAATCGTATATTTATTTTTTAAATTTTCTGTTTGAAATTTTAATATTTTCCATAACTTCGTTTTATTAATTAAAACTAATCTGTCGTGTGTTATGTCATTAGTTTTATTCGGTTTGTTATTAAAATGAAATGCATTATGAAAATTAAATTTATTTTTGGCTTACTAATCGCAAGTGTATTATCGATTAATGCTGTTAATGCGCAAACATATTGTACGCCCACATCTACAATTGGATGTACTTCTGGAGATTACATAGAGTCCTTTTCTACAACAGGGGGAATAACTAATATAACCAATAATAATACAGGTTGTGTAGGTGCAGGGTATAGCGATTATACTACTATGATACACAAAACGATGATGGGGCAAACAGTAAATTTTTCTTTTACTAATAATCCTAATTGGTCTCAAGGGTATAAAATTTGGGTAGATTGGAATAACAATGGAATTTTAGATGATCCCGGAGAGGAAGTATATGCCTCTGTAGGAACTATTGGTGGAGGGCAAGTAATAACAGGTTCTTTTACAGTACCTCTTACTGCTACTTCTGGTGTTTTACGATTACGCATCGCATGTAGTTTTGCATCAACTATTTTCGACCCTTGTAACTTAGGTACATTTGGCGAAGCTGAAGATTATTCCTTAGATGTAGGCAGCGAAAACGACGCAGGTGTAGCAAGTTTAGTGAGTCCTTTAGGAAATGATTTATGTTCCGGAATACATCAAGTAAAAGTTAATTGTAGAAATTTTGGCACAAACGATATTACTTCTTTTAATGTAAATTGGACTTTAAATAATGTGCCACAACCATCTATTGCAATTAGTACCACTCTAACTCCATACTTAACTGCAGGAGATAATATAGATGTTACGTTAGGTAATGTAAATTTAACTTTAGGTGTTCCTGCAAATATAAAAACTTGGACAAGCGATCCCAATAATGTTATGGACGAAGCTACTTTTAATGACACCATTAGTTTTGTATTACAATCTACATTTGAAGGTATAGCACTTAATGATTTGGTGGATACTTTCTTTTGCGAGGGCGATACACTTGCTTTAGACGCAGGGTATAACCCTAATACAGATTACACTTGGAAAAATGGAGGACAAGGACAAATTAGTGTCATTACCACACCCGGAACACATTGGGTTTGGGCATATAATCCGAGCGGATGCCAAGCCTACGACACTTTTGAAGTAGAAATGATATCGCCTCCGTTTGCAGGACATACAATTGGTGCTATTGATAATGGAGGGGGGCAATATACATTTAACTTACCTATGGCTGCAAATGTAGATGTATGGGAATGGAATTTTGGAGATGCTTTCCCTATAGTTTATGGGCATGCTCCGATACAACATACGTATGCACTTACAGGCAGTTATATCGTTTCCGTAAAACTCTCTAACGCTTGTGGAGAAACAATGAGATATGGTAATGTATTTGCAATCGGCTCTAACATTAAAGAGTTAGAAAATATAGCTAAATCAATAGAAGTATATCCTTCTCCGGCAACAGACTATATTACTATATTTAATAAAAATGATAAAGTAATGGTAAAAGAAATTACTATTTTTAACAGTATTGGTCAAAGAGTATTTGTTGCTGATATTAAAGACCAAAAATCTGTATTAAATGTATCTGCATTTGCGACAGGGTTATACAATATGCACATTACTACTGACAAAGGCAATGTCAATAAAAAGTTTGAAGTAATCAAATAATTGTAATTTTATAAATCATTTATTGAAGGGGTTGAATATGTTTTCAACCTCTTTTTTTTATTTTAAAAAATGTGCTTGTAGAAAAATAATTTTAACTTTGTTATTAGTATGAATACAAGCAAAAAAACTTTGGTAATCGGTGCTTCGGAAAATCCCGAAAGATACAGCAATATGGCTATTAATAGGCTTAGAAACCATAATATAGATGTACTCGCAACAGGAAACCGAGAGGGGAATGTAGCTGGTGTTCATTTTACTAAAACATTACCAAAAGCTAATGATATACATACTGTAACACTGTACATTAATCCAAAAATACAAACACAATACTACGATTATATACTCGCGCTCAAACCACAAAGAGTCATTTTTAATCCAGGTACCGAAAATCCCGAATTGGCAGACCTGCTGACTAAAAACGGCATAACATTTATGTATGCTTGTACTTTAGTGCTACTCGGTACAGGACAGTTCTAATAATCAGTTACTATGACTTTAGCATTTAATGCATATTTTTGGTTAGATGCACGTAGCATATACATTCCGGCTTGTATCCCTAATTGTGCAAGTGTAAAATAATTTTCTCCCGAATTGAAATGTAGAAACGATTGATAAACTACTTTTCCATTTATATCGTAAAGTGCTATTCGGAAATTATCCGAATGTTTTAAGTCTATAAGAGCACTTATGATTTCTTTATTTGGATTTCCCAAAATGGTTAAAGACGAGTTTGTACTATTGCTATATTTAATGTTAGCAACCGGAGAATCACTTCTATACAATTTGACATTATCTATACACCATTCGTAAGCCGTAGGTGTAGTGGTGGTTTCACTTTTGTACTTAAATGCAAGATGAAAAGGAACATTTTTAGGAATGATACTTGTAATATCCCAGATTGTATTTTGCCATTTGTTTTCTATCACTAATTCGTTAAAGTCTTTATCTATTTTTTGCCAATTAGCGTTAGTAGCATTACCATTGTAATCGGTTGAAAACAACACACTTCTTTGTACTAAATCGCCTTCGTATCTGCGTTTTTCATCAAATTCGAGCAATATTTTTTGATTGTCAAGGTCTGTATCTTTTATTAAAACAGGTAATGCGTAAATAAGATAATCTTCGTTATCGGAAGATGATGAAGTAGTACCTCCCATTATACGCGCAAAAGGAGGGGCATTACCAAAGAAATATAAATCACAATCCCACTGCGCATCACCAATAATATTTTCTGTATAAAAATCACCAATCATACCATCATTACAGTCGTCGAAAGGGTCGTAAAATTCTTTAACTGTTTGTATATAAGTAGCAAAATTCCAAATAGTAGAATCGTATATACCCGTAGATAATAAATCTAAAGCAGTACTCTTAAAAATGGTAGAATCGAATAGTACAATATAATCTTTCTCTGCTGCAAGCAATATGTTGTCTATTACAGCAATGCTATCATTAATTATAGAAATATTGTTGCTCGATACATCAAAACTCTGTAGCGCACCATTTACTTCGTTAAGATATACTTTTCCGGAATCCCCTAAAGCTATTGCTTCACTAAATACAATTTGTAACTGGTTACTGCCAGCACTAATTCCATACCCCTGCGGAAGTACCGATTGAATAGAAATATTTGAATATGCATTTTGTATCGTAAGGTCATCTATGTTTATTCTTTTGCCATTGTCGCCGGAGATTACTTCGAGCTTAATTTGTATCGGTTGTAAAATGTTTACAAACTCAGATTGGTAAAAGTGTAAAGAGTCAATTCCACTGAAATCTATTGTATCTAAAGCAGTCCAAATTAGCCCGGAGTCTATGCTATATGCAACTTCTAATTTCGGTGCATTGCCTGTTCTATCGTTGGCAAAATTTGCTCTGGAGTAATAAAAGGATAAAGCCCCTAAGCCCTCGGTGTAATTTTGAATGGTTTTAAAATAACCATTGATACCACCGTTTCTTCGTAATCGTAAAGATTTAGCATCTAATTTCACATCGCTTGTAGAGCTACCAATTAAGCCCTCTAATGATTCCCATTGCAGCCCATTAATATTGTATGTATTTAAGGAATACTGGTTGCCCGATACGTTTTCAAAATCGACAAAATACGTACCCCCTTGAGCCAAACTTAAAGTATTGAAAGTAAGGCAAAAAAATATAGTGGAGGTAAAAAGGGTAAAAATACGCATTGGTAATTTTAGATAAATATCTATTGATTAAGGCTTGCAGCAACCTTTGGTTTCGTTACCATTTTTACCAAATAAACAGTAATTAACAGCATAGCAATAGCTTCGATAACTAATCCTGCAACAAGTAATGCAGATGCTCCTACCCAATGTTGCATTTTGAATAATGCACCAAGTAAAATAAAAGCACCACCAATGCCAAAAGTAGTAATGATTGCTACAAGCAACTTATTTGTCGGAGATTTTGTTTGTGGAGTCATAACTAAATTGTTTTAAATAATTATCAATAATATTATAACGAAGATAATTAAAAATTAGTACATATTAAAGCATATTTTTAGGATTAATTACCTTTGCTTAGAAACGCACAGAATTATGCTAACAATTATATCGGGTACTAACAGAATTGGCAGTCGTACATTACAAGTAGCTCAGCATTATTTTCAATACACAAAACAACACAATGTAGATGTTCGGTTATTTAGCTTAGAACAATTACATTCCTTATCGCGCAACGAAGATTTAATTAAAATAGAACAAGAAATATTAATTCCTTCGGAGAAATTTATTTTTATAGTTCCCGAGTACAATGGCAGTTTTCCCGGAATTTTGAAATTGTTGATTGACATTTCCGACATTCGTAAATGCTGGTGGCACAAAAAAGCTTTAATCACCGGTGTGGCAGATGGCAGAGCCGGTAATCTGCGCGGATTAGAGCATCTTACTAATATTTTTCATTACTTAAAAATGAACGTATATTTCGACAAAATACCTATTTCTAAAATTAATGATGAATTAGACCAAAATGGCAATTGGACTAACGACCTTACTCCTCAAGTAATTCAAAATCAGATTAAAGGTTTTTTAGAGTATTAAACACACACTCTCTATTATACGATTTGTACTTTTACGAAACCGTATAATTATTCAATGCAGAGCAGAAAATGTATTGATACAAAACGGATTAATGCCAATATGCATTACAAAATCAGCCCAATCCTGCTCGTTTTAGTAGTGCATTTATTTCTGGTTTTCTACCTCTAAAGTTTATATACAATTGCATTGGGTCTTCGGTTCCTCCTTTGCTTAATAAAGTTTTAAATTTCTGCGCAGTTGCTTTGTCGAAAATTCCTTTTTCTTGAAAAAAAGCATAGGCATCGGCATCTAAAACTTCTGCCCATTTGTAAGAGTAATATCCTGCTGCATAGCCTCCTGCAAATATGTGCGAAAAAGACGGACTAATGGCAGTACCTTCAATATGGGGATATAGTCTTGTTTGTTGAATGGTATTGTTTTCAAAATTTTCTATTGAAGTTTCTTGTAGTAACTCCCCTGTATGGTATGCCATATCTAAAATGCCAAATCCTAACTGTCTTAAAGTCTGGTATCCTTGCATAAAATTAGCAGACTGCACTATTTTATTTATTGTTGCTTCGGGTAGTATGTCGCCTGTTTGGTAATGCTTGGCAAAAGTTTGTAAAAATTCTTTTTCGTAGCAGAAGTTTTCCATAAACTGAGATGGAAGCTCTACAAAATCCCAATATACGTTAGTACCCGAAAGGCTTTCGTATTTTGTATCGGCAAGTATGCCATGCAGCGCATGTCCAAATTCGTGAAACAAGGTGGTAACTTCTGTAAATGTAAGCAAAGAGGGAGTGTCGTCTATACCTCTCGAAAAATTGCACACGATAGAAATATGAGGGCGGTTGTTTTGTGCTTCATCTTTGTATTGTCCTTTAAACGCAGTCATCCAAGCTCCGGCTCGCTTGCCTTTTCGTGGATGAAAATCGGTATAAAGCAAGGCTTTGTGTTGTCCATTTTCTAATACTTCATATACACTTACTTCATCGTGATAGGTCTCTATATTACTATTTAATACAAACTCAATACCATATAGCTTTTCAGCAGCAGCAAAGGCAGCTTGCAATACTTGCTGTAAGGGGAAGTAAGGCTTTAGTTTTTCTTCCGAAAAATTAAATTTTTGTTCTCTCAACTTCTCTGCATAATATGCATGGTCAAAAGGCATTATTTCGTCAATATCATCTTTGGCTGCTAAAGGAGATAATTCTTTTATTTCTTTCTCTGCAAAAGGTTTTGCTTTTTGTAAAAGGTCGTTTAAAAAAGAAATAACAGTTTCGGTATTCCCCGCCATTCGCTCTTGCAATACAAAATCTGCATGGTTTTTAAAGCCAAGTAATTTAGCCCTTTCGTCCCTTAGCTGTACGATAGATTTTATATTTGTTGTGTTATTGTACTCATTATCCTGAAATGCTTTTTTGCCGGCAGCAATTTGTATTTCTTGCCTTAATGCTCTGTTTTTTGCATATTTAAGAAAAGGTGTAATGCTTGGAAACTGCAAAGTAAATACCCATCCATCTAAGTTGCGCTCTTGTGCTTCGTGTTTAGCCATCGCTTTTGCAGATTCGGGCAAACCGTCTAAATCTTTTTCTTCTGTAATGTGCAGTGCATAAGCATTGGTTTCGTGCAATACATTTTGCGAAAACTTTACTTTTACAATAGCCAGCTGTTCGTCTATTTTTCTAAGTTGTGTTTTTTCTTCTTCATTAAGTAATGCGCCATTTCGTACAAAAGACTTGTAGGTTACATCAAGCAATTTTGTGTTTTCAGTATCTAATGTTTGTCGGTCGGTATTGTCGTAAACAAATTTTATTCTTTCAAAAAGTTGTTGGTGGAGTATTATGTCATTACTATATGAAGCCATTAGCGGCGATACATTTTGTGCTGCACTTTCGAGTATATCGTTAGTTTCGGCAGAGTGTAAATTAAAGAATGCCGCACTAACTACATTTAGTTTTTGTGCTGCGTTTTCTAATGCAATTATGGTGTTTTCAAAATTTGGTGATTCGTTATTTGCTGTAATATCATTAATGTTTTGTTTGGCATTTTCGATAAGTGTAACAATAGCCGATTCGTAATCTTCACTTTTAATTTTGCTAAACGGTATGCTGCCGAATGGTGTGCTCCATTCTGTAAGAAGTATATTGCTCATCTGTAAATTTTGGTATGCAAGTTAAGGCTAATCGATATCAATTAATAGAACTCTGAATAAAAAAACCTCGAAGTGTTGAAATACTTCGAGGTTTTTTGCACTATCGTAACATTTATACCTATATCAATTATAAATTAGTCTAAAGATGTGCATTATTTTTTTGATTTTGCAACGATAAAAACATTTGTATAGTCCATACTACGCAAATATTTTATGAAGAAGAAAAATCGAAAAAGGACAAGCATATTTGGCTAATTTATATTCCATATTGGCATTACTTCTGCACTATAATCTTTGTAGCTTTATATGCAGTATTGCCTTGAGGAACGATATAATAAACTCCATTAGCTAAAGCCTGTGTGTTAATGGTATTATTTCCTGCTTTTATGAAAATTGTTTTAATCTTTTGCCCTAATAGATTGTGCATTTCTACTATAAATTCTTTTCCGGATTTATTTACTATTACAAAATTATCTTGTGCCGGATTAGGGTATATAGTTAAATTAGATTTTTTATCGTAATGCTTAATAGAAATCGGATCTGGTATTTTATTTATAGTAGTATTGGTAACAATAGCAGGATTAGCATCGAAAAAAATGTGTGCAGTATTAGGTATAATAGTGCCGTCTGCCAAGTCGTTTCTGGCACTAATACTGTACATAAAATTGCCTTTGTTATGTAATGTATCATCTTTGTCGCCTAATTTTATGTTAGCAAATTCAAAACGCATTTGTGTACTTCCATCGTCTAATTTATTAGCTTGCACACTCATTTCGTGTGAGCTGTATAATATTTTAAAAGTGCTAAAATCTAACTCTGCTGCAATGGTATCTAAAACATAAATATTAAAAGCAGTATCGTTACCCAGATTTTCAAAATTTACGTTGTAAGTAATGTTAGTACCTAAAGCAATCTCGCCGGGCGGTGTCGCTATTTTATTATTCGGATCCCACGAAGCACGTACGGTATCGCATTGGATTAAGATATTGTTTGTAGTATCTATATCTCCGCTTGTAGGTTCGATGGTAAGGATATTACAGACGGTATCGCCTAAATTAATAGTACCAACAGGACTAAGCACTACACCAATGTTATGATTATCATACAAGGAAATATTAGTTAAATGCCAAGTTATTGTCTGCCCACTTACAGAAGCTGGTGTAATAGACGAACTTACATAACTATATTTAGGGCTTAGCTCCAACGTAAGTGTAGCACTATCCATATTGTCGCAATGGTAATTACCTGCCACTATATTTAGATACGAATTATTAACCGGTCTAAACAATCCTGTAGCATAAGTATATAAATCGAAACCGGCAGACATATTGCAATCGAATCCGATTTTAAACATTTCATCGTTATAATTAGTAGTGTCTATATCAAACTCCATAGTACCCGAAGGGCATACTAAATCTAAAAATGCAGGTGTGTCTAACACTGTTAGCTTAAACACATCGCCCATTGCTTGCGATACCATACCTTTAAGATAAGAACCGTAAGAATAAATGGTATCAAAAGGAGTATTGTTTCTTTCTACCGCTATACGTGTAAAAATAGGGATTGTAGGTTCGGCTATATTTTGAATACAATTGGCATCGTTTCTAACATAGGTGCGACCTGTAATAGATTTACAATTGGAATTAATAACTCCTGAAACTGAATCTAAGGGTGTATTAAAAGTATCGTACAATAAAACCTTAAAAGTGTATAACCCTACAACAGAATAAAAATGACTTGCATAAAACGCATGATTAGTTCCACCCACCGACACATTATTAGTGTTATTACCATCACCCCAAGCAATATCAATATACATACCCGAAGCCCCTCCTGTTACAAAGCCTCCAAGATTAAGCCCTAAGCCCGGCACTCCGGAAATAGAACAAGAATCTAATTTGAATAAATTAATAGTTTGTGCATTAGAATGATACACAAACTCAACAAGTAAAATTGCAAAAAATAATAGCTTTCTCATAATCCTTAATTTTTTAATTAACGAACAAATTACTCCTAATAATAGTATAGACGAAAAAAAACATGCATTTATTGGGTTAAATCCAATTTTGCAGAAAATAAAACGACACCTAAAGCATTGGTTGGGTTATTTTCAATTCAATTTCTATCATTACTTTTGCAAGATAAAGAAAAAAGTCTATTATGCGATTAATATACTGTTACGATGCATATTGTGGTTGGTGCTATGGATTTAGCCAAGTAATAAAAAAAATAAATTCGGAGTTTAAAGCGCAGCTTCCAATCGAGGTATTAAGTGGTGGAATGATTATGCCCGATACTCCACAACCCATTAGTGTTATGGCTGCTATAATATTAAACAATTACGAACGAGTGGAGCAGTTGTCCGGCATAAAATTTGGCGAAGATTTTTTGTGGCATGCACGCAATCCGGAACTAAGCGATTGGTTTCCCCATTCTCTCAAACCCGCCATTGCTCTTTCTATCCTTAAAGAACTACATCCGGAAAAAGCTGTAGATTTTGCATCGGATTTACAATATGCTCTTAATTACGAAGGCAGAGACCTTACAGATGACGAAGCATACAGGCATCTTTTACCTCAATATGGCATTGAAGAAAATGATTTTTACAAAAAACTACATCAAGAAAATTACGAAAATTTAGCACGCTACGACTTTTCATTAGTTAAACAATTACAAGTAGATTCTTACCCAACACTATTATTGCAAGTAACTGAAAGTAAGTTTTATTTAGTAGCTAAGGGTTTTACTCCTTACGATATAGTGCTAGAACGATTACAAGCAATCATTAAAGAAAACACATAAAACTAATACCTCTAAAGTCTATAGAGATGCTTTTGCAATAAGAAAAATCGGTAGCAAAATAAAAATTGCTACCGATTTTGTATAATACCAATGCGAAATCGAAATAATTATTTATTGATAACTATACGAGTAGGTGTCGGAGCTTCTATGCCATTAGCATCAAAAGCATTTTTCACTAATTCTTGCACACCAAAATATACATCCCAATAATCGGGCTGGGTAGTGTAAGGGCGAATAGCTAATGTTACTAAACCTACTTCTACTTGCAATACACTTACTTCGGGAGCAGGGTCTTGTAATACTTTAGGGTGCGATAGCATTGCGGCAACTGCTATTTTTCTTGCTTGGTCTATATCGTTAGTAAGCGCTATGCCTATAGTTAAGTCCACCCTTAAATTACCGTGTGTAGTATAATTAGTTATAGCCCCTGTAGATAATCCACCATTAGGAAGTATTACCGTTTTATTGTCGGGAGTTAAAATTTTTGTATTAAAAATACCAATTTCCAAAACAGTACCTAAGCTGCCTTGCGCTTCTATCATATCACCTACATTAAATGGCTTAAATATCATCAACATTACGCCGCCTGCAAGATTACCAAGCGAACCATTTAGTGCTGCACCTATTGCTAAACCAGCACCGGCTAATATGGCAGCAAATCCTGTAATGTTTACACCAAGCACGCCTGCTATGGTTAAAAACATAAGGATATTTAAAGATGCTATAATTAGAGAAATAAGGAATTTTTGTAAAGAAACATCAAAGTTTTTTCGCGCAAATATTTTTCTCGATATTTTAGATATTCGGCTGATTATCCACGCTCCGATAATATATATAAGAATTGCAGCGGCAACTTTCGGGGCATATTCTATACCCATATTTTTGATTTTATCAATCCACTTGCTGCTTGTGGCTACTATTTGGTCTGCATTGGGCACAACCTCTTGAACTTGTAAAAATATCATATTCTTAAATTTTTAGTAAAACAAAACTGTTAACACAATTACTTTGCCAAACGTAATAAAAATATATAAAAACTAAAAACAGTTACTATTTTTTAATGACTATTCATCAAGATTTAATACAGGCGTTAAATGGTGCTTCTAAAAAAACAGAAACAATAGATTATTCCATATTCTGTCCTAACCATTTTCTTAAAACAGCTTCGTCTGTATTTTTTCTTCTTAAATAATCTTGGAATTGGTCTTCCTGAATTTTGCCCACACCAAAATATATACTTTGCGGATGCGAAAAATACCAACCACAAACCGATGCGGCAGGGTACATAGCCAGGTGCTCGGTAAGTTCAATGCCAGTATTTTCGGTTACATTCATTAATTGGAACAGTTTGTTTTTCTCTGTGTGGTCGGGGCAAGCAGGATAGCCCGGAGCTGGTCTTATACCTTGATACTTTTCTTTGATAATATCTTCTTGCGTTAATGTTTCGTCGGGTATATATCCCCAATGTTTTGTCCTTACCTGATGGTGCAAGTATTCCGCAAAAGCTTCTACTAATCTGTCAGCAAGAGCTTGTAGCATTATTTTATTGTAATCGTCGAAGGTATCTATATATTTTTGGATGTGCGGTTCTATGCCTGCAATACTTACCGCAAATGCTCCTATATAATCGTGTTGGTCTTTCAGTATTTCTTTGGGAGCTATAAAATCAGATAAAGAAAATTGAGGTTGCCCCTTTGCTTTTTTTATTTGCTGACGAAGCATTTCGAGCTGTTCTATTTCATTGTTAGCATCATCGTACAATGTAATGGTATCCGGAGCTGTTCTTAATGCTTTCCAAAAACCAATTACACCGTGTGCTTGCAACATATTTTCTGCAATAATTTTATCGAGCATTGCATTGGCATCATTGTATAGTTTGGTGGCTTCTACTCCGTAATTTTCATCTTTTAATATTGCAGGAAATTTCCCTTTCATTTCCCAAGAGATAAAGAAAGGATTCCAATCTATGTATTTTCTTATAATCGCTAAATCGAAATTTTTGAAAACTTCTGTTCCGGTAAATTGTGGTATATATGGCTTAAATGCAGACCAATCTATTGGCATTGCATTTTGCGTAGCATCTGTATAGCTTATATATTCTTTTACTGTTTTTTTATTAGCAAAATCTTCTCTTAGTTTATGGTACTCATCATTTGTTTTTTGTAGAAAATCGGTTTTGGTGTCGCTGCTTAATAGCTGCCCGGCAACGGTAACACTCCTCGAAGCATCTAATACATAGACTACTCCGTTATCGTACTGTGGTGCTATTTTTACCGCAGTATGTGTACGCGAAGTGGTGGCACCTCCAATGAGTAGTAGCTGTTTCATTCCTCTTCGTTTCATTTCAGACGCTACGTGTACCATTTCATCTAACGAAGGAGTTATAAGACCACTCAAACCTATGATGTCTGCATTAATTCTTTCTGCTTCGTCGAGGATTTTATCTGCCGGCACCATTACGCCTAAGTCTGTAATATTGTAACCATTACAACCTAATACTACACCTACTATATTTTTCCCAATATCGTGTACATCGCCTTTTACGGTGGCTAAAAGTATTTTGCCATTACCATTCGAAGATGCAAGTGTACCGTCGTTGCTTTTTTCTTCTTCCATAAATGGTAATAGCCATGCCACACTTTTCTTCATTACCCTTGCGCTCTTTACTACTTGAGGTAAAAACATTTTACCGCTACCAAACAAATCGCCAACAACATTCATACCGTCCATTAAAGGACCTTCGATTACGTGTAATGGTCTTGCGTATTGCAATCTTGCTTCTTCTGTATCGTCGTCTATATAATCTGTAATGCCGTTTACCAAAGCGTATTTTAATCTTTCTTCTACTGCGGTATTGCGCCAAGCTAAATCTTTAACTACTTCTTTTCCTTTTGCTTTTACTTTTTCTGCGTGTAGAATTAAGGCTTCGGTAGCTTCGTTGTTTTCGTTATTTTTATTGAGGATTACATCTTCGCAAAGTCGTTTTAGCTCTGGCTCTATTTCGTCGTACACTACAAGCTGACCTGCATTTACTATTCCCATATCCATACCCGCTTTAATAGCATAGTATAAGAATACACTGTGTATAGCCTCTCTTACGTGGTCGTTTCCTCTGAATGAAAACGACACATTACTTACACCACCGCTAATTTTGGCAAGAGGCATTATTTGTTTTATTTCTCTTGTAGCTTCTATAAAATCTACAGCATAGTTATTGTGCTCTTCTATGCCGGTAGCAATGGCAAATATATTGGGGTCAAAGATGATGTCTTGGGGTGGAAAATTTAATTTTTCGGTTAATATTTTATAGGCTCTGTGGCAAATTTCTACTTTGCGTTGCTTGTTGTCTGCCTGTCCGGTTTCGTCGAATGCCATAACGATAACCGCTGCACCAAAGCGTTTGCAAATTTTAGCGTGTTTTATAAACGATTCTTCGCCTTCTTTGAGCGAAATAGAATTAACGATGCATTTTCCTTGAATACATTTTAAACCGGCTTCTATTATCTCAAACTTAGATGAATCGAGCATTATAGGGATACGTGCTATGTCGGGTTCGCTTTGTACTAAATTTACAAATGTAGTCATTGCATATACACCATCTAAAAGCGCATCGTCCATATTGATATCCAAAACCTGTGCGCCACTTTCTACTTGTTGGCGGGCAACGCTTAATGCGTCTTCATATTTTTCTTCGCGTATTAGACGTGCAAATTTTTTAGAACCAGTTACATTTGTTCTTTCTCCTACATTTACAAAATTGGTATCGGGACGTATTTCGAGTGGTTCTAATCCGCTTAATCTCAGATATGGACGAATGGTATTGTTCATTTATAATTAAAATGCCTATAAAAAAATTGAGTGCAAAGTTAAGGGATTGTATGCATAGTAACCGCACAACCTATTAAAGGGTGCTAATTTCTGTTTTTAGAAAAAACACACATATTCATTACTTTTACTGCCTAATGTATCATATTCCGGAAATAGAAACACAATCTATAGCTGCACAAAGGCAAGTTCAAATGCAGCATTTGCAAGTATTACTCGAATATTTGCAGCAACAATCTCCATTTTACAAACAGTTGTTTGCAGATAACAATATTGATATAAAAAATATCGTTGATTACACAGATTTGCAACAATTACCTACCACATCTAAAGAAGATATTCAGCTTAGGGAAAAAGATTTTGTGTGTGTACCAAAGGAAGCAATAAGAGAATATACTACTACTTCTGGCACCTTAGGTAAACCAATTAGTATAGCACTTACCGAATCCGATTTAAGCCGATTGGCATACAATGAATTTCGTTCTTTAGTGAGTATGGATGTACAGCAAGCAAGTACCATACAGTTGGCACTAACTTTAGATAGACAGTTTATGGCAGGTATGGCGTATTATATGGGTGCTAAAGATATGGGTGCTGTGGTAATAAGGACTGGTTCCGGCTTGCCTCAAATGCAATGGGATACCATCAAAAGGTATGATACAGATGTATTAGTAGCCGTTCCGTCTTTTGTTTTAAAGATGATAGAATATGCTAAACAACATAATATTGATTACAAAAATTCAGGTGTAAAGAAAATATTGGCAATAGGCGAAAGCTTGCGAGATGCTAATGGGAACGATAGTGTATTGGCTCAAAAGTTAAAAGCCGAATGGGATATCGAATATTACAACACTTATGCTTCTACAGAAATGCAAACAGCATTTACCGAATGTAACCAACACAATGGGGGGCATCATTTACCGGAACTAATTGTTATAGAACTGATAGACGAAAACGGCAATCATGTACCCGAAAACGAATCCGGAGAAGTGTGTATAACCACTTTAGGAGTTAAGGGAATGCCTTTGCTGCGTTATCGTACAGGAGATATTTGCAAAGCATTTTACGAGCCTTGTGCTTGTGGTAGAAGCACATTAAGATTAAGTGGTGTAATAGGCAGAAAAAAACAAATGATAAAATTAAAAGGAACTACACTTTACCCCAATATTATAACAGAAACACTAAACGAAATTGAGAAAGTAAAAGAATATGTTATACACATTTTCACAAACGAATTACAACAAGACGATATTAAAATTTCTCTTTCCTTACATCAAGAAACAGACACAACCCAAAAAGTGATTAAAGAACATTTACGCAGTAAGCTCAAGTTAATGCCTCAGATAGAGATTTGCGATGATGATACCATAAGAGCGATGCAATTTCCTCTCGAAAGTAGAAAACAAATAAGGATTATAGATAGCAGATAGGCTCAATGCAAAAAAATGGCTGCAATATAGTTGCAGCCATTTTTAATAATAAGTAAGTTATGACATTAGTCTTCAGAAACGATTTCTTTAAAAGATGCTTTAGGGTTACAAATAGTAACATAAACACCTATTGTAAATCTATTTCCTAATGTACCAGCATCAAGACCAAAGTTATTAGAAATCAATTTAGTAGTACCTACATTAACAGTACTGCTACTGAAACCTAAAGCACCGAAAGAACCCACAACAGCTACTTTATTGCTTAATGAATAAGCAAAACCTGCATTAAGGTTTGCTCCGAAATCAAATGTATTGTTAGAAACAGTACGAGTAGTTCCGCCAATAGTAGTTTTGGTACTCATTACACCAGGTAATACAGAAACATTAACACCTAAGAAGGGGCGGAAATTACCTTTACCAAAGAAATATCTACTGTAAAGTGTACCACCAAACTTAGTATTGCTGGAAACCGTATTGAAAGAATCGTTATTTTTATAAATGTTACCAATATTAGTTAAACCTATACCTAATTGAATGTTGTCTGTTAAGAAAGTACCAATCTCCGGAGAAAAAGTCCAAGAGCTAACTGTTGCGCCTGTAATAGTCGTAGCACCTACATCAGTTTTTTGGGTTGTAGAATTAAAACCTACATTACCACCAAGATACCAAGAACCTTTTTGAGCATTAGCTCCAATTGCCAATAAAGCAACACAAGAAGTTAGAATAATTTTTTTCATATTTATTTTTTTGTTAGTTGGGGGCAAATATAATGTCAATTTTTTTACAAATGCTTAGTTTCTCATTTTTTTTTAAAAGTGATATTGTCTGCACTTTATTCCACTTTAGTAATTTTAAGCATATTAGTAGGTAAATGTGCACTTACCGGTGTACTGCCGGTATTAACCACTACATCGCCCGACTTAATTAATCCTTTCTCTTTAAGTATGGAAATTTGGTCTTTTATAACGTCGTCTATACTTTCTTCTTTGTCGTAAAAAAATGCTTCTATACCCCAACTCAAACTTAACTGATTAACCAAGGTTTCTGTTTTGGTAAATACAAACAATGAAGATTTAGGTCTAAAACTCGATAGCATAAATCCGGTATAGCCACTTTGTGTCATTCCTATAAGTGCATCTGCTCTTACATCTTCCGAAATTTTACAAGCATTATAGCATAGAGCATCACTTAAAAACGAAGGAGAATGTGGTTGTGGTACTAAGTTTTGGTTACTTACATTTTTAGCATTCTCTGCCTCTTTTATAATCCGCACCATTGTTTTAATAACTTCTGTAGGTGCTTGTCCTACTGCGGTTTCGCCACTAAGCATTACGGCATCTGCTCCTTCCAAAACCGCATTTGCTACATCGGTAACTTCGCTACGAGTAGGGCGCGGCATAGTCATCATACTTTCCATCATTTGAGTAGCTATAATTACCGGTTTAGCTCTGTGGATACATTTGCGCACAATTTCTTTTTGTATCATAGGTACTTGTTCCAAAGGCATTTCTACCCCTAAATCGCCTCGTGCTACCATAACAGCATCGGAGGCAAGTATAATTTCACGAAGATTAGTTACTGCCTCCGGTTTTTCAATCTTGGATATAATTTTTGCAGGGCTGTTTTTCTCTTTTAATAATGCTTTAAGTTGTTGTACATCTTTCGTTTTCCGTACAAAAGACAAAGCTATCCAATCTATATTTTGACCAACTATAAAGTCTATATCTGCTAAATCTTTTTCTGTTAAAGAAGGTAAAGAAATGTCGGTATCGGGTAGGTTTACTCCTTTACGGGGAAATAGCACACCAGCATTTTGTGCCGCTACGGTTACGGTTTCATCTTTGGCATTTACACTCACTACTTTGGTTACAATCTTACCATCGTCCAAAAGAATTAATTCGTCTTCTTTAACATCTTTGTGCAGATTGGTATAAGAAAGATAAAGAGCTTCTTTTGCCCCTTCGCAAGGTGTGTGTGTAAATGTCAGTAAATCTCCTGTTTGTAAATTAAGACTACCATCTTTAATATCGCCTACACGCAATTTAGGACCTTGCAGGTCGGCAATGATGGCAATATTAAAAGGGAAGTTTTGGTTTATGGCTCTGATATTTTCTATAACCTCTGCGTGCTTTTCGTGAGTGCCGTGAGAAAAATTAAGTCTAAATACATTTACGCCTTCTTGCACTAAAGCTAATAATTTGTCGTATGTATCGCAAGCCGGACCTACCGTCGCGATTATCTTTGTTTTTTTGAGCATCTTTTTTTGTCTTTTCTCACATTAAGAATGCAAATTTAACGGAAATTGAGAACTAATCATACAATGCAGGTAATACTTACGAAAAGGATTGCGCTGATATAACCGATTAAGGGGGGCTTAAACCATATTAAAAAAACATAAAAAAATGAGAAACCCACAAATTTGCAAGTTTCTCATTTTTAAATTCTATACAGTACAGTAAATTATACTATTTTTTCTACCTGCATATAATTCAATTCTACCGGAGTAGCTCTGCCAAATATCTTAACTACTACTCTTAATTTTTTCTTCTCTTCGTTTACTTCTTCGATAGTACCGTTAAAGTCGTTGAATGGTCCATCTGTAATTTTTATAGTTTCACCTACAATAAAT
Source organism: uncultured Taibaiella sp. (assembly GCA_964448955.1). Classification (GTDB taxonomy): domain Bacteria; phylum Bacteroidota; class Bacteroidia; order Chitinophagales; family Chitinophagaceae; genus MKSF01. The sequence continues at coordinate 111,257 of CAYUXT010000001.1, read as the reverse complement.
GGATCTGCATAATTAATACCTTGGTCAGAAACTTCGTCTAATTTACCAAACATTTTATTTACCTCAGATTTACGAAGTGCAATCGGGTTTTCCTTTCCAAGAAAATGTATCACATTTGTAACTCCCTGAATACCCTGTATCATAGTATCGTTAAGCTTACCGTCGTGTGCTTCTAACATTATATATCCGGGATATAATGTTTTTTCGCGTAGTGCTCTTTTTCCGTTTACTACTTTAAACACTTTTTCGGTAGGGCACAATACCTGTATTACAGCGTGGTCCCATTTATTAATCTGAATTTCTTTATCGAGGTATTCTTTTACCTTTCTTTCTTTACCGCTTACTATACGCAGCACATACCATTTGGTTTCCGGTGCCGACGCAGTATCTACAGATAGCGTATCGCTCATTGTTAAAATTAATTTTTATTATTTTGATAATCAGTCAATAATCTTTTTGTCGAACAAAAGATTATGTGCCATATACCAGTCTCATAACATTTTCGGAAACAATATCCATACCCCAAATACAAAGTGTAAGTATGGCTAATCCTACCAAAACGATTACGGTAGTTTGCTGTAACTCACTCCAAGAAGGCCAAGTTACTTTGTGCATTAGTTCGTCGTACGACTCGCGTACATAAGTTCCAAATTTACTCATCTTATTTTTTTGATGATTTTTTTATTTACGTAAAAACAACAAAACAGCTTAACAGCATAGCCGTTAAACTCATTTTAGATTCTTAAAAAAATCTGCACAGGCACTAGGATTCGAACCCAGATCAAAGGTTTTGGAGACCTCTATTCTACCATTGAACTATGCCTGTAGAATTTTAATTTTTCCGCTTACAAATTTATGATTTTTTGCTTTAACGGGCAGCAAAGGTAACTAAAAATACATTACAGACAAATTGTTGAAATATATTTTTGTTCAATTTAGATGATACATTGTAATATGTATAATGTTTGCGGCGAATTTAGATTGCCTACCTTTTGCAATTCAAGGGAACAAATTTGTACTTTCGTGTTTTCTAATACGATAATTAATGCAACACATAAACGAACAAACGATTATTGGCATTGTAGGCTCCGGAGCAATGGGTAGCGGTATAGCACAGGTTGCGGCTGTTGCCGGACACCAGGTTTTGGTTTTCGACCAAAATGAAAATGCGCTTCAAAAAAGTAAAACACAATTACAAAACACACTCCAAAAATTAGCAGAAAAAGGCAAAATAACTAATGCCGCAGAAATTTTTGAAAGATTAAAATTTGTAACCGAATTAGAACAATTAGCACCTTGCGGATTAATAATAGAAGCAATTATAGAAAATGCGGACATTAAAAAAACAGTTTTTGCTAATTTAGAAAAGGTAGTAAATGAAAATTGTGTTTTGGCAAGCAATACATCGTCGCTTTCTATTACATCTATTGCGGCGGCTTGTGCCAAGCCCGAAAGAGTTATCGGCATTCATTTTTTTAACCCTGCTCCTGTAATGGCATTAGTCGAAATTATTCCGGCAATACAAACAGACGCAGCTCTAACACCAATTATTAAAGACACCATTATTCGCTGGAACAAAAAACCAGTTATTGCCAAAGACACTCCCGGATTTATTGTAAACAGAGTAGCCCGACCTTTTTATGGAGAAGCATTGCGTATTTTAGAAGAAGGCATTGCAGATATGGCAACCATAGATTGGGCAATGACAGAAGCCGGTTTTAAAATGGGACCCTTTACTTTAATGGATTATATCGGACACGACGTTAATTATGTAGTTACCGAAACTGTATATCAGTCATTCTTTTACGACGGTAGATACAAACCATCTTTTAGTCAAAAAAGATTATTGGAAGCAGGCTGGTTAGGGCGTAAATCGGGAAGAGGTTTTTATAATTATGCAGAAAATGCAGTGCCTCCCAAGCCCAAAACAGACGAAAAGGTAGCAAAACAAATTTCGGAGCGCATTCTTTTTATGTTGATTAACGAAGCCGTTGAAGCATTATACCTCAACATAGCCTCTAAAGAAGACATAGAACTCGCAATGACTAAAGGAGTAAACTATCCCAAAGGTTTATTACAGTGGTGCGACGAGTTAGGTAGCGATTATGTATTGGCAGGCTTAGATAGTCTGTACAACACTTATCACGAAGAGCGATACAGAGCAAGTAATTTATTACGAAAAAACGCAACTAAAATTAATGGAAAATAGAGAATGGAGAATAGAAAATGGAGAATGGAGAATGAAACAATAATATGTCCAAGCAAAAAAACTTCATTACCCTTAACTCCTTAATGGTAAAAAAAATGGAAACTCAACTATCCTTAACTTCTTAATGGTTCAATAAATAAAATCTTAACTAACCTTCACTTCTTAATGGTAAAAAAAATGGAAAATGGTATAAAAATATTTAACAGGCTTACGGATTTTACAGCAATTGATTTTGAGACCGCACACGGCAAAAACTGGAGTGTATGTCAGGTAGGGATAGTAGTGGTTAAAAACGGAGAAATAGTACAAGAATACGAAAGCCTCATTCAGCCTCCCGACAATTACTATTATTGGACACATGTAAGAATACACGGCATCAACAGAAAAAAAACTATGTTCTCTCCAAATTTTGCTCAGATATGGGAAGAGATAGAGCCATTTATCAGTAATAAAAACATAGTGGCACACAACGCAATTTTTGATGTAGCCTGTCTCAAAGCATCGCTTGATTATTACAACTTACCCATTCCCGATTTTCATTCTCATTGCACTTTAAAAATATACAAAAGAAATTTAGCTGCAGTATGCCAAAACTATAACATTCCACTCAATCACCACGATGCATTATCAGACGCAAGGGCTTGTGCTTTGTTGTTTTTAAAACACCTCAATGCATCGGAGAGTTGAGGGTTTAATATCAAATTTAATTTCGCAAATAAATTCATCATAATTTCAAAAACAAGCTGTTGTTACATAAAAATTTTGCTTTACATTTTTGCATTCAATAAGAATTAAAATTAGTTATAGCAATTTCTTTATTTTTTGTACAATAGGTATAGCTGCATATAAAAATCGGGTATTACATTTTCTTTTTCAATAACTTTGCATTCGCAAAAAATCATCTTTTTAATTCTAAATAAAAATTATTCTATGTCGTATCGTATAGAAAAAGACACTATGGGAGAAGTACAAGTACCCATTAATGCTTACTTTGGCGCTCAAACCCAACGTTCTATTGACAATTTTAAAATTGCAAGAGAAACTAATAAAATGCCCAAAGAAATAATCTATGCATTTGCTTACCTTAAAAAAGCAGCAGCATTAACCAATACAGATTTGGGTGTTTTAGATGCTTCTAAATCAGCTTTAATAGCGCAGGTATGCGATGAAATATTATCCGGCAGTTTAGATAACGAATTTCCACTTGTAGTATGGCAAACCGGCTCCGGTACGCAATCTAATATGAATGTAAACGAAGTAGTAGCATACAGAGCGCACGTTATTAATGGTGGTGCACTTACAGATAAAGACAAAACCATTCACCCTAATGATGACGTAAACAAATCGCAATCTTCTAACGATACATTCCCTACTGCTATGCACATTGCTGCATACAAACTGCTAATAGAAGTTACCATACCGGGAATAGAAAAATTAAGAGATACCCTCGAAGCTAAATCCAAAGAATATTGGAATGTAGTAAAAATAGGCAGAACACACTTTATGGATGCTACGCCACTTACATTAGGTCAAGAATTAAGTGGTTATGTATCGCAACTCAACCATGGATTAAAAGCCATTAAAAATACGTTAAGCCACCTTAGCGAATTAGCTTTAGGCGGTACGGCAGTAGGTACCGGTATTAATACACCCAAAGGTTATGCCGAAGCAGTAGCTACTAAAATAGCAACGCTTACAGGATTGCCATTCGTTACAGCAGAAAATAAATTTGAATCTTTAGCAGCTCACGATGCTATTGTAGAAGCACACGGTGCATTAAAAACGATAGCCGTAAGCTTAATGAAAATAGCGAACGACATCCGTATGCTCAGCTCTGGTCCTCGTGCCGGTATCGGCGAAATATTTATCCCGGATAACGAACCCGGGTCATCTATTATGCCCGGTAAAGTTAATCCAACTCAATGCGAGGCATTAACTATGATTGCAGCACAAGTATTAGGTAATGATGTAGCAATAAACATTGGCGGTGCTAATGGACATTTTGAGCTTAATGTATTTAAGCCAATGATGATATTTAACTTTTTGCATAGTGCAAGATTAATTGGTGAAGGTTGCGTATCGTTTAATGACAAATGCGCTTTAGGCATTGCACCAATTCAGAAAAATATTGATGCACACGTAAACAACTCTCTAATGTTGGTTACTGCACTTAATACCAAAATAGGGTATTACAAAGCAGCAGAAATAGCACAAACAGCACACAAAGAAGGCAAAACTTTAAAAGAAACTGCTATTGCTCTTGGTTATCTAACTGCAGAAGAGTTCGACCAATGGGTAGTACCTGGAGATATGGTAGGATTTTAAAATATTGATATAATTTTGTTACAATACTTTTACACAAAAGATTATTGAAATGTAATAAGTATTTGTAATTTTGTCGGGCAAATAAAAAATATTTAATTAACAATCTAAAAAACAAGAACAGTGGCGTACGAAAGCAACAAAAACTACGAGGAAAGAAGAAATTCGGATAGCGTTTTCAGCAAAAGAATTAAAGCCGGAAAAAGAAGAACGTATTTTTTCGATGTAAGAGAAACAAGAAGTAATGATTATTTCATTACTATTACAGAAAGTAAAAAGAAGTTTAATGACGATGGCTATGAGCGTCATAAAATGTTCTTGTACAAAGAAGATTTCAATAAGTTTCTGAATGCACTTACAGAAACCGTTGACCACGTAAAAACAGAATTAATGCCTGATTTCGATTTCGATGCATTTAATCACATTTACGAAAATGGAGAAAACGGAGAAAATTATAATGCAGACGGCACTTCTTCTCCAATAATTACCGAATCGGCACCAACAGCCGTTACAAGCGAACCTAACGACAACAACACAACATCTGCCGAAGATACAGAAGTAGATGATTGGAAGATGTAATACCCTACTTAAAATTAAAAACCTAAAACCGCAGTAAAATTATTACTGCGGTTTTTTTGTTGATGACTTACTTTAATACTGTTTACAAATTAACCCACATTGCGCAAAAGTGGCATTTTTAAAAAAATTTAAAAAAACTTTGGCTCAAAATATTGTAGGAGGGTACGGGTAATTTTTAAATATTCCGTTCTCAGGCAGTTTATGTGGTTTGTAGTACACAGGGGGGTGTGACACTTAGGGTGTCTAGGCTATACCTTTGTAGCCGATATGTATTTCCAATTTAGCAAAACATAAAAATTTGTAGTACACAAAGCACAATTTCTAAAAATAAAACCCAATGCCATAGCTAATTTGAGCGTTTTTATGCGCAATGTGGGTTAAAATTAGTCCAAATTACTCCTATACACAGCCAACCTCCCACCGTTGTTGTGCCTTTTGACCAACAACACTATTAATTGGGCTATTTTACAAATATAAATGAGGACTATACCAATATCTGCGATACTATAATTAGGTCAGTATAATTTTATACCAATTAGAACTAATTTGCCATAATATTCACTTAATGAACTCACAACTTGTTCCCTAAACCGACGAAGCCCGAAGGGGTTTTGTTTAGGTACTTGTTAGTTTTCCAATTGGAATTAAACTCATTTTTAGCTGCAACCTATATATATCTATTGTTTACTAAAAAAGCGGGCTGAACTATTGTAGTTCAGCCCGCTTTGTAATTATTTATTAAGTACACAATATTAATTTACTCTACTTCCTCTTCCACCTACTCCTGATTCCGAATCGTATTCTACTTCGTCAGGAACACTATCTGTGTCAATACCTAAGTTTTTCATTTGTTCGCCAATAGTTCCAGGTTTGTTGCTATCGTATATAATTCTTCTTTCTGGTACATCTTTAGCTATTTTAAACTCTGTTCTTCTGTTTAATTGACGATTATCCGGATTATCAGAACCATCAGCATTTTTATTTGGAGCTACCGGTTTAGTATCTCCAAAACCTTTAGCCGTTAATCTCGAACGCTCTATGCCATTATCTACTAAATAATTTAAAACAGATTCTGCTCTTCTTTGTGATAAAGATAAATTATATGCAGGCTTACCTTTAGAATCTGTATGCGAATGAATTTCTACATCTAAAGACGGATTGTCTTTCAAATATCCAATTAACTTATCTAACTCTACGGCAGATTCGGGTAATAAACTTGCTGCATCGTAATCATAAAGTATATTATCTAATCTCATTGTAACATCTTCGTTAATTAAATCTACATAGATTGTTACAAAAACAGTATCATCTGGGTCTGTGCGTTTAATGTGCTCTGTACTAATTACTGCACGCGCAGAAGAATAGCTTTGTTTATCTGCTGTAAACACATACTGATGCCCTCTTCTTGTTCTAAATTCAAATGCACCATCTTTAGAACTAAAATTATCTATTTTCCCTGTTTCATCTACCATTTTCACTACTACTTCTCTTATCTTTTCTCCTGAAACTTTATCTACTACTTTACCTTGTACAAATAATTTAGGTTCGTATTGTACTCTAAATATATCATCGCAACAAGTAGGGTTTTTCAGTGCATAAGAACCTATACGGTTAGATACTACATAAGCATCTGGCTTACCGTAACCATCTCTGATATAGTATAATTCGTCTGCAGAAGTATTAATAGGATATCCTAAGTTTTGTAAATTAGTATATCTCGAAGGACCACCAGTAGCTTCAAAAATATCGAATCCTCCCATTGATTTCCAACCATTAGATGCGAAGAATAATTTTTTCACTCTATCATCGTAATATGGAGACATTTCATCGCCTTCTGTATTTACTTGTTTACCTGCATTTTGCGGACGACGGTAGCTTTTTTGGCGAGTATCGTAAACGGAATACCATATATCATAACCACCACGACTTTGTAATTTACGGTTAGATGCAAAGAATAATACTTCTTTCTTACCCATTTTAGCCATATAAGGTTGTGTATTGCTCGAAGTTCCGTCATTAATGTTATTACCTAATTCGTAAGGTTTGCCCCAACGGTCTTTAGAGAACTCAGATACCATAATTCTACAAGTCATATCGTTAGAGTCGTTCTCTAAACAACGAGTAAAATAAAATCTATCTCCTCCCGGGCTAAAACAACCATTACCTACGTGAAATTTGTCGTCATTGAACTGACCATCTAAGAATGGTAAGGGCCATTGGAATGTATCTACTACATCAGTCTCTGTTTTTTTAAATTTATGAGAAACCATAAAACGGGATACATAATCTTTACGTTTTTCTTTATTAGCATCTACTAAATGATTAGATTTCATAGTTGCGAATAATATAGCGGTATCACCTAGTGGCACTGGCGAAAGCTCTGTATAAGAAGTATTAACATTTGCACCTAAGTTCACAATATTAACTTCTTCTGGTTGTAATACCGAAGTTTTTGCCATTTCAGCACCCTCTATTTCTAACTTGGCTCTTTTTTTGAGTTTTTTGTACGTTTTAGGGTTGTCGTCGATAAACTTTTGGAATCTTACTATAGACTTATCGTATTCTCCAGACTGCTTGAGCATTAGTGCTTCTTTATAAATAGCTTCGGGATATACGGCAGACGCTAAATCGTAAGCCATACCAAAATACTTTGCTGCTAATACATAGTCGCGGAGTGCCCAATAACACTCAGCGGCTTGATAGTTGAGATATGGATTCCGAGGTTGCTCCTCTAACAACTGTACATAATAATCTGCGGCATTATGATAACCTCCGGCTTTAAACAAACCATCTGCCCAACGTAGTTTCTTTTCATAACCAAGTTTGACAACGGGATTATTTGCCTTGTCTCTATATTTGTCCTTTTGTGCTGTAGCGTTTTCTTGTGCAGCTACTACAAAGAATGCTGCTAATAAAATAAGTAACGATTTGCGTCTCATGTGCTTGCAACGTTGATTGAAAAATGTAAATTATTTATTCTATGGGCTATAAAAGTATAAATAGATTTGTAAAAAAAGAAGAACCTGCCATTTTTTTTTAAAAAAACTTTTGGCAGGCTCAATTTTGCTTTTCAAATATTTATAGAAGATATAGTATTTTTTGTTTCTTTAAATAGCGTTTTTAAGTCTAACCAAAATTAGAATCTTCCGCAAGGGTATAGTAATTCGCGAGCAAAAGATAGAGGGCTTGGTGCCACATATCTTATCATAATCTCGAAACCACCATTACCATTAGTTGCAGTATTATAACCGGAAGTATTCATATCGTAAGCTACGCCAATTCTAAATCCTTTAAACTCTACTCCTGCTGTAATCATTATAGCATCGTTATGTCTATACCAACCTCCAGCGAATACTCCAGGAGCATCTGGTAATTCCGGAGAATCTCCCATTTTGTAATTTAATTCTGCACCACCTATTATTTCCGAAGCTTGCGCTTGTGATTGATATAACACTGCAGGGCGGATAGAAAACGCATCGCTTAACCCTAATACCGCTCCTAACTGACCTGTATAACGCATAAGAATTCCTGCATCTGCTCTAGCGTTGTTTTCTCTTTTATCGAAAGAAACAAAGGGTTGGTTTACATTATTTACACCTGCTCCTATCGTAAAGCTCGAACGGTCGCCTATAGCTTGAGAAAATGCAACTCCGGCATTTGCAATAAAGGAGCTACTATTTCTGCCTAACCAGCTAAACTCATTAGAATATCCTTGGTTCCAATATCCTTCTAAATAATCGTCTCCAAAAAATAATCTACTAATATCTAAGTTCTTAGCAGAGTAACCACCTTGCAATCCTACAGAAAGGGCACTTTTGCCTGATGTACCTAAAAATTTATGATACGCTACCGATGCTAACGCTGTAGTATTGCTTAGATTACCATCTCCTGCTCTATCGCTGTACATTTGAATACCGACAGCTAAATAATCATCTACAGAAATATCTCTAATAATAGGCATATCTACAGAGGCAGCAAATGTTTTAAACGCAGCAGTACCTAAGGCACTACGCCATTGGTCGCGATATATTACGGAAGCGCGAACTTCTCCATTGAATGCTCCTGTTAATGCAGGGTTGAGTATTAAAGGTGTAGCATCGAATTGAGTAAAGTGAACATCTTGTGCGTCTGCGCTTGATGTATTAAGCATCAATGCGGCTAAGAGTCCTGCGCTTGCTAAAGTAATTCTACAATTCATAAATTGTGTGTTATATCTGTTTATCAATATAAATAGCTATAAAATTATAGCACAAATTTCATTTCGGGAGCTAAAAGTGCAATATTTTTTTTATTAAACATAATTTTTGCTCATTTTTTTTTATCTTTTATTACAATGCATACATAAATACACATATATGTCGTGTGTTCTAAAAGATATACTGCTACATTTTTAATTTTAAAATTGCCCTCAAAACCAAATTTCGTCGCAATGTACAAATATAATTATAAAGAAACGAATACTGTGTTTTTTAGTAACTATTTTTCTTTATTCCCACTAAGCATTGCTAACTACCTAATATAGACAATTGGTTTTAATAAAGAGTTGGGCAAAATGCATAGTTTAACATTTATAAGGTTTGTTTTTTAAAATAATCCTTATTATTTCATTGGATTAATTTACTTTTGATACCTATTTACCAATCTACGGTTTAATGCACAATATTATTTTTTTTGCATCAGGAAGAGGGTCTAATATTTCTGCTATTCTTCAATATTTTCAAGACAAAAATTATATAAACCCTTCGCTTATAGTGAGCAATAACGAAAACTCCGGTGCTATTGCCATTGCTAAAAGTAACAATATACCTCACCTACCAATAAACAAAGATTTATTCTTTACAGATAACTTTTTAGAGGTTTTAAAAAATAAAAAACCAGACTTAATCGTCCTTGCCGGGTTTCTTTGGAAAATGCCCGAAAACATTATTCAAGCTTTTCCGAATAAAATAATAAATATACACCCTTCGCTTTTGCCAAAATATGGAGGCAAAGGAATGTATGGAGCTAATGTGCACAATGCTGTAATAGATGCGAGAGAAAATGAATCGGGAATTACCATTCATTATGTAAATGAGCATTACGACAAAGGCAATATTATCGTTCAGGCACATTGCGCTTTAGACGAGCAAGATACTGCAGTAACTTTAGCCGGTAAAATAAGAGAATTGGAGCATTTTTATTTCCCCAGGACTATCGAATTTTTATTAAACTCCTAACTCTATTAATTATTCTACAAAAACAACCTTGTATAGAATGTTTCATCATTTCCTTAAATGCTCATTTATAAATGTATTGTTTTTCGCAATATTTTTGAATGCCTGTAATACTAATAACAATGCTACATTAAACTTGAGCAAAAGCGAAAAAGACTTAATAATGAGTGGCGATACAAGTAAAATGCTCCCTGTAATACAAATTACTAATCCCGAACATTTTAAAATATTAAAATCCGTATCGGAAGACATTGCTTTTGATGAAACATACCTATCTACCTTACTGCAAAGAATGTATTTAGCTATGACCGACACCACAAACCCCGGCGTAGGAATTGCTGCGCCACAAGTGGGTATTAACCGTAACATTATTTGGGTACAACGTTTCGATAAAGAGAACGAACCTTTTGAGTTTTATCTAAATCCTAAAATAGTATGGCACTCTAACCTTATACGTAATGGTAGAGAAGGATGCCTGTCTATACCCGATACTATGGGTATGGTGGATAGATATTATACCATACAGATACAATACCAAAACATAAAAGGAGAAAATATTACCGAAATAGTAGAAGGATTTACTGCTGTAATTTTCCAACACGAGGCAGACCACCTTAACGGCATATTATTTATCGATAGATTAAAAGAACAAGAGGCTAATGAATATGTACCAATTGGGGATATTCTGAAAAATAAAAAGTAGAGATTTTCGTTTTAAAATTCAATTACGCTCAAAATTTGCATACTCTAATTACTTTTGCACCAAATAATAAATAAAAAATAATGACAAAAGGCTATTTGTGGCTTTGGATAATGATGGTTTTCTTTTTGTGCTTTTCGACGCAATCGCAAGCACAAGAAGTAATTACAAGCCCTAATAACCCAATTTCTGAATTAACGGACAGTACTACTACAAATAATCAAGTTGTTTTAGAAAATAATACAGACAGCATAAAGACCGAAAGCAAAATAAATACTAAAGAACAAAGACTACTTAGAAAGGAAGAATTTTTGACACCAAAGAAAAAGGCAATGTTTTCGGCTGTAGTGCCGGGCTTAGGGCAGATATACAATAAAGAATATTGGAAACTACCCATAATCTATGGAGGAATAGGGGTGGCGGGCTATTTTTACTTTTACAATTACAATGAATATAATCGTTACAGAAAATTATATGCCGGAAGACTAAGTAACGACCCTACTGCATTAGCCACAGAACCTAATTTCCCAAATGACCGTATTAAGTTTTTAATGGATAGCCATCGTCAAGATTTAGACCTTACTGTATTATTATCTGCCGTAGGTTATGGACTACAGATAATGGACGCTTTGGTGTTTGCGCACTTAAAAAACTTCGATATTTCAGACGATATAAGCTTGCGATTTAAGCCATTAGCACTGCCACACAATACCATTGGCTTTGGTTTAGTAATGAATTTTTAATACTCCTACTTCGCTATCCAACTACTTGGATTTACCGTACCAAAATTACTGCCTGAAATTTTCCATACCTGAAAATTCATTAAGTCTTCGCCTTCGTCGCTCTTACCTGCGGTACCTATTACTTGCTTACCTGCTATTTTATCGCCCACTTTTACAGAGATAGAAGACAGTTTGGAATATACGGTAAAATATTCTCCGTGGTTAATCATTACCATATAGCCATCTATGTTTGCTACTTTACTTACTGTACCTTCAAAAACTGCTCTTACAGGCGCTCTTTGGTCGGTAGTAATATCTACTCCATGATTTTGGACATTTACAGAACTATACAGCGGATGCGGGTGCGTACCGTACTGTCCTGAGATAAACCCTTTTTCTACAGGCCACGGCAATTTGCCTTGGTTAGCAGAAAATCTATCCGAAATTAACTGTACTTCGGGAGTAAGTGATAGCTTGTACGAAGGCTTCGTTACTGGTTTAGCTTTGGCTGTTTCGGTGGTGGTATTGCTATTTGTGGTATTAGATGTATTATTTGGTTGCGATGTTACAGTTTTGTTTGGTGTTGTATTAGAAGGAGTGGTATTATTGTTTGCCACATTATTATTAGCTGGCTTATTCGGTTGATTTACCATAAGATTAGCCTTACGAGCTTCTTCGTCTGCTAATCGTTTGGCTTCTTCTTCAGCTTTTTTACGTGCCAATTCTATCTCTTTCTTAATCATATCTCTAATGGCATTGTCTAATTTCTGACTGGCTAACTTATCTTTTTTTATCTGTGCCAATAATTGGGTTTCTTTTCCTTTTAGTTGTTCTATAACCTTATTGGTTTCATTGGTTTCTTCTTGTATTTTTTTCTTTTGTACTTCTTCGTTGACTAATAACTGCCCTTTTTCTTCTTTTTGGGTATTTAGTGTATTTACTTTATTAGAAAGATTGGCTTGTGTTAATTCTATTTTTTCGGATTCTCCTTTTCGGTATTCTCTATATCTTTTAAGGTATTGCATACGACGTAGGGCATCGCTAAAATCGTCGGCAGAAAATAGAAATGCTAAAATATTTTCACTTTCTCTGTGTTTGTAGGCATATCTTATCGTTTGTGCATATCGCTTTTTTTGCTCTTCTAATTGTACATTAAGGTGTTGTATATCGCTATTAGTTTGGCTAATGGCACCATCTATATTTTCGAGTTCTCCATTAATATTAGAAATAAGTTTTTGGCGGGCATTTAGTTTTGCCCTCAATGCTTTTAATTCGGAAAGAGATGCGTTTTTAGATTGCTTTGTGGCTTCGAGATGTTTTTGTGTAGCTTCTATTTCTTTCAATAAATTGGCTTTCCGTTTTTCCAAATCGCTCCTGTTGGGTTGCTGTGCATTTACCCAAAACAATCCAATAACGGCAATAAATAATAAAATCGCTTTTTTTCTCAAGGGATAAATAAATTAATGTGTTGTAAAAAAAGAAACTGAAGAAAAATTGTGCATTTTCTACTTAATAAAGAACAAAAATAATATTTTGGTTGGATACTTTTACAAAAGAAATGTAAAACATAACAATTAGTACAGCTATGAAATAAAAAATAAAATTTAACTTCGCTCTCAATCTCAATTTAGAATACTTAAATGCACAATCATTTTAAAAACAAGCGCGTTTTTCTTACCGGACATACCGGATTTAAAGGAGCTTGGATGCTTCAGATATTACACCACTTTGGAGCAGAAGTTATAGGATACTCTTTAGCTCCCGAAAACGAAAATGATTTATTTCAGCAAATTAACGGAGCGACATTGTGCGCTTCTTCTATTATTGCAGATATAAGAGAGGAAAAAACCTTGAGCAAGTATCTAAATGATTTTCAGCCAGATTATGTTTTTCATTTAGCAGCTCAATCGCTTGTACGCCGTAGTTATTCTATACCCTCCGACACGTTTTCTACCAATGTAATGGGAACCATAAGCGTATTGGAAGCAATGCGAAAATTAGAAAAACCCTGTATTGGCATAATGGTAACTACCGACAAGGTTTATGAAAACAACGAGCAAGGCATAGCTTTTAAAGAAGATGAAAAACTTGGTGGCTACGACCCCTATTCTGCGAGTAAAGCTGCCACAGAAATTGCCATTGCATCTTATCGCAATTCTTTTTTTAATCCTGAAAAATACAAGGAACACAAGAAGGCTATTGCAAGCGTACGTGCAGGAAATGTAATAGGTGGCGGCGACTATTCTTTAGACAGGATTATTCCCGACATTACTCGTGCCATCGAAAACAATGAAGCCGTAGTATTAAGGAGTCCTAAAGCGGTACGCCCTTGGCAACACGTTTTAGAACCTATAATGGCATACCTTTATTTAGCTGCAAAACTAAATGACGAACCGCAACAATTGGCATCATCATTTAATATAGGCCCCGACAAAGAAGATGTATTGGAGGTGCGTACTGTTACACAAAAATTTATCGAATACTATGGAAAAGGGACTTACTCCATAGCGCCTAATGCGCCAATGCTCCACGAAGCTAATTTGCTAATGCTTGACAATGCAAAAATTAAAAATGCGATAACTTGGCAACCAATACTAAATGCAGATACTGCCATTAAATTAACAGCAGAGTGGTATGCCGATAAAGAAAATACTGCAACAGAAAAATGCTTAATGCAAATAGAAGAATACCTTAGTAGTTTTACAAATAAAGTATTGCGTTAATTTACTCATCTTCATCTTCTTCGATAGCTTCGTTTTCTTTTAATCCTTTTTTGAGTGGATCCCAATTCATTTTTATATTACCGTCATTATTGTCTTTAGCTCTTAGATACAGCACTAATCCTTTTCTCCTTTTGGGATTTAGTTTTCCTTTATCTTTTTCAGGATTGCGCAATGGGGCCTCTATACTAATATCTGTTCCTTTTTTAAGACCATACACACCTTGTATTTTCATATAAATGGCAGAAGATATTATTTCTGTTGGTGGTATATTAATTTTACCATTGTCTATTTCGAGCGATGTGGTTAATTGCTCTATTTTAATATGGTTAAGGTTTCGTTTTTTAAATGCAAATTTTTGTACTTGTAGCATTGGTTTAAAATCTATTAATGCTCCTTTATCTAACACTATGTTTACTTTACCTTTAAGCCTATCGTGAACGAGCGCACCACTTTCTGTCATTCCTCCGGATAGGTTTATCGTCGATGTAAAAACGCCTTTTATGTTTTTATGGGTAAGATTATCGAAACCAAAATTATCGAAAGCATAAAACAGTTTGCTTACATCTACTTTATTAACATTTGCGTGTATATTAAATGGATTACCGGAATTGGATTGTTTTAATATTCCATTTACAGAAAGGTGCCCATCTGCATGATTAACTTTAAGGTGCTTAATCTCTATACCGGACTCCAATAAGCTAATGTCTGCATTAATATTTTTGGCAGCAAAATGTTTGTAAGTAACTGCATTTACTTTTACATCTAAATGCATATCGCTTTCTTTCAAAATCTTATCTACTTGGTTATTCATTTTCTTGATTTTCGTAGCAGAAGATTGATTGCCTGCGCTTTTTCTTTGTGCCACAAATGCTTTAAAGTCGTTTAAATCTACTTTAGTGCTATTAATTTTCCAATCGAAGATTGCCTTACCCTGATTTCTGAAATAGGCGTTCATAAACTGATATGCTACTCCTTTCATCTGCAAATTACTCTGCTTAGTGTGTAGGCTAACATTTTCTATTAGTATATCGGAGCCTGTAAATTTTAATTCGGCATTGCATTTATCAAAAGTAAGCGAGCGGGGTAAGTATTTTAGATTTGCGTCATTAATTTTAACATACCCTATCATACTATGTTCGGAAGTATCTTTTTGGACTAATGGTCCTTTGTAATTAATCAAAAAAGAGGCATTACCGTGTCCGAGATAAAAAGAATTTCCTACAAGTTCGTTTAGATTTTCTACCGGAAATTGAGAGCTTACTTTACAATCCAAAATTGGTTGTTTTAATCCAATAATTTTGCTCGAATCTACTTTTACGGGAATCTGCCACCAATCGGCTTGTACATTATCTATGTAAATAATAGAGTTGTCATCGCCCCTACCCATTCCACCTGCATATTCATTATCGAACCTTCCGGCAAATGTGGCATTGTTTAATTCTCCTAATGGAGTTACTACTAAGTTTTTTGAGGAAGAAAAAGTTACAACTATGCGTGGTGTATCTGGATATTGCATTATACCTTTTATATCGGTATGTACTTTAACAGGTTTGGCTACATTTATACTATCTAATTTAGATGCTATATGGCGAGATAGCATACTTCTGCCTTTGCTAAAATCTATTTTTGGTGCATCTATGGTTACTTGGTATGTTTTATTTTCGGGACTAAACCTAAATAAAGCTGCAAAAAAAACTTCTACATCTTTATCTACAAAGACTTTACTTTTTTCGATTTTCAGATATTGCTCTTTGTTATTCAATACCATTTTTAGCTTGCTCTTAATATTCCTTTCTTTTAAGAATCCGCCTCGTTCTACATTAAATCCTAACTGATGTATAAATGCATTTACATTTGCAGCTATGTGCATTGATTTTCCTTGTGCGTTTATATTGCCATCTAACTCTTTGATGTCTATTTTAAATTGTTTTTTTCTACCATAATAGTCAAAAACAAATTGTACATTTTTAAACCCAAACTTATTAATATTGAGGCTTTTACCATTCTTTTTTTTCTCTTTGTTTTTAGATTGCAATACGTAGCTATTGGTATATGAAGTAGAATCGGTAAAAATATTAATTGCGGCATCAGAAACTACCACTTTTTTAATTTTAGGCTTGCCAAAAATTAAGGATAAAGGGCTAAGATTTACAAATACAAATTTGGCTTCTAACAGATGGCGATGATGTCTTTCTATGAGACTATCGCTGATAGAAATATTTTTAAGTTTAACAGTAATGTTTGGTAAATTACTCCATAATTCTAATGATATATCCCCGATTGCTACATTGCCATTTACGCTTCCAGAGGCAGATGTTTGTATAAATTCGAGCAGTTTGGTTTTATTACTTTCAATATACCACGTAGCTCCTCCCCAAACTAAAAAAAACAAGATTACAAATACAATACCAGATATTTTTAAAGCCTTTATTGTCTTTTTAAAATACGGCGATGCAATTATTTTTTGCAACCTTGTATTGTGATTTTCGTTTTTCATATTGGGTAATTATTTTTATTATCAAAGTAAAAAACAGAGAGGAAGGAACATTTTGTATCAAATGTACGCTACAATACAAATTCAAAAAAATATTTATTAGACAAAAATAGCCGTTTGACATTTAATATCAAACGGCTATAAAATAATGAATCTAATAAACTATCTCAGTAAAGTAACATTACCGGAATAAGTTTCGCTTTGGTTATTTTCAAAACTTACTTCTATCTGATATACATATACTCCTACTGGTTGATCTACG
Organism: uncultured Taibaiella sp.; assembly: GCA_964448955.1. Lineage (GTDB taxonomy): Bacteria > Bacteroidota > Bacteroidia > Chitinophagales > Chitinophagaceae > MKSF01. The sequence continues at coordinate 94,033 of CAYUXT010000001.1, read as the reverse complement.
CCGGTCATTTTACCGTCCCAACCTCTACCATTGATGTTTTTAGTGGCAAATATTTCCTGCCCCCATCTATTAAATACTTTCATACTATAAGAAGTAACTCCTTTGGATAATAATTGTCTTGGCAAGAAGAAATCGTTACTTCCATCATTATTAGGAGTAAATGAGTTTGGTATATCTAAATAACAATTCTTTTCTATCATAATTTCGTCGGTAGCCACACAGCCATTAATATTTACTTCTGCTCTATGAAGTCCATGATGTTTAACCATAATAGAAGATGTAGTTTCTCCTGTGCTCCACTTCCATCGTGCGAGTGGATTAGATGCATTTATATCATCTTTTAATTCAAATGCAGTGCCACCTACGCATAATGAAGTATCATCTCCTAAATTTAAGCGCGGCATTGGTAATACTGTTATTCTTTTTGTAGAATTTGTATCTGCGCATGTTCTATATTGACCATCAACTCTAATAGTATATACTCCTGGTATTTCGAATGCTCGCATTACAGAATCTTCATTTTGCACCGTTGGGAAATTATCTCCAAAACTCCAAGTTATGCCCGTGTTTCCTGTTTCGGTATAGCTCGTATGGAAGGTAATGCTTTCTCCTTGGCAAATTATCGTATCGTCTCGAGTAAAATCCATCTCTGGGATTGGATCTACTAATATAGTTACAAAATGACTATCTATACAAGGTATGAAGTTCTCTGCATATAATTTAATAGTATATTCTCCTGGTTCGGAAAACAATCTTGGTGTTACGAATCTTGAAGAAGAAGTATCGTTAGGGAATCTACCAAAATCCCACCACCATTTAGGGGCAATTCCGTTTCCTACTCTTGCATCTGACCGATTATCAATAACAATAGATTGATCTTGACAAATACTATCGCTCGAAACTTCAAAATAAACAATAAAAGGATTATTTAGTGTAATAAATAGTGTGTCTTCGTCATTGCAATACTCATTTTGTGCAGATAATATTACTCTATACGTACCCTCAGAAGGGAATAAGTGTATTGGAGCAAATTGGGTAGATTGTGTATTATCACCAAAATCCCAAAGGAAATTATAGGCATTTACAGATGAATTGGTAAATTGGATTGTATCTTGTCCACAACCTAACTCCACTACATAATCAAATTCTGCTGTTGGAGATTGTCTCACAATAACAATTATTGGAATTCGCTCGCCCACACAGTTTGTACTAGGGTTTCTTTGTGCTACATACCAAATAAAAGTATCTACTTGATTTGTTTGTGGTACAGGTGCAATTTTCATGGAGTCATCGGGGTAATTATATTGGTCGAACCAAACAATATCTCCTGCTTGTGGATAAACGAAAGGTAACGGATATTTATCTGTACATAATACCGGAGTAATAACTTGGGGGGGTAGTGGGTATGCTTGTATCGTTACATTAGTTATTGTTTGTGTAGAATGATTACTTGTTGTAGATCCGCTAAATCCAAAATGACCTTGATCGAATGGGAAATTATATGGTGCAGCATTTGTAATAGTTGTAGTTACGCTCGTTGCGATATTGGTTATTGTAGTAGTTACTTGATTGGCAATACCATCGTACACAATTTTACAACGATGCCATGCTCCATTAAGCATAGTTCCGTAAGTAGTTTCTGTACCAAGTAAGCCTGCTAAAGAACCCTCTACATAAGTACCTCCGTTGAAAGAACGTGTAGCCCCTAATGGATTATTAGAATTATTATCATTATCGAAAATATCTAAAATTACAGCCATACCTGTAGGATTGGCAGGTAAGCCAACTCCTCCATTACCACCTACAAAAGAACCTGGAGCACCTCCTTGCATATACCAAAACGATAATCCTTGTCCCGGAGGGGTACTTAACCCTGTTAAGGAAAATTCAAATTCTACAACAAAGCTATCGCATTTATGCAGACGTGCAGGGAAATTGTAATAGATGCTTCCTGTCTGGCTAGGACCGTTGGTTAACACTATGCCTGCTCCATTAACAGCAGCAGAACCGGTCATTACCCAGCCATCTGTATTAACAGGATTGCCCAATAATTTATATCCGGTATGGTCTAAACCTACCAAACCATTAATGTATGGTAAGTGTGGCGTTAGAACCGATTGAGCTTCTGCTCTTAGCTGACAAATAACCAATAGTAATAAAATAGAAATTATCTTTCTCATAATACAAAAAAGTATTTTAAATATATTCCAATTCTTTGAACCCCCAAATATGGGGTTTTTTTTTCTAAATTTCAGTAATTACTTACTTTTTTTTAGAATTAAGACGGATTTCTTGTATTGCAGGTTGGTGTAAATTCAAAATTTATTATTTATTTATTCCAAAGTGTAAGAAGGAAAATCAAATTAAAGAGATAAAACAATAGTATATTTTAAAAATATATTATAAATAAACAATAAAAAAAGAGTGTGTCAAAAAGAACTAATATGTTGTGTTTGTTGCTTAACCCAAGCTTTTGCCTTTTGTACCAATGTTAAATAAAATCCACCATATTAACTAAAATATGGTGGATATTGAAATTGTAATTTATACAAGAAAATAAAACCATTATTCTAAACTACCCAAATATCTTTCTGCATCTAATGCTGCCATACAACCACTACCTGCTGCCGTTACCGCTTGTCTGTATATTTTATCTTGTACATCACCGCAAGCAAATACTCCTTCCACTTTAGTTTTAGTACTGCCTGGTTGTGTAATTATATAATCTTGATCGTCTAATTCTAAATAATCTTTAAATAATGATGAGTTAGGCTGATGCCCTATAGCCACAAAAAATGCACTAATCGGAACTACTGATTCTTCGTTGCTCTCATTATTCTTTATTTTTACACCATCTACTTTTTTCTCGCCAAGTACTTCTACCGTTTCTGTATGCCAATATACTTGTATGTTTTGTGTTTTCAGCACTCTATCTTGCATTACTTTAGATGCACGCATTTCTCCTTTACGTACAAACATGTGGACTTTAGAGCAAATCTTAGAAAGATATAGAGCTTCTTCGCAAGCGGTATCGCCTGCACCTACTATCGCCACTTCTTTTTCTTTGAAGAAAAATCCATCACAAACCGCACAAGCAGATACTCCATAACCATTTAGTCTTTGCTCCGATTCTAAACCTAGCCATTTGGCTGATGCTCCGGTAGCAATAATTACTGCATCGGCTTCTATATTGGTGCTTTCGTCCACTTCTACTTTAAACGGACGAGACGATAAATCTACTTTGGACACATAGCCCCAGCGTAGGTCTGAACCCATACGTCGTGCTTGTGCCTCAAAATCTTTCATCATTTGCGGCCCCATAATGCCTTCGGGATAGCCGGGGTAGTTTTCTACATCGGTAGTAATGGTTAATTGTCCGCCGGGCTGTAAGCCACTATACAATACCGGTTTTAGTCCTGCTCTTGCTGCATATATGGCAGCAGTATAACCCGCCGGTCCCGAACCGATGATTAAACAATGTATCCGTTCTATATTTTGATTATCACTCATTTTTTGTATCAATTATTTTTTTAGTTTGCGAATTTACAGATTTTTTTTTCAGAAAGGTATTGCATTGTTTTATAGTTATATTGATAAATTGATTTTATCCACTACCGCAGAGCAATTAAAGCATTTTCGCTATAAACAGAAATCCATCTATTGAAAATAAGCTACTTTAAGCTGTTAATTCTCTAACATAACTACATCTATCAAATAATCTTCCGAAACAGAAATGTTTTTTGCACTTAAAGGAATGGATTGTTCCAAAGTAGCTTTTGTACTGGGATTTACCGTAATTTCTTTACCATCTACGGTTATTATTATCGGAATCATAAAACCTTTTACTACATTTTGCCAATGTACATAGTAACCATATTTTTCTTTTTCTATTACCAATTTGGGGATATTTACCGACCGTAGGTATTGATTGAAAAATGCTGTGTTAATTTTACCTCCTGTTTGTGAGATTAAAAATTGTTCTACGGTTTTACCATCTACTATGCTGTGCCGGAAAGTATCTGTCATTTTACGTAACATTCTATAAAAAGCAGCGTCATCTTGCATTATCGTTCTTAAAGTGTGTACCATATAAGCGGCTTTTTCGTAGTGGTCGCCACTACCGCTATGGCACTGCATTGGATTACCTTCCGCAGGACTATCATTTTTAATTAATGCCCTTTTACCTCTTTGGTATTTGTATGCTTGTTGCTTACCAAATCTGCACTCTGCAAGTATGGTTTCGGCATAGGTAGTAAATCCTTCTTGTATCCAGGTGTAAGCTACATCTGTAGCGGTAATGCTATTACCAAACCATTCGTGTCCGCTTTCGTGCACTATTATAAAATCAAACAACAACCCTACGCCGGATTCACTTCTGTCTTTTCCAAGATACCCGTTTTGATATTTGTTACCATAAGCAATGGCACTTTGGTGCTCCATACCAAGATACGGCGACTCTACAAGCCTGTATCCGTCTTCGTAAAATGGATAAGCACCTATTTTCTCTTCAAAACAAGCTAACATTGGCGCTACTTGTTTCATTTGTTTTTTTGCTTTTTCTTCATTGCCTTTTATGTAGAAAAAGCTGATAGGTAGTTTGCCATTTTTGCCTTGAAAAGTATCGTTTAATTGTGTGTATTTGCCAAGATAAAAAGTAACATTATACAGATTAATAGGATTATTTACTTCCCAATGAAAAGTAATAATTTTAAAACTATCGTTGTAAGTATAACCTTTAGAAATTCCATTGCCGATAGCCATATAGTGTTCGGGTACTGTGTAGTTTAATGTTACTTTTTGGGGTTCGTCGAATGGTGCATTTTTACAAGGAAACCATACCGATGCTCCATATCCCTGACAAGCTACTGCCCACCATTGGTTATACGTACTGTCTAATGTATAAATAAATCCTGCATCCCAAGGTGCATTAACAGCTTCTTTGGGGCTTCCTTTAAAATTAATTTTTACCGAAAATGATTTGGAAGATAATTCTGAAAAATTGTGTTGGAGTACATAAGACTCATTGTTTATTCTGGAAAACTGTATTGCAGCATATTTTGGTTCCATTAACTCTACCGACGTAATCGTCATTGGGTGAAGTAAGTCTATCTGCATCAAGTTTGCGGGGGTTTGTACAATATCTGATGTAATAATTACCGAACCAACAATAGTTCTGTCGTGGAGATTAAAGACTACGTTTAGATTATAATCTTTAGTGTCCCACCAGGAGCGAGCTTCGTGGTTAGTACATTTAATAATTGTTTCTTGCTGCGCAAAAGCAGTAAAACAATACAATAAAAATATAGCTTGAATAAAAAATGCTTTCAATTATTTAAAATATTATAGTTGCGTATAAAAATATAATGCTAAGGTATTGCATTTGTAGAATTTAAGAAAGAGGAATAACAATACTTGCGTTTTATTTACTAATCAGTTACCACTCTATATCTTATACTTTCGTTAATAGGACCATTTATGCTCATACCTTGTAAATGGATAATAAAGTTACCTGTAAGGTCGTTGGTATAATACTCTATTTCGGCTTCGCCGTTAGCATTGGTTTCTGTATAGTAGTTCCAATATATAGTGGAGTGCAGTTCGGGGGTTTCTATTTTATCTTTTTCGTAATCTGATTGGTAAAATTCTTTACCCTCCCATACACCGTTGAGTTTAGCTAAAAAGTTAGTATGTATCTCTTTTTCACAAGCTATATATTTTACTATTGGACCTTCTACTCTATCAATATTATAATGCATTCCATTTATAGGTTTACTGCTCAATTGTTCATGGTTTGGGCAATTTAACACATTGTTGATGCAAACATAATCTTTGCAATCTTTTGAATAGAAAATAGTTCTACTTGCATTTAGACCTTCTATGTTTTTTTCATTTTCATATTTCATTCCAACAATTACCGCTTCTTCTAACATACCACTTGACTTAAAATCAACTAAAGTATCTTTTGCAGTTAAACTTTTTGCAAACACCGGATAAGGTATTTTGTAATCTTCTTTGTGTAAGAGCAATTGTTTTATTTTGATATTAAAATCTTGCATTGCTGCTTTTTTGTCTTTAGGTACAGTAATAATGCCCACTTCGGTATGGAGGCTCGAGTATAATGCAGGGTAAGGTATTAACGTATTGTTGTTAATAGTATCGGCGGCAATTAATATGTTTTTAGCACTATCGGTAGAGATTAAATAATTAAATGGCTTTTTGTAATCTCTATTATGATAACGAGTATAAAGCTGAATACCTTCGGATAATGGATTGTGCTGTTCTTCTTTGGGTGCTTGCTGTACTTCTTTCCATTTATATCGTGTCCAAAATTTTGTTTTTAGTATAAGTTCGGAATGTTCCTCGTTTAGTTTAAAATTGCTAATAGGTAATGTAGAATGTATAGCTGCAATGTGCTTGCCGGCATAATAGTACACAGGTAAAGACTGTACATACTGGCTATCGTAGGTATTAGCACTTACTGCCGCTATCGAAAACAAAGCAGGTACGCCTTTGTGGGTATTGTCTTGTACCTTAATTTTTAATTTTACTTTTTTGCGTATTTCGTACTGTAAGGTATCTTGTATAATGCTTACCGTAGGTGTATTGGTATTAACTATGTAATATGCTCTTTCTATGATGGGGTTTTGTTGCTCATCTAATATGGTTATGGTATTAATGCCCAAAGGCATATTGGCGGTAGGTAACTGAAAGTACAAAGAACCTTCCTCCATCGCTACCTCTTGAGCAAAAAATACCTCTTTGTAATTATGTGCAATTATGGTTATTTTTTCTGTTGCATTAGTGCTTTGTACCAATCCTTCTAAACTATTAGTTACTACACCTTCGGGACTACTTAACACAATGCCTTCTCTTGTTATTTCGGGAAAGGTATAATGTAACTTTTCTCCATTATCTAATACAAAAGTATATGCGGCATTATTATCGGGTGTAATGCCGAAACTACCCATACCGTAACTATTGGTGCTAAATGTAGTTATTGGTTTTCCATTTTGTAATAGCTTGCCTTTAAGGTTTGTATGCTTGCCTAAATTAGATTTTATTTCAAAAGCTACATTGCTTTGCAGCCCCGATACTAAGTTACCGCCTTCGGGATAAAATTTTACAATCATAGAATCCTCTAAATGTAAATGGAGATTACAATTTCTTGATTTTTTATTTGCTTTAAAAGTGCTTTCTATTAACAGTGGTAAATGAGCATATTGTTTTGGTATGGTAATAAGTCCTGTACCCGGAGTAGTAAGTGTAATTTTAGATTTATAAAGCACTTTGCCATCGCTTGTGAGTTGATAATTTAAGTTGTTGTTGTAATAAGACATATCGTTTGTACTGGTAATTACTTGTACGCCTACAAGGTAATCGCCTTCGCTGTTGCGCTGTACTTTTTCATTGCTTCTTATTACTGCATATTCGTTTGCCCTATGACTTTTAATTTCTACAAACTGCTGATAAGGCATACAATCGGGATAGTTTATACGATGGTTAGTATATGCTAACAATCTATATCTTCCTACAGGTAACGATGGATTGAGGTATAAAGTTCCTTTGGCTATGCCATCTACTAATATAAACTGTGCAGAGATTAGGGCTGTGTCTATGTCTGTATGGTGTAGTGTAACAAAAAGTACGTTTTCGGTTTTGGGAGCTTGGTCTAACTGATAACCTGTAAACCAAAGGTTTTCTCCTTGTCTATAATGTGTTTTGTCGGTATGTAGATACAGCGATTGCTGTCCTTTGTGGAGGTGGTAAAGGTGTAGCTTACTTTGCAATTGGGGTAACAACTGCCCTTGTGTGGTCGTAACCAAAGCTACTAATGATAATATAGATACTATGTACTTCATCTAATTATATTATTACTGTGCATAAATAGATATAATATAAATTGGAAATGCAATATAATGAAAATAATTTATTTTTTGATTAAATGAATACAAATTGAACTAAATTATACCAAATTAAAATGTAGTATTATCCTGTAACATACAAGCCTCGTACCATAACCCTTTCCCACACAATACTCTAAATTGTGAATAAGTTTTGGCTTGTATTATTTAGTTGGCTGTTACTTTTGTAACAGTAGTTTCTGTATGCAGCAAAACAAAGAAATAAGAGCATTATTACAATTAATAGATGACCCCGATATGGAGGTTTATACCTCTATCTCTACTAAGCTATTAAGTTATGGTACAGAAATTATACCTTTTTTAGAATTACTTTGGGAAACATCAGCAGAAGAATTAGTACAAGAGCGAGTTGAAGACCTGATACATAAAATGCAGTTGGATACAACCCGCACTAACCTCGAAAGCTGGAAAGTGCAAAAAAGTTATGATATAATTGAGGGCGCATTAGCCATAGCCGGATACAAATACAGAGCCATAGACAAAGAACCTATTATACATAGTATCCAAAAAATAAAACACACAATTTGGTTAGAACTCAATAATTATCTTACACCATTAGAGCAAACTTCTATCATCAATAAAATGCTCTATGGGTATTACAAATTTGGCACAGACGAAAACCTAAAAAAAGACGATGACCTTTACTATATCAACAAAACTTTAGAAAGCAATAAAGGAAACGCCCTAAGTATTGGCATTATATATCTGCACCTTTGCGACCTACTCGATATACCTATAAGAGCGGTAAAACTGAATAAAATATTAGTGTTGGGGTACTTCAACGAACTACACGCAAGCGCACATCCACAAGCAAGTTTTTATATAGACCCAATTAATGGCGTACTGTACAAAACCTCCGATATACACGAATACCTAAAAAGAATAAAAATAAACCCTTCGGAATACGAACTTACTCCATTAAGCAATAAAGATGTAATAGGTATGCTGCTCCACGACTTATCTGAATATTACGCCCAAAACAACTTTATAGAAAAAGCAGAAGAAATTAATAGCCTTTCCGAACTGCTACAAAGATAATTTGTACCATAGACCTTTAGTATTAATGGTTACAGACTTCGTTGTAATTACTGACTACCAATACTATCAACCTAACATATACCAATGAGAAATGTAAATTAGACTAAAGATGTGCAATGTTTATTGATTTTGCACTGAAGTGATTTTAAACTTTTTTTTATTGAACAAGCAATGCAAAAAGTGTAATTTAAGGTTACTAATCAAGAAACTACACAAGACAAACTGCTTATTGGCAAACATTACAAAAGTTGAATTAGAAAACTGTATTTTTCCTTTTATTCCGAAAAACAAAAGAGGATTTTCCTGTAGGTTTTCGATGTCTGATATTTTTAGGTGTTTGGCTAAAAATTTGAAAACAGACTGACAATGGAAGTTTTTCATTGTTGATATTGAATGCGTTAAGCCTCCTTTTAGGTAAGCAACGGGAGAAGAATTTTTGCAACCAATGGCGACATCCTTAGTGGAAATCACATCGATTTATATCCAAAAGTACCATAATATGCGAAGATAATACAGCAACTTAATTGCTGTGTAATTTGTATTGAAAATAGTGTTCAGAATGCACAGCAAGGATTTGACTATTAAGGCTTTATGAAGATGTATCGCCAGAAGAAAAATGTTCGCCAATATCAAGCACTATCAACGGAATAGAAACGAGGTAGGAAACCATTTTATGATGAAAAAGATTTATCAAAAAAGAATTATAAACGAGAAAGATGCTTTGCTTGGATTAACAGTTTTAGAACACTATTAATCAGATTTGACACCTTAGATAACTCTTGGCTAAATTGGCATTATTTAACCTTTGGGCTTATTTTAAACCGGCTCATAAAAAAAGGCTGTTGCATATTTACAAACAGCCATTTTTTTAAAAACAAGATTAGATTGATGCTTAGCGATTCGTTTTAGTGATTTTATGGGTTACAACTCCGTTGCCATTAACCTCTCTTATTACTAAAAAGTACATCCCGTCGCTTAACTGCGAAATATCAATGCTTGAAGCATTATTTACATAAAACAAACTTCTACCATCTATAGATTTTACTTCGATAGCTACCGGCACACTACTTTCTACATTTAAAATGCCCTTTGTAGGATTAGGATAAATGCTTATGCCATCTGCAAAAATGTTGTCAATACCGACAGTCTTAGTGTCTATTACATTGGACGAGCCTTCACAGCCATTAGAGTCTGTAACCACTACATGGTATGTACCTGGTTTTTTGATGTTATATAAATGCTGCCATGCAATAGGAACTATAGGCAAGCCATCTACATACCACATATACTTTACATATCCGGTAGGAGCAGTTAATAGCCTTTCTCCATTAAATGAAATAACAGGCATTGGTAATGGATTTACATTTATTGTTTTTTCTGCTTCATTGGTACAGCCATTTGCATTTATAACTTCTATGGCATAATTTGTGGTATTTGTTGGCTTTAATATAAAGGTAGAATCATCTTCTTGTGTAATGCCTGTAGTTGGCAACCAAGCATAGTTGGATCCACCACGTAATACCATTTCTATTGAATCTCCCAAGCATAGTACATCAGTACCAGGATCAAAAACAACGATAGGCAGCGGGTTAACTTGAACATAAACATTTGCTGAAGAACCGCAACCATTAGAGTCTTCTCCGGTTACAGTATAAGTATGTGATAAATAAGGTGATGCTATTACTACATTGCCTTCTAATGTGTCTAACCCAGTCGGTGGCTCCCAACGTAAATTAGAGAAACTTGCAGGTACGGTAAGGGTTACGCTCTCTCCCTGACATATTTCCGGATTTGCAGGAGTAATAGTCAATGGAATAGCTGGAATTACTGTTGCACTAATAGTATTAGAATAATCGCTTCCGCCTTGAGATGTAACGCAAATAACTTCGCATCTAAATTGGGTATTTACGCTCATTGATGCAAATGTTGCAAAAGTATCATTTGTGCCAAAGTTTATCCAACCACTACCTGAATTATATTGCCATTGATATTCGATAGCAGCACCGGTATCAGCACCGGTTAAAGTTAAATCTACCGGAGCGTTACAAGGTACATTAGTAGCATTAGCGGATGCAACTCCGGGGTCTGGAGCTCCGGTACAGCCTAATTGACCAAATATTTCAATCTCTCTAAAATTAGGGTTAGACAACTGTCCTGTCCCCGTCATTTGAAATGCAGTTATGCGCATCCTATTGGTGGTTGCAATAGGAAAAGTAATCGTATTGATACATTGCATAGGTAGGTTGGAGAATGTATGATGATTTACCCATGCTGTTCCGTTCCAAAGCTGAATTAAGGCTCCTGTCAAAAAACGTGCATTTGATTGCGCATGGTGAATCGTCATTTCTCCAAAACTTTCAGTTGTAGTCCATTCCCACTCTATCCAATCCACACCTGGAGTAGAAGATGGAGGGGTACTGGTTGGTATCCAAACTTGTTGTGTGCCACAAGTACCATAATTTAAATCATTAATCGTAGAGCAAGGTCCCGTATTACAAGAACTTGCCGTAATTGTCGCCAATGGCGAAATGTTTGTTTGTGCCACTATACCACTTGTAAAAAGGTGTAATGCAACTAAGAATAAAGTAATTTTTTGGTACATTTTATTCATCTATTCTAATTTTTTTACCTACTATTTAAATAAGGTTTTCGGCTTTCCCTTCCTTTGTATTTAAAGATAAAATACATCTAATCGCCAAATCTATTTGGAGAAAAGTTGCGATTTTCCTGCTCTAAAACAATCCTTTTTTTTAATGCGGACTATTTTGGGGTTATATAATTAGTTTGATTATTTTTATTAAAAACTAACATTAGCGTACGAATGTAAAGCTTATTTTCGTTACGTCAAAACACATTGTGCATTTTTTTTGATAAACATTTATTAATTGCGCAAACACTTAATGTTAATTATAGTTAAAGTTTATCATAAATCTACCAATACCTTATCTTTGTTTATAATTTAGAGATTTTAACTGCCGACTAATAGAAAATGCCTTATAAAATATTCATAATACTATATTCGCTCTTGTTATGCCTAATCCTTAATAATGCTGCATTTTCTCAAGAAGTAGCTACCAAACTATCCTTAGCTCGCCAATATGCTACCGACAAAGAATACGACAAAGCCATACCTGCCTACAAAGCCATTTACGATTATGCCCCTTTCGACAAAAGTGTATATGCCGAATATTTAGATGTACTGATAGATGCCAAAAAATATGATGATGCAACTGCTTTGGTTAATTATATGACTACCATTAGACGACAAGACCCCACGATGTATATGGATTTAGGTAGAGTATTAGAAGCAGCCGGTAAAAAGAAACAAGCAGACGAACAATACGAAAAAACCATTAAATCTATCACCGGAGAAGATTTTTTAACCAGACAGATAGCCGATGCTTTTGTAAAAATTAATAAAAACAAATTAGCCATTAAGTCTTACGAATATTCTAAAGAATTAGTAAGCAATCCTTATGCTTATGCTACCGAATTAGCCTTGCTATATAGTGCAGAAGGTAATGCCGAAGGTGCTGTAAAAGCATTGTTAGACTTAGCCATTACCCAACCCAATACTTTAGACGATATTAAAAATTCATTGCTACAAATCTTACAAGACAATCCTAACAAAAACAATGTAGTACAAAAAAATATAGCTAACAGAATTACACAAATGCCCGATAACCCATACTATGCCGAATTGCAAATGTGGGTATTTACACAAAAAGGAGATTATGCCGGAGCGTATAAAGAAATAAAAGCTTTCGACGACAGAATGAATCAAAACGGTATTAGAATATTAAGTTTTGCCAAAATAGCAGCACAAGACGGCAAATACGATATTGCACTTAATGCTATAGAATATGTAATTAATAAAGGAAAAAATACACCTTATGGAGAAAATGCCTACGAAGAAAAATTAGACATTTTACGTATTCTGTTATCGAAAACATTACCGATTAATCATCAAAAATTAGAGCAACTATTAAAAGAGTACGAACATTTTTTTAGCATATACCCACAACACAAAAGTACAAGATATATACGCGACTATGCGATGCTGCAAGCGCGCTACGCGCACCGCCCCGATACAGCAATATCCCTACTAAGAATGGCTATTGATGCCCCTAATGTATCTAAAGAGTTTGCGGCATTACTCAAGTTAGATATTGGCGATTATTACATTCTGCTCGATAAAGTATGGGACGCTACACTCGAATATGCACAAGTAGATAAAGCATTTAAACAAGACGCATTAGGCGAAGAAGCCCGATATAGAAATGCCAAATTAGCCTACTATCGTGGCGATTTCCCTTGGGCGCAATTACAGCTTAAAGTACTCAAATCGGCTACTTCGGAACTTATAGCTAACGATGCACTATACCTTTCTATATTAATTACAGAAAACACACCTCCCGATAGTAATATGGCAACATTAAGCCGGTACGCTTATGCCGATTTATTGCTTTTTCAACACAAAACCAAAGAGTCGGATAAGTTACTCGACAGCCTGACAAATGCAGATGACGAATCGCCCTTATTAGACGATATTTTTATGCTGCGCTCTAAAATAGCAATACAAGAAGGAAGGTACTTAGATGCCATACAGTTATTAGATAAGATAGCACAAGATTTTAGCGATGATATACTTGGCGACGATGCTCTGTTTACTGCTGCCGACATTTACGAAAACCACTTAAACGACAAGGGAAAAGCTGCAAGCTATTACGAAAAATTAATAATAAATTATCCCGGCAGCACCTTTGTACAAGAAGCCCGCGCACGATTTAATAGATTAAAAACCAAAGCAGAAATTCAATAAGATTATTACTATGCAGCGAATTTTTGCCCGAAATATAATTTTCTTAATCCTCGTAAATCTCATCATAAAACCCCTTTGGATTTTCGGAATAGACAGAAATGTACAATTACATATCGGCAACGAAGGATATGGACTGTATTTTGCTCTGTTCAATTTCAGTATGATGTTTCAGATTTTAATGGATTTAGGGATGTTGTATTATAGCACTAATAAAGTTTCCCGACAGCCCAAAAGCATCGAAAGCTATTTACCTAATATCCTGACTGCTAAGTTTATTTTAACCATTCTATACCTTGTAGTGGTAATTACAATCGGGTATATTGTTGGTTACAGAGGATTTGCCTTATGGTTACTTTTTCTATTGGGCATATTGCAAGCCGTGAATTCTGTAATGCTGTACCTGCGTAGCAATGTATCAGCATTGCAATATTTTACTAAGGATAGCTTACTCTCTGTAGTAGATAGATTGTTTGTAATATTAAGTTGCGGTATATTATTAATTACTCCTGCTTTGTTGCCGTACCTTACTATTAATATGTTTGTACTTTTGCAAATAGCAGGTATGCTCATTACTTGTTTTGCAGCATATTTTTTTACCATTGGCAAGCAAGCCCCTCAATGGAATATTAATTTAAAAAGAGTAATTGGCATAATAAGGCAAAGCTTACCTTATGCTATTTTGGTGTTTTTTATGAGTATTTATATTCGTATAGATGCTATAATATTAGAGCTTCTAAATGGCAGCTACGAAGTAGGCGAATACGCTAAAGCATATAGGTTAATGGATATTGCCAATAGCATTTCGGGTGTGTTATTTGCTGCAATATTGCTTCCGATGTTTGGCAAAATGTTACAAAACAAAGAAAATGTACAGCCTATCGTATCGCTATGCTTACGTTTGCTTATCTCTGTTGCTATTACAGCGGCAGTAGTAGTCTGGTATTGGGGAGCAGATATCATGCAATTACTTTATCATTCGGAGATAGAAGCGGAGCGAGAGCAAAAGATATTATTTGCCCTAATGATAGCTTATGGTTTTTATAGCCTCAATTATATATATGGCTCTCTATTAACTGCTAACCGTAATATTAAACAACTTACCATTACGGCTATTATAGGGGTAGTAGTAAGCGTAACGGGCTGTATTTTTGTAGCAAGTAAATATGGCGCTTTGGGCATCGCATACATTTGTGCCGCCACTATCGCTGTAGTTGCATTGCTCAATGTAATAGTAGCACACAGTAAGCATCAGTTACGGTTAAGTATAGACATTAAAGAAATAGGCAAAATGTTGCTTTATGCTATAATTATTTACATTTGCGCTTATAGAGTGGGTAAATGGATTAGTAACATTTGGTTACAGTTAATAGTATTTGGTCTGTTTAGCATTTCAGCAATTTCAATTTTAGGTATTATACCAATTAAAAAGTTAAGATTATTGTTGCCAAACAATAGAAAAAGTTAGATATTATGTTGGCTTATCGCATAATATGATTATTTAGTTAATATGTATCTAGAAAGCTAACGAATTGATACCCAAGCTAAATTATTTCATTGCGAGCCAACTTATTTTAATTCTTTGCAGTCTTTTATTTAGATAAATAAAATTTTATTTTAAAAATATTTTGATTATATTTGTTGCTTAAATATTTAACTTAATTTTTAATGATTATTAACTATGGGACGTTTTTTACTTTTTAAGATTGCTTTTATTACCGCATTGGGTTTAGGCATGAATTGTGTTAAAGCACAGGATGTAACTTTAACACAGTCAGTAAGTCAATCAATTATTTCATTAAACTCGGTAGCTTGTAATGCCGGAACTTATACTGTTCCTAATAGTTATTGGCGCGTATTTGATTTACCAAGTTACAATGTTGGAGGCGAATGCCTTAACGTTACAAATGTAGAATTTGGAATTGAATTAGCAAGTGCCATTGCAGGAAATCAAAAAGTCTTAGTTAGGTTACATACCTTAACAGGTGCAACACTTATTCCAGCGAATTTAACATTTGTTTCTGTAGATACATTTACCGTAACCAATCAAAACTTAACTATATATAACGCGACAATGTCAAGAATTGTACCTTCTAATTCAAAGTTAGTAGTCGAAATACATTCTTTAGATGGCAGTGCAGGACAAGGCTTATTTTTTATAGGTTCCAATAGTTTAGGACAGACTGGCACTGGTTATTTGTCTGCTTCATCGTGTGGGATAAATGACCCAACGGACATTGGCGTAATTGGTTTTCCTGGAATGCATATTGTAATGAATGTAAAAGGAGATACTATTTCTGCACCCACTGCTCCGGTATTTTCTACATTTGTTAATACGGTTTGTGCTGGGGCTGTAGGAGTAAACTATTCTGTTGTTCCCGTAACAGGAAGTGTTGCATATTATTGGAGTTATTCAGGTGCGGGAGCAACTATAAATAGTAGTGGTCCAAACGCTTCTATAAACTTTTCAAGTTCGGCTACCGGAGGAATGTTAAGTGTGTACTATACCAATGGGTGTGGTAACTCAAGTATTGTCTCTCAAGCTATAACAATAGACACATCTGTAGTTTTCCCTATTACTCCCACTAACCCTGAAATTTGTATAGGCGATACAATAACGCTTACTGTTTCTGGAGGCGTTTCATATAGATGGGAGCCGCCGACAGGGTTGGATACATTATATGGACCTGTCGTAAATGCGTCTCCTGGTCTTTCTCATAGCTATACCGTAATCGGAGATGACGGTAATGGCTGTACTGGTACCGGTACAGTATTCGTTACTGTACATCCATTACCTACAGTAGTATTTGAACCAGAAAATACAACTGTATGTGCCGGAATAGTAGATACCATTGTATTAAGAGGTGCTGCTACTTATGCTTGGTTACCTACCACAGGGCTTACCTTATCTGCAACTGGCGATACAGCAATCGTTAATCTTAACAGCACTTCTACTTATACTATTGAAGCAGTAAGTCATTATGGTTGCGAAAATACTGCTACCAAAACCATTAATGTTAACCCTAATCCTTCCCCTGTAATTACTTTCAATGGAGAAAGACTTTTGACAGCACCTACAGGATATGTACAATATATGTGGTATGTAGATGGTTTGCCTATAATTCCTGTTGCGTGGCAGCATTTGTATAATATCAAAAAACCAGGTACTTACCATGTAGTAGTTACCGACTCTAACGGCTGTGAGGGTGTTTCCAATAGTATAGATACCAAAACTACAGGCATAGGAGAGTTTAATCTGCATCAAGTAAGAATATTCCCTAACCCTGCTACTAATTCCATTAATATAGAAAGCCCTTTGGCTGTAAATGTTAATATACTTACAATAGAAGGCAGAAAAGTATTAGGGGTTGAAAATGCAAAAGCTATTGATATAAGCAAATTAAGTAATGGTATCTATTTCTTAGAAATAATAGAACCCAAAAGCAATGCTATTCGCAAAGAAAAAATTATTAAATCGGAATAAAAGCATTCTGTTATAAAATACAAAAAGCACGAGACTATAATCTCGTGCTTTTTGTATTTTATAACATTTTTGTAATACAGTAACATTAATTTTGGTTGTTAAATTTAATAAGCCTACCTTTGCGCCCTCATCGCGAGGTAGAGCAGCGGTAGCTCGGCGGGCTCATAACCCGTAGGTCGCAGGTTCGATCCCTGCCCTCGCTACCTTGACAAGGGCGCAAAGTGTTGATTATCAACATTTTGCGCCCTTTTTTAATTTCGTTGGGGGCTGCTTTGGGGGCTAAAAGTTTGCAACATCTCAATATTTAGCCCAAATTTTTATTTTTTGCCGGAACTGCCAAAACTAATATTTTGACAAAAAAAACAAACCGCCCCAAATTTGGGACGGTTGTATTTGGGTAGTGGTAGTAACCCAAAACCCTAAACGGGTTGAAAAAATATTTATTCTTTTGTTTTCATTAAATGGTTTCTTTTTTGTTTGGTTGCATTGCTGCAAACATAGCCTTTGCATTTTCAAAAGTAGGCTGCATATTTTCAAGTAAAAGCAATGTGTAATAATCCGGCGTGTTCAGTATATCGTTATCACTTTGTGCGGTTTGTATGGTTTGTATTAAACTTTGCAAAACACTTGTGTAAGTGTCTGCAATTTCATTAATAAAACTGTTTTCTGTTTTGTGGTCGGTTCGTGTTTCAAACTCAATAGCCCAACCTTTGGGAGTTACAATAATAGCCATAATGTAATTTATTTAGGAATTGCAAAACCCTTGCTTTAGGTGTCCTGCGTTCAATTACAAACGCCGTACCCTTTCGGGTTTTACGCACCATTGCAAGGGCTTTGCCTGTACAAATGAAAGTTAAATTAAACATTAAGGGTAATTGATTTAGGAAACACAAAGATAAAACGGAATTTTGGAATATTCCAAAACCGTGTATCTTTGCAAAGACGGAAACGCTAAACCTACTTAAAAACATTAGTATTCGTAACGATATACGGTTACGGGTACTTTTGCCCCAAAAACGTACAATTTGTATTGTTTTTGCGTGTAAGGGCGACCAAGCACGGAAAAGACACTTTTAATTAAGTGTCTTTTTGCTTTTGTATTTGCTCCACAATTTCAATAATGGTTATCATTTCGGTTTCTATTGCTATAATGCCAAGTTCGTGCAAATAGTTAAATAAAGGCTGTAAAGTGCCGGAGTGTTCCGGCTTTGGCTTTGCCCGTTCTGCTTTTACATAGTTGTAAATGGTTGCTTTGCAGCGTTTCAACTGTTTGGCTATTTGCGAATAAGAAAAGCCGGAATTTGCCATTTTAAGGGCTTTTTGCGGTATTGTTTCCGGCGGTCTGTTTGCCGGAATTGCTGCCAAACCCTCAAAATCAAAATCAGTTTTCCAGCGTTGCACCGTTCGGGGTGTCTTATTCATTAGTTTTGCTATTTCTTTTATTGATAGCTGCCTTAAATGGAATTGGTAAGCCCTTTGTATCTCTTTTGTCATTTCGGGGCTTAAATGGGCTGTTTTTGTCGTTTTTGTGTGTTTCATTGTCTTTTTATGTTTGGGTAACGCTAAATAACGCTAAACGGCGTTTTGGCGTGTCGCAAAAAAAAGCGACATCATTACCTATTTATTGAACGATTTTAATACAGTACCCCCCTTATTAAAATGCCATTTTTTTGTTCCTTTCTTTAGCCAAAAGGCTTTAAAATATAGGTTTGGGGGCTGTTTTGTGTCTGTTTTTTCGCTGTTTTTTTTGTGTTTGTCTTATTTGTTGAACGCCTTTACTACGTTTCCGGTTATGGCTGTATTTTTAGCGTTATTTCAATACACAAAAGGACTTCAAACGATATTATACAAACGCAAAACAGTTACTTACTACGTTTTTAATACGCTTTTTGTTATTGCTTTGGTGTAATTGTCAATCGTTTTTTGTATTCCGGTTAACAAGCAGGAAATAATTGATTTAGCCCAAAAGAAAAATGGCAAAATTGAAGTGCCGTCATCTGTATTGAATACTAATAATTCCATTAAGCTAAAGATACAAAACGATATTTTTATCGGGTTACAAAAACAGAAGAATAATCCCACATCAATAAAATTGCCAGCAAAAGTAACTTATGACATTTGTAAAGAATGGTTGTATAAACTTTATGATTTGTTCAAATGGCAGACAGAAGAAAAGCAGTTCAAATCAAAAGCCCAGCTTGATTATTATGCTATGCTGATGAATCAATGGGTTAATGGGATTTCATTGAATCAAATAATCAGTCAGTCAATTACTTATTATACAGAATCTAAGAGAACAATTATGAGTGGTTTCGGCAATGCCGGACCTCAGTATGAACCTTTTGATGGAAGCAAGCAACATATAAACATTCTTATCGGAAGTATTATAGAGGATATTGAAAATGTCTTACGCTTTCTTTTGGAAAAGTATTTCAACAACTATTATGCTATGCTGGTTGAGATCTTGGGGGAAGAAAATGCAGGAGTAAACTGGGCAACATTCCTTGAATATGGCACTCAAAACTCAATTGTAATTGCATTGCAGAATTATGGACTGTCCCGACATTCAGCAGATTATCTTGTTAAAAATTTCAAAGATTGTTTAAGGATTGAAGGGGAAAAATTGGTCGACATAAATATCCCAAGATTAAAACAAAGATTAGATAAGGAAGCGATTGAGTACGATGAGATCAGTTTGATACTGTTTTGACTTTAGACACCGAAACAACCAATCGATTCAACCTTACTTGGCGGACACGAGTCCGCAACGAGATGTATTCTTGAATGCTTTTTTAAGCCCTTGACTTCTTGTCCAATTTCTTCAAAAGATGCTTTGCTTCCATTACCGCTTTTAAATCCGCTGTAAGGTTCGACAAGTTGCCGTTTCCTGCTACAAAACCGTTCCAATATTGTATTTGGAGCGGTTTTTTTTATTTAGTTATTTGCCTATTAGGGCTTGCTGCATAACTCAATGGCAATATTGTATCATTTTTCACACGGCGTATGATAGCTTTGTAATCTTTGTATTTTGTGGCATAATGGACAAATCTCATAAAAATTAGAAACTATTTTGTCCATTTCACCCTAATTTACAAAAATCACCAACAAGTACTTTGCAAAATAAAAACATGAAAATAAATACATTACGACAATAAATTTTTAATAACCGGCATTAGAAATAGACTTCTATTGAATTAGAATATGCCTAATTAACGCTCCTCTATCCTAAAATTGTCTCCATCATTCAAAAACGGAAACTTATTTCTGATGTCTGCGAGTTCATTTTTGTGTAATGTGTAAGTATAAATGGCAGCTTCGTTTTCGCAATGCCAAAGGATATTACCTAAAGGGTCTATTAAGCTGCTGTCGCCACTATGATAAATGTCGTTACCATCATTTCCAATCCTATTCACCCCCGCTACATAACATTGGTTTTCGATAGCTCGTGCTTGTAGCAAGGTGCGCCAAGCAAGATTTCTGCGTTGGGGCCAATTAGCAACATAAATCAATATATCGTAATGATTTGCAGCTTTAGGTTCTTGCCTTGCCCAAACCGGAAACCGTAAATCGTAACAAATCTGCAAACAAATTTTCCAATCATTTACACTTACTATTAATCTACTGCTACCGGAGCTAAAATATTGGTCTTCTCCCGCAAAAGCAAACAGATGTCTTTTGTCGTAATGATAAAAAACACCATTGGGTTGCATCCAAATTAATCGGTTGTAGTATTTGCCGTTTTCTTCTATAATTAAACTTCCGGTAATAATTTTTCTATGTTGTATAGCCATCTCTTTAAGCCACGAAATAGTTGTTCCATCTACTGTTTCTGCTAAATGCTGTGCTTGCATACTAAAACCCGTACTAAACATTTCGGGCAAAACCACTACCATACTTTCTCTTGGAATTTGCTCCAAAAGGGCAGCAAAATGTTGCAGATTTTTTGCTTTGTTTTCCCAAACCAAATCTGATTGTATAAGGCTAATAGTAAGTGCTGACATTTTTTATTTTTTGGATAATTCGATACAATATTGCTCTAAAGTTTTGGCAACCACACTCCACGAATATCTTTCTACAATTATCTGTTTCCCTGCTTCTCCTGTACTTTTCCGTAAGTTTTCCGACATAAGCAGCTCTATGCATTTTACTGTAAAGGTATGCTTGTCTTCCATCATAAATACGCCCTGCCCCTGATGTATATTTAAGCCTGCAAATCCAATGTTGTGGCTCACTACGGGCACTCCCATACTCATAGCTTCTAATACTTTGTTTTGTGTGCCGGCACCAAACCTTAGAGGCGCTACTACAATAGAGGCACTTAAATACACTTCTGCAAGATTTTTTACAAATCCGGTTACATCAATATCTTCTGTAGCTAAATCGAGTACTTTTTTTACCGGTCTTTGTCCTGCTATTACAAATTTGGCTTTGGGTATTTCTTTTTTTATTTCGGGAAAAATCTCTTTGGTAAAATATAATACCGCATCTACATTAGGTGCGTAATCCATATTACCGGTAAAGAGTATGGTTTTGTTCAACGAATAATTATGCGGCTTTCCGGCAAAAATTTCTGTATCCACTCCATTAGGCAAAATATCTACCTTAGCTATTTGTTGCACTTGTTCTAAATATTCTTTGTCTTCTTTGGAGCAGACTAATACTTTATCGAAATCATTGAGTACATTTTCGTATTGTAGTAATCGATTGTATTCTATTTTGTTGAGCAGTTTTTTAATGCCACTTTGTTTTTCTAACCTTCTTTTCCAATAGAGAGAAAAAGCATCGGGCAAATCCAGAATCCTTTGTACATCGGTCTTGTGCTGCCAAAACTGTGCCATTCTAATGTGTTGGATATGCACTACATCGAATTGGTGTTGTTGTGTTAGCTCGTTTACTTTTTGCTGCATTTCGGCAGATGCAAAATAACAAATTTGCAATGGCTTGTTACTGAATATTCCTTTAAGACAGTTGGTGTAAGATTGTGTTTTGCTTAGTTTTACTAAGTGTATTTCTTTAAAAATCTTTTTGAGTAATGGCAAATGTTCTACATCATTTTCGTTTTCTAAAAATGTGAGCAAATGCAATTCGTGCCGTTGCGATAATTGCAAGGCAAGATTATAAATTTTTAATTTGTCGCCCCTATACGGCGGATAAGGAAATCGGTTTGCCGCAAATAAAATCTTCATTTCGTTCTCTACTTACTGCTACTTGTCGTTAATTACTATATTAGCTATCTGTTATAATATTAAAATGGTGCATCTCCATCATCAGCATCACTTTCCTGTCTGGGCAGTCTTCCGCTTCCTCCAAATTCATCATCATCGTCAAAATCCATATTGTTAGCTTTAGACTGCATTGTTTGGAAACCCGAAGTATAAGTCAGTTTGCTACCATCGTTGCCTGCCGTTTCGTTTCTTGATTTTCCCAATCCTGCTTGCGGATTATCGAAACTATTAAACTCATCTTTGGGTAGTTCTACAAATTTTTGATAGTGCAATAATGCTTTTAATTTTACACTATCTAACTGTCCGTTACGGTGTTTTGCTATATTGATGTGGGTTTCGCCGTCTATGGGTTGTCCGTTTTCGTCGTTAGCTACTCCGTGGTATTCGGGACGGTAGATAAACATTACCATATCAGCATCTTGCTCTATGGCTCCCGATTCTCTAAGGTCGCTCAGTTGTGGTATTTTACCTCTATCTCCGGTACGCGATTCTACCGCACGACTCAATTGCGAAAGTGCAATTACCGGCACTTCCAATTCTTTTGCTAAGGCTTTAAGCTCTCTCGATATTTTACTGATTTCTTGTTCTCTGTTACCATTGCTGCCTTTATCGTTAGGAGCGTGCATTAGTTGCAGATAATCTATTATTACTATGTCCAAAGAGTTGTTGGCTTTTAGCCTGCGGCATTTTGCACGTAATTCAAAAATGTTTAACCCTGCCTGGTCGTCTATAAATATCGGCGACTTCATTAGGCGTTCCATACCTCTGTTGAGTTGCTGAAATTCGTAATCTTCTAACCGTCCTCTTGTAATGCCTTCTAATCGCACTTCGGATACTGCGCTCAACATTCTTTTTACCAACTGCACACTACTCATCTCTAAAGAAAAAATAGCTACTGCCCGCGGCGTAGGACTTAGGGCTGCATTAATCGCTAAATTAAGCGCAAAGGCTGTTTTACCCACAGATGGTCTTGCTGCTAAGATAATTAAGTCTGTTTTTTGCCAACCGGCAGTAATATTGTCTAAAGTTGGAAAACCTGAAGGTACACCGATTATATCTTCTTTTTGCTCTCTGCTCTTGCTAATCTGGTCCATTGTTTCTATCAGCACTTCTTGCATTGTGGCATAATTTTTTCTTAAAAAATTATTACCTATAGCCAAGAGTTCTGTTTCGGCTTTGTCCATCATTTCAAATACATCGCCTTTGTCTTCAAAAGCATCGTAAATAATGTCGCCACAAATTCTGATGAGTTCTCTTTGGATAAATTTTTCTAACACTATACGAGCGTGGGCTACTACGTGCGCACTCGACACCACGTTCATAGTGAGTTTGGTAAGAAAATAAGTGCCTCCTATAATTTCTAACTCTCCACTTTTGCGTAATTCTTCTGTAACGGTAAGTAAGTCTATTGCCTGTCCTTTTTCGCTGAGTCTTTTAAGGGCAGCATATATTTTGCGGTGTGCATCTACATAAAAACACTCAGAGGTGGACAGCACTTCGAGCACATCGGGAAACTTGTCTTTTTCGAGCATAATAGCACCGAGTATGGCTTCTTCTAATTCGCGTGCTTGTGGTGGCACTTTGCCGAGCATCATACCTTGGTCTGTTTTGCTTGGTTTCCGCGAGCGTGTGCCGCCCGATAGAGTACTAAGGTCTTTTGGTATATTTTGCGCCATTTATTGTTATGAGTATTGTGGGTATTGTTGTAAAAAAATATTGAAAATCCTTACAAAAATCAGATGAAGTAGCTATTACTTACAGTTTAACTAATTGCTAAATTTTAAACCATTTTTTTTGTAAGGGCTGCTAAGGTAAGGTGTTTTAGGTGTTCCTTAATACAATATTTTTTTATAGACTTTACACCACTTATTCTATGGTTTTTATACTATTTCCACATAATATTTATAGGATATTAAGAGGATATTATTGCTATCCACATTAAAACACATTTTATGCACATTTTATTGTGTGTAAAAATGCAAATTAATGTTTTGTAGAATTGTTGGGAATTGTGTAGAGACGCGCGCTTGTAGGAGACGCACAATTGTGCGTCTCTACCATTGTACCACCACCTTTCTATTCTCCTTATTCTCTCCATTAATGATTTGTACAAAATACATACCATTGCTTATACCATTTAAAGGTATCTGCGCTGTACTGTTTTGTTTATTATACGCTGTATAAAGCACTCTGCCGCTTATATCTGTAATGTTGATAGTGCTGTTAAGCGGTAAGTTGGTTATGGTTATTTGTGAGTGTGCAGGGTTGGGGTAGATATTAACCGATTGTAGCGGATTGGTAATTTCTTCTGTAGGGAGCGAGCAGTCGGTATTGATTTTACCGAAAAACAAAGCAACTTCGTTCTTGGTAATGCCTGAGCCAAATGTATCTGTAAAGTGATATTTGCCAAGTTTGCCATCTCCACCCGACAAACCTCCATAAAAGTAATGCTCTTGACCATTTGTAGAAGATTGGGCTAACATTATACTTTCTGCACCTTTGCCTTCGGTGCGTACGCTCCATATAAACTTAACATCGCCCATACCTTCGGCGGGAGCTTGTACCTTAGATACAAAAGCGTCTTGTGACAACCCACTTTGTGGAGTATTGTTGTTAGCGTAATATTGTGTTATATGAAAAACACTATCGCCAAGCATTACAGAATCTTTACCGCTCATTATACCACTAATATACAGATAGCCCATACTATCTGCTGTTAAAGATACGGGATGGAAACTTGTGCTATCGTTAGTATGTTGCCATAGCTTAGCTGCCGAAGTGGTTTGTCCGTTATTTACATTCATTTCCCATAAATAGTAGGTAAATAACTGCTGCAACTGTACCATATTGCCATTACCAAAATCGTGAGGATTAGATACATTAAAGCTTGTGGAGTTGAGACCTATAACTGCATATACATTGCCGTTATTACTTACCTGTATATTGCTTACTGCACTATGATTACTATTGACATTTTTATAGTTTGGGTATTTTCTTTGCCATTCTATTTGTCCATTGGTGTTTATTTTGGCAATGGTAGTATCGTCAATCAAGCCTCTGATATACACATTGTCTTGGTTATCGAAAGAAAATACATGCCTTTGTTGGAGATCAGAAATTATGCCCGCCCCTAAAACAGCATGAATTACATCTATATATTTACCTTTGCCCCAAGCAATCCACCTTAGCTCGCCAAGGGCATCGAACTTAGCTAAGCCTCCGCTATCGCTACGGTTAATTAGTGTATTATCGAAACCTAAGGTATCTCTATAAGTTACAAAGGGCAGGTACAACGAGTCGTTTGGGCTTATTTGTAAATCGAATGGTCTTATACCCGATAGTTTTTTTAACCAAAAAGCAGAACCATTAGTTCGGTTGAGTTTAAACATAAAACCATCTTGACGAATATTACTAATAGGATTCAATCTTGTGGTTAGATATATAACCTTATTATCTATTTGCAATTTGCTTTCTGCCGGATTGCTTTTGGCTTCTCCGGTAATGTAAATATTGCCCTTACTATCTAATGCCAACCCGGTAAGGCTTAAATCTCCTTGATTTGTCATCGAATCCTGACTAAAAACAAGGCTATTATGCCATAATAATTTAAAATCCTTATCTAATTTTAATACAACTAATCTCTGACCAAATTCATATAGTTTCAAAGGATAAGAATAGTTAAAGTTTTTATGTGCAATTGTAATAGAATCATTATAAAGAATATTTCCTCCTGCCGAAAATATTGCCAAAATATGATTGTTGTCTTCGTCTTTTAAATATTTATAATTACCCCCAAATCCATAATGGTATATTCCTGTATATTTATCTCTGGCCCCGATTTTTATCCCTTCTACCCATTCGTAATCCGGACATAGGTCTTGTTGGGCATTTATAGAATTGGTAAAGAAAAATGATAAAAATAATATGATGAATGATTTGTATAGCATAATTGAAATGATTTTGGGGGTTAGAAGAATAGGTTTTTGGGGGTAGGTACAAGGCATGCCTTGTACCTACGGGTATATTTATTTTTTCACCATTACCGTTTTTCCGTATCTTTTACCCTTAATGTCGGTAATATCTATTCGGTACATTCCGATAACAAAATCTTTTACAGTTATTATCATATTAGGCATTATTAAATTAGTGTAAGTTTCGTGAACGTAAGACATCAATTAAAAAATGTAAAACTTGACAAGCATTGGTTTTGTTTAAATGAATTGTAAAATCTATTTTGATTTAACAATACCATTCTTTTCGCATAATAGTAAAATTGAATAATGAGTGCAATTTAATTAAATATATTTATAATTCCAAATATACCTTTACCAAAAATCACTAATTTTGCAGCCCAAATTTTAATAAAATTTATGAACGATACTGCATCTTTACAAAATAGATGGAAAGCCTTAGAAAATATGTTAGAAGGGCGTTTTGGGAAAGTGCCCGATATGCAAGCCATTCTTTTTTTAATCGGCATCAACGAATATGGCGGCAGAATACCAAAGATTAAATTTTCTAAAGAGCAAAAACAAGACCTAATGCACATAGCAGTTTGTAAACTCTTGAGCGAAGATGGTTATTACCAATTAGATGGTTTCGATGACGAGGGCTGGCCCCATTTTACAGAACTTAAAAAACCCGATGCCACAGATTTAACCTCACAAGAACAATTACTACAAAAGCATATTCTCAGTTATTTCGATTTGTAATCTTTACATTCCTTATTTTTGCCCAATATACGATTATGTCCAACGCTGTTTATCAAATAAAATTACCCCAGTTCGAAGGTCCATTCGACCTTTTGTTGTTTTTTATAGAACGCGACGAATTAGATATTTATAACATTCCTATTCACAACATTACCAAAGACTTTTTAGAATACATACACCAGTTAGAAGCACTTAATATAGAATTAGCGAGCGAGTTTATACTGTTTGTTTCTACATTAATGCGCATAAAATCTAAAATGCTGCTCCCCCGAAAAGAATTAGACGAACAAGGCAACGAGATAGACCCCAGACAAGAGTTGGTAGATAAAGTACTGGAATATAAAAGGTTTAAAGAAGCGGCAGAAACTATGTCGCTAATGGAGGCAGAGAGATTATTACAACAAAAAAGAGGTAATATTAAAGCCGAATTAGACAGCATCAGCGACGATAACTCCAAAGGCACAGAGATACAAACCATTAATCTGTACAAGCTAATGAATGCCTTTGAGAAAGTGATGAAACGCTTTCAGGATAGGAACGAAAAACCACAGCACGTAGTAGTTAAGTATAACTATTCTTTAGATGGACAAAGAGCTTTCTTGATAGATACGATGAGCCAAAAAGGCAAATCTGCTTTCGAGGCTATTTTCTCCGAATGCGAAAACAGAATCCACGCTATATTTACTTTCCTTGCGGTATTGGAATTGGTACAACAAAAATATCTGATGCTCTTAATCGGTACGGGCAGAAACAATTTTATCTTAGAATGGAATGCCGACAGAGAAGAGGAACCTATAATGGGGGATTTGTAAACGAAATTTCACAAATTAAATCACTTTTTCACTGATTCTAAAAATTGCTTAAAATCTTTAGCATCAATTTCGGGTACAATATAACGGTGCACTTTGTTATTTATATCGGTAATAAGAATGGTAGATGTGTCGAAAATCCTACCCCAATAGCCCTTAGTAAGCCCTATTTCTTTAATGTCTAAAAAGCTGTGGCGACCATTTTTTAAGGTTCCGTTTATGTATAAATAGTTGTTTTCCGATTTTATTATTGTGTGTTTAGCGATAGTAAAATATAGAATATACACCACCCCGAATACCATCAGAAAAATAGCTAATGCCATCCAATAATGAGAGAGGTCTTGTTTGGCAAATAAGATAACCAAAGTTAGAAAAAAGGATACAGGAAGTATCACCTCTGTGATATAATTTACATTTTTTCTTATTGTATTCATTCTGGTAAAAAATTTTCAATAAAGACAGTTCAAAAACAAATATAAGAAAATTCCCCTTAACACACTCCTTTCAATTATCAAATTTGGGTTAAACCCATACCAAATATTCCAAAGACCTGCTTTATTCCGCTACCTTTGCAATCGCAAGTAATTAAATGCGTTAAAAATCTAAATATTACTCCAACAATGAAACTACATATTCTTGCCATAGGAGCACACCCCGACGATGTGGAATTAGGATGTAGCGGTACTATCATTAAGCATACTCTCAAAGGGCAAAAAGTTGGTGTATTGGATTTAACGCAAGGCGAATTAGGTAGTAGGGGTACAGTAGAAACACGCTACCAAGAAGCTGCTATTGCTGCCCAAATTATGGGTATCAGTGTTAGAGAAAATCTTAAACTTGATGATGGATTTTTTGAAAACAATAAAGCAACAAGACTAAAAATAATAGAAGTTATTCGCCGATTTCAGCCCGATATAGTTTTAGGAAATGCCTCCACAGACCGGCATCCCGACCACGGAAATGCCTTTAAGCTAATAGAAGATGCTTGTTTTTTAAGTGGATTAGTTAAAGTAACAACCCACTCCACCATAGACAATACACCGCAAACAGCGTGGCGACCCGCAAGAGTATTGCATTATATCCAAGACAGATTTATAGAGCCGGATATAGTAGTAGATATTAGCGCTGTTATGGATGAAAAACTAAAAGCCATTGAAGCATACGGCACACAATTTTTCAATAATAATGAACCTAATTCTAATGAACCCGAAACCTATATTTCTCAATCCGGATTTTTGGAATCTATTATTGCGAGAGCAAGATTAATGGGGCATAGGATTAGTACAAAATACGGAGAAGGATTTACCTGCCAAGCTCAGTTGGGCATTGCAGACTTGGACAGTTTGCATTTAGGTAGATTGGTATAAAACAAAACAAAGCAATCTATAATTTATATAGAACAGTATTAATGCGCACTCTAAAAACTATACTTAAAATTAGTACTTGGACAGTAGGAATATTAACCTTGTTGATTCTCCTATTCTGTACTTATGTATGGTATATTACCGGTTTTAAAGCTCCCGATATTGCCACTTCAGAAACCACATCACTACAAAGAGATACGCTTTCCGAAAATGTATATTCTATCGGCAATAATTGGCTGCGCAAAAATAATTACGGACTGTACGAAATGTATATAGAAGGCAACCCTTACGATAGGGGAATAATAGCCGGTAAACTATCAAAAGAACTAATAGACTATCAAGAAGCAGCATTTGTAGCACAAATACAAGAGATGATACCTTCGGACGGTTATCTGAAATTCTTAAAGTATGTAACCGGATTTATGAACAGAGGCTTGCCGGATTATGTTAGCGACGAATACAAACAAGAAATTTACGGCATATCGCAATCTTGCTCCGACCAATACGATTGGGTAGGAGATAAATATAGCCGCCAATTGAGTTTCCACGCCGCACACGACATAGGGCATGCACTCCAAAATATGATGTTGGTAGGTTGCACTTCTTTTGCTGCTTGGGGTAGCAAAACCGAAGACAGCAATATGATAATTGGACGAAATTTTGATTTTTGGGTAGGCGATAAATTTGCAGAAAACAAGATTGTTGTATTTGTAAGCCCCGAAAGCGGATATAATTTTGCATTTGTATCGTGGGCTGCATTTATTGGTGTATGCTCCGGTATGAACGAACAAGGATTAACCGTTACCATCAATGCCGCAAAATCATCTATTCCATTTAAAGCTGCTACGCCCGTATCTTTAGTAGCAAGAGAAATACTGCAATATGCATCTAATATAGACGAAGCCATTACCATTGCCAAAAGCAGAAAAATGTTTGTAAGCGAAAGTTTTATGATAGGCTCAAAAGCAGATGGCAAAACAGTAGTAATAGAAAAAACGCCCAATGCACTCGATGTGTATTACCCTTCTGGAAATGCCATAACTTGTGCTAATCATTTCCAATCAGAATTATTAAAAAACACCTCCTTAAATTTAGAACAAAAAAACGAAAACGCATCGCCATACAGACAAGCAAGATTGCAAGAATTGCTCAGAGAAAATACGCCATTAAATACTGAAAAATCTGCTGCAATCCTCAGAGATTACAAAGGTTTAAATAATGAAAATATAGGAATAGGCAATGAGTTAGCAATGAACCAAATGATAGCACATCATTCTGTTATTTTTATGCCCGATAGTCTTACTTTTTGGGTGAGTACATCGCCTTGGCAATTAGGTGCTTATGTGTGTTACGATTTGCGCAAAATATTTAACCAGAATATAAATCCCAAAGAAGAAAAATCCGTTGTAGCTAAAAATATAGCAGCAGATACTACATTTTTAAATGCAGCAGACTATCAAAATTATCTTATGTTTAGAGTGGAAAAAAACAAATGGTTACAAGATAAAAAGCACAAACTAAACACGCAAGATTTAATAAAAAACAACCCCGAATACTACGATGCCTACCGCATTGCAGGCGATTATGAGCTGTATCACAACAACCCAAAAATTGCTTTGCAATATTACAAAACGGCACTCACCAAAGCCATCGCTTCGGAACCGGAACGTACCGCCATCATTAAAAAGGTAAAAAAGTTAGAGAGAAAAAATTAATGATAATTAGTTGCCGATACTGAAACTAAAGAATTTATAAACTCATTCTTTGCAAAAACACTTACCGCATCGCTGCTAATTTCTTTATCTGTACTTCGCCTGTTTCTTCATTTTTTAGCTGTAAAATATATTGTCCGGCTTGCCAATTAGTTGGTTCGGTACTTAATTGTGTGTTTAATTGTTGTATTGTTCCATTGTTTTCTAAAATAATTCTTCCTAAAATGTCGGTTACTTTTAAGTTGTACATTTCTCCTTTGTCTTGTGCTGCTTTTATAATAAAGCCTTTGTCGAAGGGGTTGGGGTAGATTTCTATGCCTTGTGGATTGTAAATATCTTTGGCATTAGTAGTTGTATCGCCAATGATGAGTTGGTATTCATCGTTTCCGCTCATTTCTATATTACAGATACCGTACATTATTACGCTTACATCGTAGGTGTCTATGGAGGTGTAGGTGTGCGTTGCAAATAATCCGTTGGCAGTATTGCCATCGCCGAAGTTCCAAACGGCAGCCGTAACATTTACCGGATTAAGAATATCGAAATTGTAAGTAAGCCCTTGTACTAAAGTAGCCGTAATCTGCCCCGATGGTAGCGGTATATGACTAACATTTACCGTATCGCTGCCCGTACAGCCGATATTGTCGGTTACGGTTACGTAATAGGCTTGAGCATTACTTGCATAGCGCAATTGATTGGTGCTGTTATCGTCCCAAAGGTAATTTAAGCCTACATTGCCTGCATCGAAGATAACTACTTCGCCTTCGCAGATAGTGGTATCGTTGCCTAAATCGACAAAAGGCTGATTAGATGTAACTATTACGGTATCCATTTTTTCGCAACCGCTTGTATCGGTTACGGTTACGTAGTAAGTACCGCCTGTATTTACACTGCGGGTTTGGTTGGTAGTGTTATCGTCCCAGAGGAAGGTTACTAAGGTATTGCTCCCCGAGCCTGCACTAAGCGTTATGGGGTCGCCCTCACAGATAGTGGTATCGTTGCCAATGCCGATATTAAAGTTGCTTACAAAGTCTTTGGTAGCCGTAAACGATTTTTGGATAGTATCGTTGGTATTGAATACATCGGAGTAGCCTTGTGGATGGCTTGTCCAAGCTTTAATGACAGTAGCAGTATTGAGAGGGAAATTATAAGAACCAATGGTAACAGTATCGTAAGCCATACTGCCAAGTGGTATGGTATGGTAGTATGTAGGCTGTGGTACGCCATTGGCAGACCAATTGATACGCAGCGAGTCTAAATCTTTAAGCCCTGCATTGTGCACTATTACCCTTACCGGATTTATACCCCAACAAAAAGTATCTTTGGGGCGTACAAAGCTAACCAAACCTGCATCCCAGTCTTGCTGTATATCGAAACCGAATTTGATGTTGTAAGAATTAATTATATCTCCTGTGGTAAAAGGAGGATTGCCATAACGCATTCTTAAATTTGGATTAGCCACCACAGATTCTAAATACAAACCATCGCCGCTTACACTATCGGATAATAAATCTGTAATTAGATTATGCGGAGGCTGTAAATACAAGAATGTAGAATCTAAATCTATAGGCACCCAAGCACCGGCACTAATATTGTTAAGATAGAGTGTAGCCGGACCAAATACCGTATCCATTGTATTGGTATATGTCGACATAGTCCAAGGCTGTCCCCACAAAGTCATACCATTCTGTCCTCCTAATCTAATCGTAAAGTTATATAGGGTGGCAGAACCTATGGCATAAATACTCTTAACATATACTCTTTTGATGGTTACAGGCATTCCAGCAATTGTAGGGTAAATATAATTTGAGTTAGGAGGTGTGCTTCCGTGTCGGATATTCAATGTTTGTAAGCCTGTATATAGTGTATTAGTATCTGCAAAGGGTTGGTATGCAGGATGGAGGAAAGTATCTGCCTGAAAATTGGTAAAATGGGGTAATTGAGCAGAGGACTTATTAAACAACAAACTTGAAACGATAAATAATATTAATGTGTATTTCATAAAATAATGATTAAATAATAATGAAAAATGAAAATAGAAAATTGCACACATACATAATTTTATTTGTCTGTGTGCAATTATATTATCATTTAATTTTAACCATTTTTATGGTTTCTTTAGCTCCGGTGTTATTATTATTAATCTGTATTATGTACTGTCCGGCATCCCATTTTTCAGGTTCGGTATATAACAGTTCGTTCAGTTTTTCTAATTGTCCTTTTTCGTTCAGCATCGTTCTACCCAAAATATCAGTTATATGTAACTGAAAACCATCTTCATTGTTGTTTACTACTTTGAGAGTAAAACCGTCTGTAAATGGATTGGGGAATATCGAAATTTGGGATAAGATGTTGTTATTTTCCTCCTCGGGTGGCGCAGGTCTGAATGATGTGGCAGACCAATCTACAAATTTATAACCTATATTAATGTCAGCTGTAGTGGCGTTTTGCTGTGTAAATGCCATATAAATACCATTATGATCTCGCATATTATTACAAGAAAAAGCTAATGAGGGGTAAAGAGACACATTATCCGGATCGTCTGGTATTACAAAATACTCGTCTAGCCAAAAAGACGTAATATCGTATTTTAATCTTACACCTATATATCCATCTTCTATGGCACTTAGGTTAGCTTGGGTAGAATGGTTTTGATGATACCAACCATAATATATAGTCCAATCGGCAGAAGGTGCGTGCCAAAAGTCGAATGCCACTACAGGCATAGAGTTTGTCTGTGCTATACCGGTTGTAACATCTACGGATTCTGAAATGTCTCCCGCAAAAATTACAGAATTATCATTGAGGTCAAAATCTGTAAACCCCGCTCCTAATATATTAGTTTCATACAGCCTTGCATATATATAATTGTGATCTATGTTTGTAATTGGATTAAATTTGGTATTTTGTACCACATAGCTCCATACCCTTGAGCCATTGCTTACAGCATTTTCATCGGGAGCATCTATTCGCGGAAAATGATACCTTCCGGAAGTAGTGGGTATGCCTGCATATATTGCCCCAACGGGAACATTATATTGTGCAGTATTAGTAGGCAATGGAAAAGGTGCCGGTGCAGAGAGTATAGTGCTAAAGGGTATTTCTATAACTCCTAATTCATCGTGGTCATCGTCTAAAAATACCAAAAAGGTTTCTATACTTAAATTATCTCCCGACATAGCTATATCGGGTCTGTCGAAACCATTGGGGAACCAGCCATTTATTACATCCGGCATAATTTCGTAAGTATGGCTTAACGGTACTGCGCTGCCTATCAAAAAATGCCCACCTGCTACAAAAAGCTTGTTGTTGTAAGACCAAGTAGCTACATAATCGTGGTAGCCTATGGCATCTAACCTTATCCACCCAAAGGGTACGCCCACAGAGCCTGGGTCTATGGCTTGTGGGTATCCTGTAATTTGCGTTAGTCCTGCTGATGGATCCCATTCCCATAAATCAATTTCAAAAGTTTGGTTGCTTATTCTGTAATAGGTTAAAAGTATATGGTATGTTTGTGTGCCATCGTCTAAGATTACGGCTTCTACACTTGCCATATCGTTGTCGTGTATAACGTCATTTGCGATAAATGTCCCATTTGTAGCATCACCATCAAATAACTGCACAGCAAACCCTGCATCAAAATTTCCGGTTAAGTCACCTCCTCCGTCCCAAGTATGCACATAAAGAAAACCCTGAGAACCTGTTAATAGAGGAACAGGCACGGAATGCGCTGATGTGTTTTTAGAAAATTGAGATAGACCAGTTGGATATTCATCTTCTATCACTGTAGCAGGAGTAAACGTCTGCGCACTCACACTGTAATTTACCATCATCATACATATAATTGCTATTAATGTATAGAGATGGGTAATACCCCTTAATTGTTTTTTGTAATTCATAAAATTAAATTTTTGGTTGTTAAATAATATAAAATAATATTTCCATGTTGTTAAATTAGTATAGAGCTTGTGGAAGTTTTACATCTTTTAAAAAGCTGTACAATTTGATAATCAAAAAAAACAAACATTGGTTTTGTTGGTATAAATTGTAAAATCTACTTTAATTCAGCAATACCAATATTTTCGAGAAAAAGCGGCAAACAAATAGCTAAATTTATGTGTTTAGAGATTAAGAAAATAGATAGAATAAAGCACGTTAAAAAAAATCGGTTGTGTTCTCTGTATTCGTCTTGCTTAAATAAATTAATATCGTCTAAAAATACGTATTGGGCTTAATGTGTCGGCTAAGTTAAATTATTAAAATAAATAATCCAATAGTTTTAACAAAAAACATAAGAACCCACCACAAATTCTTCCAAAGTTTTATCCTCTTTACATTAAACAACATTAATTCCATACCTTTGCAGCCCAAAATATGAAATGCCGCCATATACTGTGACGAATATTTCTGTAAAAAAAATGAATAATTAGATATGATTAATGTATCCAACCTCTCGCTTCGGTACGGTAAGCGCGTATTGTTCGAAGACGTAAATATAAAATTTACCGAAGGCAATTGCTATGGCATTATCGGAGCAAATGGTGCAGGCAAATCTACCTTTCTAAAAATACTATCGGGCGAAATAGACCCCACTACCGGCA
This sequence comes from uncultured Taibaiella sp., assembly GCA_964448955.1. Taxonomy (GTDB): domain Bacteria; phylum Bacteroidota; class Bacteroidia; order Chitinophagales; family Chitinophagaceae; genus MKSF01. Next base: position 58,347 of record CAYUXT010000001.1, on the reverse strand, counting down.
AAGTAGATATTTCTAAAGGGCAGCGGATGAGTGTGCTAAAGCAAGACCACCACAAGTACGACGATGTACAAGTATTGGAAACTGTAATAATGGGAAATACAGTTTTGTACAGCATTATGCAGGAAAAAGATGCTCTTTATCTCAAAGAAGATTTTACAGAAGAAGACGGCATAAAAGCCGGAGAACTCGAAGCTACCTACGGAGAAATGGGCGGCTGGTCTGCCGATAGTGATGCAGCAACTTTATTAAGCAACTTAGGCGTAACGGAAGATAAACATTATCTAAGCATAAAAGAATTGGACGGAAACGAAAAAGTAAGAGTACTATTGGCACAAGCACTTTTTGGCGACCCGGACATACTACTACTCGATGAGCCAACCAACGACCTCGACCTCCAAACCATAGGTTGGTTAGAAAACTTCTTATCCGAATACGAAAAAATAGTATTGGTAGTATCGCACGATAGGCACTTTTTAGATACAGTATGTACACACGTAGCAGATATAGATTTTGGCAAAATAAACATCTTTACAGGTAACTACTCTTTCTGGTACGAATCGAGCCAATTGCTTTTGAAACAAAGAGCAGACCAAAACAAAAAAGCGGAAGACAGAATTGCAGAACTCAAAGAATTTATAGCCCGATTTTCTGCCAATGCCTCTAAATCTAAACAGGCTACGAGTAAGAAAAAAATGCTCGACAAGATTAATCTTGACGATATGAAACCCTCTAACCGTAAATATCCGGCAATACTATTCAATAATCAGGTAAGAGATGCCGGCGACCAAATATTAGAAGTAAAAAACCTTACTAAAAAGCTTAATGGTCAAACATTGTTCGAAAACATTAGCTTTGACTTAAAGCGCGGACAAAAAGTAACCGTTATCAGCGATAATAGTTTGGCAACATCTGCATTTTTCAAAATAATAAATGGAGAAGATACCGATTTCGAAGGTAGTTACCGCTGGGGAGTTACTATTACACCTGCATATCTTCCGGCAGATAATACCGAGTATTTCGAAGGTAAAGACCTCAATTTAGTAGATTGGCTTAGACAGTTTTCGGAAGAAAAAGACGAAACATTTATCCGTGGTTTTTTAGGTAGAATGTTGTTTAGTGGCGACGAAACCCTAAAACAATGCTCTGTACTTAGCGGAGGAGAAAAGGTACGCTGTATGCTTAGCCGTATGATGATGCAAAAAGGTAATGTACTTACTTTCGACGAACCTACCAACCACTTAGACCTCGAGTCTATTACGGCACTTAACAATGGCATGAAAGATTTTAGAGGTACTATTATCTTTACATCAAGAGACCACGAACTTACACAAACCGTAGCAGACAGAGTATTAGAAATTACACCTAAAGGATTAATAGACAGAGAGATGAACTTCGATGAATATATAAATGATAGTCGAGTACAACAGTTACAAGAAGAGTATTACAAGTAATAATAATGGTGTTATTGCAATAAAGATTGTGCTCGTTCGTAATCTTCCGGAATACCAATATCTATAAATGTATTATCAAATACACTTCCGTATAAACTTTGGTTAAGGATTTCTTTCTCTAAGAAATCCTTTTCCCAAGAGAATTTGGGAGGATAGGCGTTAAAGTCAATTTGGGTGCGGTTAATTAAATATAATCCCCCATTAATCAAGCCCTCTATTTGTGGTTGTTTTTCCACAAAAGAAGTTATAATATTATTACTATTCAGCTTTACAGTGCCATACCTATCGAAGTGAGACAACGGCTTTAGTGCCAACAAAGCAGTGGCTTCATTGGGCAGACTGAGATTCATAATTTGTAAATCCACATCATAAAATGTATCGCCATTTAGTATAAATACTGCTTGTTCTTTGCATTTGCTTAAAGCTAACTTAATGCCGCCCCCCGTCCCAAGCGGTTCGTGTTCTATTACCCAACTAACCTTACAAGTAAATGCTTTAGATTTAAGCCAATCTATAACTACTTCGTGTTTATACCCCAAGGATAATATTACATGGTAAGCTCCTTGCTGCTCTAAATAATTTAAAACATGTTCTAAAAATGGCTTACCTGCTACATTTGCCATACATTTAGGCACATCATTTACTACCGAGCTTAATCGTGTCCCTAATCCTCCTGCAAGTACTATACATTCCATCGTTTAATATAATTATTATGAATTGCAAATCTATCTAATAAAAAAGATTCGACAAAAAGTAACATGTCGAATCTTTTAATTAGATGGTTATAGGGTTGTTTTAATTTTCTTTTATTAGAAAATCATTGTAATAAAGTGTCAAAGGATACCAGATATGATAATAGGACTAAAGTATAATACTGTATTAGCAAATACTGTGCCAATGTAGATAAACTTGATAAAAAATAGAAATAAAAAATGGCGTATAATACAAAAGCTGTTTGAAAATTCAAACAGCTTTTGTAAACAATTATTATTAATAAAGTATTAATTTCTACTTCCTAATTGTGGGTGTGGAGGAGGAATGTTAGATGGGCCTTCCTCATCTGGTAATGCTGCACGGTACATTATGCTATTTTCATCACCTGTACCACCTTGATATTGGAATATAAATTGGTCGCGGCTAATTTGATGAACGTTAGATAAATGTTCAATAACTGCATTTACTCTATCCCAAGAACGTTGTTGAGCGATTTTGCTTTTACCAGGATTACCTACAACTACTAATTTACAATTTGGAGACGCTTTCATTTGAGTAGCAACTACCGCTAATTGATTTTGCGCTTGACTGTTTAAGCTAGTAGAGTTTTTAGCAAAATTGATTATTCCTGCACCAAAGTTACAAGCAGTACCACCGCCACATCCATCAGGACAAGGACATTTACCGATACCATCAGCATCAACTGGTTGACACTCTGTAGGAGTAATTAATTGTTTGTCTCTGTAATCAGGAACACCATCGCCATCAGTATCTAAAGGACAACCGTGTGTATCTACTGCAACTCCTTCTGGAGTATCAGGACATCTGTCGAATTGGTCAGTTACGCCATCACCATCGCTATCAGGAAGAACCGGATCAGGAAGATTCATGTGGCGAGGATCAGCAAGCTCGTTATAGATATGATCCATAGGATTAACCCACCATAATGGAGCTACGCTACGTTGTTTGTTACCGATATTGATACCTAAACCGATTGAAACATGATTGATGATATCTTTATCAGGAGATAAACCAGCAAATGGAGTTGGATCCATAGTAACAGCATCGAAATGATCTAAACCAGCCCAAGTGATTTTATCTTCAATTTGTAAAGATATTCTTTTACCAAGTTTAAACTGCACTCCAACACCACCAACTAATATTGGGCTTACGGCATTGTCTCCAATAGTTAAACCACCGTGACCACCACCAGTATAATTAGCACGAGTATAGCTGTGATTGTAATTATTAGCAGTACGCAACCACTCTTTATACTGAGGATCTATATCAGCTTGTCTTTTTCCACGGAATTGTTCAAAATCGTATTCTACTCCATTTTCATTAAGTGTAGAAACCCAAGTTTGCCAAACCATTGCACCAGCACCTACGAATCCATAAAGACTCATAGTGTTTTGTGCTCTGTGAAATTTAATATTATTAATAGCACCTACTAATTGTAGAGAGGCTTCGTGAGATCTAAATTTATAGTTACTATAAACATAAGAACCTGTAGTATTTGGATAACCATTATAATCTTGCCATAATGGTTCTGTATAGATTTCTCTTGCTCTATAATCGAACCCAGTAGCATTCATATAGTTATAATTCAATCTTATTGATGTAGCATATCCTAATGCTTTACGGATTGAAACGCCATACGCTAAAGCATGATTAAATTTTGGAGCATTCCAAAATCCTTTAGAAGTAACATCACCCATTATATTCACTTGACCTACAGTAAGACCAATTTCCCACATATTGCGAGGCATAGCAGGGAATGCATATTGGTGATTAAGATATTGTTGATGCCTTTCCATTCTAGACTTTGGAATGTAAGCTGTATCTAAGGCATCATAAACTTCTCCGCGATAGGTTAAATCCCTACCAGACCAAGAAGCTTGTGTGGATTCTTGAGCATAACCGGTACCTAACGCTAACGTAGATAATATTCCGGCATACAAGATGTACTTTTTGTTTACCATAACAATTGTTGTTTATTTGAAAAATGGTTAAGAGTGACTAATGTCCAATAATTTGGCAAAGGTATGGTGCAGTTCTTTAAAAAAAAAAAAATTATTGCATTAAAGTATTAATATTTTGTAAAATCTGCGTTAAGTGTTTGATTTGCAATTTATTATATATGCTTCCAAACTCGAAAAAATCCTATTTTATTTGCAAAAAAGGGATAATAGACTAAATACTTCCTAAAAACTGCTTATGATTATTTATTCTATTTGTGCAACGACAGGCATGCCTTGTTTTACTTGCATAATTGCAGTTGTTAGCACAGTATCTCCTATATTTAATCCCGAAATTATTTCTACGGTCTCTTCTTTTCTTAATCCGGTTTTTACTGATATTATTTCTGCTACTCCATTTTTTAATCTGGCAACTTTACTGTCTTTAGTCGATGGCATTATACATTGCGATGGTATTATTATTCCTTTGGGTCTATAATTTAAATTAACCATTACTTTAACAAAGGAGCCTGGAATAAACAATGGATTTTTGTCTAAGATAGTTGCTCTAATGTCTAAAGTTCTTGTTTTGATGTCTGATGCTGATTGAATTGCCATTACCTTTGCTTTAAAAGTATCTTGCGCATTGGGCAGTACAAACTCTACCTGCTGACCATTCTGAATAACATTGCCATATTGTTCGGGAAGCGAAAAATCCAATTTTAAAGTCGATACCTGTCTGATGTTAGAAATGAGTGTGTTAGTATTAACTATGGCTCCCTCGCTCACGTTGCGCAAGCCTATTATTCCATCAAAAGGTGCTTTAATCTGTAATTTGGATAATTGCGCATTATTAAATGCAATATCCGCATCTAAAGAGGCTATTTGCGCTATTGTGTTATCGTATTCTTGCTGACTTATACCGTTTATAGAGAGCAATTCACCTTGTCTGTTTTTCGACTGAATGGCTAAATCTCTTTGTACTTTCAGTTTTTGGATTTGTGCTTTAATCTCAGCATCGTACAATTGTACTAATAATGCCCCTTTTTTAACATTGTTCCCTTCTTTAAAGTACAATCCTGTAATTCTTCCCGAAGTTTCGGGATATAGCAATACTTCTTCGTTAGGTATGATAGTACCCGAAGCTATATATTGGTTGTTAATTTCTTGCTCTGCTACTACTATTGCCTTGGCATTTAACGGTCTGCTACCAGGAGCTTTTGCGTTTTTGGCGTTGTCTTTTCCGCCACAGCCTATTGCGTAAATTACTACAAAAAATAGTAGTAAAACTTTTATTGTGTTATATCGTTTCATTTCTTAATTTCTGTAAATATTTTTTTCTTGTATTGGTATATTTTTAATGATTCCGGTTGCCAAATAATAAACTTCCTATTCTTACTAAATTGCCTCCTTCTGCTATTGCTAAACGATAGTCGTTGCTCATTCCCATAGATAATATTTCAAAAGTATTTTCTGTTAAAAAAAAACTTTTTTGCAGCATTACAAACAATGATTGCAAATTATGAAATTCGTGTTTTACATGTTCCGTATTTTCACTAAATGATGCCATTCCCATTACCCCCCTGATACGCGTATGTGCATACGTATTAGGCTGTGCTGTATAATATTCTACTAATTCCAAAGTTTCTTTTTCGTCTAATCCAAATTTTGTTTCTTCTGCTGCAATATGTATCTGAAGCAAACAGTCTATTGTTCGGTTATTTTTGGCTCCTTGTTTGTTAATTTCATCTAATAATTTAATACTGTCCACTCCGTGTATTAAATGCACAAATGGAGCAATGTATTTTACTTTATTTTTTTGCAAATGACCTATAAAATGCCATCGTATATCTTCTATTCCTAAATTGGCAAAATGGTATTGTTTGGATAGTAATTCCTGTACATAATTTTCACCAAAATCTCTTTGACCTAATTGGTACAAACTTTCTATATCGTTTACGGTTTTAAATTTAGACACCGCCACCAAATTAGTATTGGTTACGGCAAGTTCTTTCTTTAGTGCAAAATATGCTTCTTGATTTGTCATTTTATTGTAAATACTCGGAAAAAGATGTGTTTGTGTTTCTACAAAAACGTTTCTCCAAAATTTCGTTTTACTTCTGCTATATAATCTTTAATTTGATTTACATGGTTCCTTTCGCAAATCAGCAATACTTCCGGCGTGTCAATGACTATAAAGTTTTCCAATCCTTGTATTACTGCTAATTTTTCTTTGGGTATTTGTATAAAAGATTCGTTGGCATCTATTATTAAAATGTTTTTTCCAAATACTGCATTGCCCAAATAATCTTTTTCTACATTGCTATAAACAGACTCCCAATTACCTAAGTCGCTCCAGCCAAAATACGATGGAATAACATAAACATTATTTGCCTTTTCCATTATACCGTAATCGATAGATATATTGGTACATTGGGTATAAACTTTGGTCATTATTTCTTGCTCTTGCTGTGTATTCATTGTGGCTTGAGCAGAAGTAATTAATTCGGACAAATCCGGTAAGTGCCGTTCTAAGGCTTTAGTAAATGCTGTAACATTCCAAGCTAATATACCCGAATTCCATAAAAAATCTCCCGACTTTAAAAAGGTACGTGCTAAATCTAAATTGGGTTTTTCGGTAAATGTTTTTACTTTATAGATTATATCGTTTTCTTCTGCCGGCAATTCGTTTTGGTACTGAATATATCCATAACTCGTATCGGGTCGATTGGGCTTAATTCCAAATGTAAGTAATGCGTCTTTTTGTGCTACAAAGTTAAATGCTTCGTGTACACTTCTTTCAAATGCACGCTCTTCGGTTATTAAATGATCCGAAGGTGTAAATATTAAATTCGCATTAGGATTGAGCGATTGAATTTTGGCAGTAATATAAGCTGCTGCAGGTGCTGTATTTCTTCTAAATGGCTCTATGGCAATGTTTTCTTCGGGCAAATCGGGTAGTTGTTGTTGTACTATTTCTTTGTAATGAATATTAGTAATGATGTATAAATTAGAAATAGGACACAAATTTTTACACCTTTCGTAAGTAGCTTGTAACAAGCTTTTTCCTGTTCCCAATAAATCGAGAAATTGCTTTGGCATTTTAATCCTGCTATGTGGCCAAAACCTACTACCAATTCCTCCTGCCATTATAGCTATATAATTATTATGAACACTCATATAACTTATTCCTTATTTTTTACTTTGTTGTCAAAGGTAAAGATTAATTTATAGTATAGAATTTAAAGAGAATAATAAGCAATTTTTTAACCAAATGTTTTTATACCAATAATGAAAAATAGAGTGGTATTTTGAGTTGCTATTTTGGCTGGAATTTGAAATTTATTTATTGTCATAAGGTAACAACGCACATCTTATTCATTTTTACCTCACCCCCCAACCCCTCTCCATACTTCGACGATACTCAGTAACCATTTGAGAGGGGGAGTTCTTTTCCGTGATTATTTACAACAACATTATTCATATTGCTACAAAGCAAGTCTATAATGCAAATCATCTTTTAAAAGATAATCCATATAAATTGTATAGCTTATCAAAATAACAATGATTCAAAAATATGCAAGGTCTCTACAACAAAAAAAACGCCTATACATTAAGTACAGACGTTTTCAAATCATTTATCTTTTCAATTTATGCCAAATCGAATCTGTCTAAATCCATAACCTTTGCCCAAGCAGCTACAAAATCATTCATAAATTTATCTGCTGCATCATCGCTTGCATATACTTCTGCTATTGCCCTCAATTCTGAATTAGAACCGAATAATAAATCCACCTGCGTAGCAGTCCATTTAGTAGCTCCTGTATTTCTGTCTTTACCTTCGTAAATATAATGCTGCCCTTCTAATGGCGACCACACTGTATTCATATCTAAAAGATGCGTAAAGAAATCGTTGCTTAATACTTCGGGAGTGCTCACTAATACTCCGTGTGCCGAACCATCATAATTGGCATTTAAAGCCCTTAAACCACCAATCAACACTGTCATTTCGGGAGCAGTAAGGGTTAATAATTGTGCTTTGTCTATTAAAAGTTCTGCTGGCGATATTTTGTAATTAGCTTTTAAATAATTTCTAAAACCATCTGCAATGGGCTCTAATACAGCGAACGATTCCACATCTGTTTGCTCTTGCGATGCATCCATTCTGCCTGCATTAAAAGGTACTGTAACCTCTACCCCTGCTGCTTTAGCGCCTAACTCCACCCCTACATTTCCGGCAAGTACAATAAGGTCTGCAAGGGATACTTTTTTATCTCCGGATTGTGCGTTGTTAAATTCTGTTTGTATATTTTCTAAAACACTCAGTACATTGCTTAGTTGCGTGGGATTGTTTACAGCCCAAAATTTTTGCGGAGCAAGTCTGATTCTGGCACCATTAGCACCACCTCTTTTGTCGGAGCCTCTAAAAGTAGAAGCCGAAGCCCAAGCAGTACTAACTAATTGTGCAACTGTTAAACCCGAAGCGGTGATTTTTTCTTTTAGGGTAGCAATATCATTTTCATTAATTAAAGTATGGTTTACCGCAGGAATGGGGTCTTGCCAAAGTAATTCTTCTTGTGGTACTTCTTTTCCCAGATAACGAGAGCGTGGTCCCATATCTCTGTGGGTAAGTTTAAACCAAGCACGAGCAAAGGCATCTGCGAATTCATCGGGGTTTTCGAAAAAGCGACGAGATATTTTTTCGTAAGCCGGGTCAAATCTTAGGGCAAGGTCTGTAGTAAGCATTTTGGGTGCGTGGCGTTTTTCGGGGTCGTGCGCATCGGGTACTGAGTTGGCTCCCATATCGTACTTAGGTTTCCACTGATGTGCTCCTGCGGGGCTTTTTTCTAATTCCCATTCGTAACCAAAAAGATTCCAAAAGAAATTATTGCTCCATTTGGTTGGTGTACTTGTCCAGGTAACTTCTAAGCCACTTGTAATGGTATCGCCACCTTTTCCAGTACCAAATTTACTTGCCCAGCCCAATCCTTGCTCTTCTGTTCTTGCTGCTTCTGGGTCTTTACCTACATTAGCAGCATCTGCAGCTCCGTGTGTTTTACCAAAGGTATGCCCTCCTGCTATAAGAGCTACCGTTTCTTCGTCGTTCATTGCCATTCGGGCAAAGGTTTCACGAATGTCTTTTGCGGCTGCTATTGGGTCAGGGTTGCCATTAGGACCTTCGGGATTTACATATATCAATCCCATTTGTACGGCTGCCAAAGGGTCTTCGAGTTCTCTGTCGCCGGTATATCTTTTATCGTCTAACCAAGTGGTTTCCGAACCCCAATATACATCTTCTTCGGGCTCCCACACATCTTCTCTACCGCCCGCAAAGCCAAAGGTTTTAAAGCCCATAGATTCTAATGCCACATTTCCGGTAAGTATCATAAGGTCTGCCCAAGATATTTTGTTGCCGTATTTTTGTTTGATGGGCCATAATAGTCTGCGTGCTTTGTCTAAGTTTACATTATCGGGCCAGCTGTTAAGGGGTGCAAATCTTTGCTGACCGGTACCGCCACCGCCCCTGCCATCTCCGGTACGGTAAGTACCTGCACTATGCCAAGCCATACGGATAAACAATGGACCATAATGCCCGAAGTCTGCGGGCCACCAATCTTGCGAGTCGGTCATTAATGCTGTAAGGTCTTTTTTAAGGGCATCTAAATCCAAACTTTTAAATGCTGCTGCATAGTTAAAATCTTTGTTCATCGGGTTAGACAAAGAAGAATTTTGTCTAAGAATGTTTAAGTTAAGTTTATTGGGCCACCAAGTTTGGTTTTTGGTACCGCCATTTACTTTTTTGGCTGCTCCACTAAAGGGGCATTTACCGCTGTCGTTTGTGTTGTTTTCCATTTTGTACTTTATTTTTGAGTGTTCAAAATTACAATTATTCTATAAATATAAACTATTAATTATCTATTATTAAATAGATAATAGTGATAGGGTTTGGTGTACAAAAACACAAAGGTGTTAGATGACGTATAAAAACAATATCATAAGATTGTTAGGCTAACAAATTGTATTATTAATAGGAACAAGGGATTGCTAAACAACTCGCTACTTGTCTCTTTTCGAATTAGTGCGAATTTTCAGGTTATGGATTATGCAGATATTTTTATCATTGCACAATCAAAAAAATAACGTGCCTCTTTAGTCTAATGTATATTTCACATTGGCATTAATCTCCTAAGAAGGCAGTTAGCGGACTGCTGGCACTCCCTCCTTTATTAGTAGGTGCTAATTTTGCCTCATAAGCCATTCTTCCTGCTTGCACTGCAAGTTTAAATGCTTTCGCCATAACCACAGGATTTTCAGAAACTGCTATCGCCGTATTTACCAAAACTGCATCGGCTCCAATTTCCATAGCATACGCCGCATGCGAAGGACTGCCTATACCGGCATCTACAATTACAGGTACATTGCTCTGTTCTATTATTATTTCTAAAAAATCAATAGTCTTTAATCCTTTATTACTACCAATCGGAGCCCCTAATGGCATTACAGCAGCAGTTCCTGCATTTTCTAATTGCTTACACAATACCGGGTCTGCATGTATATAAGGCAATACCACAAATCCTAATTTGGCTAATTCTTCTGTCGCTTTTAATGTTTCGAGGGCATCTGGTAATAAATATTTGGGGTCTGGATGAATTTCTAATTTTAACCAATTAGTTTCTAATGCTTCTCTTGCTAATTGCGCTGCAAATACAGCTTCTTTGGCATTTCTAGCACCAGAAGTATTGGGCAATAAATTAATATGCGAGTGGGTAAGGTAAGATAAGATAGCATCTGTTTCTGTTGTTACATCAATGCGCTTTAAGGCTACTGTTACTAATTCGGATTCGGAAGCTAATGTAGCTGCCTCCATCTGTTCCGATGACCCATACTTACCCGTTCCTAAAAACAATCTGGAACTAAATTTTTTATCTGCTATGCGTAACATTTATTTTATACTATTTGTAAGACACTTTAAATATACTTAATAAAGTAAACTTATTACCTTGTAACAAAGGTACTTGTTTATTTTTTCATTAATATTCAAAATGGGCATTGAAGGTTTTGAATGAGAAAATTTATTTGTCTAAATTCGCCTAATAAAATTTACTTTACAATTGAAACTTGCTGCCATTGACATAGGCTCCAATGCCGCTCGACTACTTATCGTTAATGTCCAAACCGACACAGAAGGTAATACAGATTATACTAAACTAAACTTAATTAGAATCCCATTACGATTAGGTTTTGATGTATTTAGCTCCGGTAAAATTTCTACTGCGAAAACGGAACAACTTATTGATACCATGCGCATATTCTCTTTGCTGATGAAAGTATATGAGGTAGAACACTTTTCTGCTTTTGCTACTTCCGCTATGCGAGATGCCAGTAATGGCATTGCCATCACTAAAAAAATAAAAAAAGAAACCAATCTCTCTATTACTGTTATTAGCGGTAGCGAAGAAGCCGAAATTATTTATGAAACACATATCGCCGAACTGCTCGACAAAAAAGATGCGTACCTATACATTGACGTTGGTGGAGGTAGTACAGAAGTTACCCTTTATGCTAAAGGTAAACTAATTACTAAACGCTCTTTTAATATCGGTACAATAAGACTGCTCAATAACCTTATCAACGCCAACCAGTGGAAACAATTATCTGATTTTATCTCTAAACATACCAAGCAATTTCCTTCTATTAAAGCAATAGGCTCCGGTGGAAATATCAATAAACTTTTTTCGCTTACAAAACAGAAGGAAGGTACAGCCCTTTCTTTCACTAACCTTCAAAAATACTATAAGGAGTTTTCTAAATTATCGGTTACAGAAAGAATGCAACATTATAGAATTAGAGAAGATAGAGCCGATGTTATCGTACCAGCAATGGAAGTTTATTTGTCTATAATGAAAGCCGCTAAGGCTAAAGAAATTTTTGTGCCAAGAATTGGTTTGGCAGACGGAATGATTAAAAAAATATATTCCAATTTGGAGAAAAAGAAAAATAAAGTAAAAATGAAGAAATGATGAATTATAGCTCGTAGAGTTAAGCGAAGCGATCTCTACGAGCGTTATATAAAATGGAGACTTTTGTCTCAAACAAAACGCCACATTATGAAAAAACAAATAGCTAAAATACACAACCAAAATGCGGTTCATTATATAATTTTTAGTGTTGTGCAAGACATAGACATATTTACAGTTTCCGAATATGTTAATATGCTGATTGATAATATCAAATATTGTCAAGCAAATAAAAATTTACAAATACACTCTTGGTGTATAATGCCAAATCGAGTATATCTATTAGTGTCTGTATTACCTAATAATTCTTTATCTGATGTTATCAGAGATTTGAAAAAATACAGTTCAGTAACTATTACTAAAGCAATTGATAAAAATGTAAAAGATAAACGTAAAAATTGGATAATGTGGATTTTTAAATCTGCAGGAGAAAGAAATACCCGAAACGAAAATGTACAATTTTGGCAACAAGATAACCAACCATTTGAAATTTCAACTGCAACAAATTTTGAAAAATGTGTAAATTACGTACATAACATTCCTGTTAAAGCAGGCTTGGTTTTTTGTCCAGAAGGTTACAGATACTCAAGCGCTGTTGATTATGCTACTGATTGCAATCAAAAAGGATTAATCGAAATCACTTATAATTGAGTTTAAAAACTCAATTATATATACCGTTCGTAGTTCGCTTCGCAAAACTACGAACACCATACCTCTTACAATAATTCGTATCTACTAATACCTACACAGATCTTTCACTAAATTAAAAAAACATAACACAATACGTTCAAAAAAATGTATATTCGCTCCAAATAAAACACCCAATAATCTTTGCTATGTAATCTTATTCAAGAGGATTACTATGAAAAAGAAGTTACCCATTTTATTATTATTTTTACTCAAACTAACGACAAGTCTTTTTTCGCAAATACCAATAGAAAAAGCTACGTTAAGAGGAAAGGTAACAAGCAAACATACTAATACTGTAATAGCCAATATTTCTATAAAAATTCCTGCATTAAACATAATGGTTTATACAGATGACAATGGAAATTTTGGATTTGCGTCTATTCCTTATGGTAGTTATGAAATAGAGGTAGGCGATACATTGTTTCAGGTAAAAGTATTAGTAGATGAGCCAAATATAAATTTAGGAGAGTTAAAGGTATCATTATTAGAAGAAGAAAACAGCAACCATATAGAAATGGGCATTGCTTTTGATGATGTGGGCATTACAGAAATAAGCGAAAGCGTCAATAATGTTTTTATTCCGAGTGTAAATACTGCATATCACAATCAGATTATTGCAAGTTCGGTATCCCATTTTTTACCCTTTGGATTTAAGTTAAGAGGTTATACGAGTCATCACAGTGAAGTATATATAAACGGACTAAGAACAAACAATTTGCTTACTGGAAATCCCGGACAAAATCAGTGGGCGGGATTACAAGAAATAATGAGTGCTACTATTTTAAATTTAGGGTTACAGTATAATGAACAATTTATGGGAGGCGCAGGAGGTATATCCGGATTAACAGCCTATGCTGCGGACTTTAGAGCAAGAACCAGCATTTCTTACACCCTTACCAATAGAACATACAAACACCAATTAAACCTTGCACACCATACGGGATTGTTACCCAATGGGTGGGCGGTGTCAGCGGTTATAAATACACGAATAGCAGAAGAAGGATATATACAAGGGACGCACTATGAGAGTTATGGATATGCACTTGCGATAAGCAAAACGCTTAGTCCAACGAGCAAACTACATATTTTAAGCTATGGCACATCCATACGAAGCGGTAGTGCATCACCTGTTACAGAAGAAATGTACTCACTCAGCGGCACTAATTATTACAATCCCAATTGGGGATATCAAGAAGGGGAAAAAAGAAATGCAAAAGAATACACAACATTTATACCGACAACTATACTCAATTGGGAATTAAAAAAAACAAATACATTACAGGTAAATGTTGGCGTTTCGTTACAAGCAGGACATAGCGGATATTCGTCATTAGATTGGTATGATGCAGCAGACCCACGTCCTGATTATTATGTCAATTTACCGAGTTATTATTTGCACAATCCGCAGGGGGTTAATGAAGAAGAGGCAATGAGAAGAAGCGAATTTTACAAAAACAATCCAGATGCATTACAGATAAATTGGAGGGAAATGTACGATGCAAACCGACTAAACAAGCAAACTGTAAATGGTGTTACAGGCAACCGTTCTGTATATGCATTAGGACAAGACAAAACGAAAATAAAGGTATATTCCATATTTACGAATTTCCAACAAAAGGTCAGCAATCGATTAAGTATTTATGGAGGATTAAACTATCAAATACAACAGACAGAACATTACAGAGAGATGCTCGATTTATTAGGAGGAGATTACTATGTAAATCATAATAGATTTGCGGAGCGTACCTTTTTAGGAAATGAGCAATACAAGCAAAACGACCTCAACAATCCCGATGGTATAATAAGAGAGGGCGATAAATTCAATTACCATTATGGTGCTTTTGTACAAAAAGGAAGTGCTTGGTTGCAATCGGTCTATTATTTAGGTAGGTTTGATTTGTATGGAGCTGTATCCTTAGGGATAGATAATTTTTACAGAAATGGTATGTTTAAAAATGGAGTGTACCACAATGAAAGCTATGGCAAATCCAAACATTACGGCTTTTTAACGGGGCAGGCAAGAGGTGGAATCACCTATAAGATAGATGGCAGGCAAAATATAATTGCAAATGCAGCGTGGATACAAAATGCCCCTAAATTCGACAATATATTTATTGCACCAAGAATAAGAAATACAGCATTAGAGCAGCAAGATAAAGAAGACATTAAAAGTATAGAATTAGGATATTTATATACACACCATAAAATGTTGTTTTCATTAAAAGCATTTGCAACAGATATAAATAACAGCACACAAACACTAAGGTTTTATCACGAAGAAATAAAAAACTTCGTTACTTATGCGATGCAAAATGTAGATACCAGACATATAGGTATGGAAATATCTTTAAGTGTAAAAATACAACCTCAGCTCTCGTTGGTTTCTGCTGTAAATCTAATGCAAGTATTCTATACAAACAGACCCAATGTAAGTATATACAAAGACAACGACACTATGGGAACAGTAACACAAGAAGCCGTTTATATAAAAAACTACTTTGTAGGAAATGCACCGCAGACTGTATATAATGCGGGACTTTTATATTTTAATGACCAAAAATGGAGTGCAAATATTTTTGCCAATTTTGCACATGACAATTATGTAAGCATTAATCCAACACGAAGAACGGAGCAAGCAACTACACTAATTCCGTCTAATTCGGAACAGTATAATAATATCTTATCACAGCAAAAATTACCATCCTTTTTTACGGTAGATTTTCGAGTTGCAAAAACGATAACAATTGCTGCAAAAAGCCAACGGAGCAACAACGCCCTTGCACTTAATATTGCAGCAGGCATAAATAATTTGAGCAACAATCAAATGATAATTACCAATGCTTACGAGCAACTTCGTTACGATTTTAACTCCGGCAATCCAGATAGGTTTCCTCCAAAATATACTTATGCCTTAGGGAGAAATTATTATCTAAACCTAAGATTTACATTCTGATAATAATTAGGCTTTCAATAACAATTAAATCACAAAACAAGCTTTTCGTGCTTCAACCTTAACTACCCTTAACTTCTTAATGGTGTTAAAAAAACCTCACTCCTTAATGGTTAAAAAACAAAACCTTAACTAACCTTAACTTCTTAATGGTTAAAAAATACACTATGCGGTCTTTACTCTTTTGCAAGAACTATTCTCTTACGAAGCTAAAAATAACCTACTTTTACAGTTGAATTTTAACAAAAGTTCATTCCATATAATTTTATGTTCAAACAATATCTCAGAATATTCCCAAAAGGCTTACAGCTTAGTGTATTACTTAGTTTGTGGGCAGCAATGATGTTAATACTCACTTTTGCAATGCCGATAATCATTAAGGCATTTACCGGTTTTAACGATGAACAATTACAAGATTTTTACAAAGGAAATGTCGAACAATATGCCAACCTAAAATTAATTTTAAATGTTGTAGGAGTAATATTTTCCTTAGCCATTCCGGCATTTATATTTTCGTATTTAGCACACCCAAAACCCTTACAGTATTTAGGATTAACCAAAGTACAAAACAAAAAACAAATTATCCTTGTAATAGTATTGGCATTAGCATTGATGTTTGTAATAGGCACAGTGGGCACATGGATACAACAAATACATTTAGGGCAATTCGCCGATGATTTGCAAAAAGATAGAAAGGCATATATAGATGCATATTTTAAGGACTTTAGTGCATTTGGTTTGTTTAGAAATTTATTATTTATTGCATTAGTCCCTGCCGTTGCAGAAGAGATATTTTTTAGAGGAATAGTACAAAAGTTTGCATACAGCTACACAAACCGTCCAGGATTAGCCATTATCATATCAGCATTTTTCTTTGCTATTATACATTTTAGTGTTTATGAAATAATCCCCATTTTTTGGGCGGGTATAGTATTAGGTTGGGTGTATTATATTACTTCGAGTTTATGGTTAAGTATTTTATTGCATTTTGTGCACAATGCTTTACAAGTTTGCTGGGTGTTTCTTTCGCAAAAATATTCGGCATTTACCCAAGTAGATGAGAGTTCTATGGTAAGCATTGTGGTATTTATAGTTAGTGCCATTATTTTTTATTTTACTATTAAATTATTAAACAAAAACAAAACGCCACTACCTTACGATTGGTCTGTGGTAGAAACAATAGAGAATAAAGAAAACAACAACGAAGAGCCATAATTTTGACATTGGCAATTTCAGTGTTTTCTTTTTCCATTATTGTAAAAAAGGGATAATTTTAATTTTTAAATTTACTTTTTATGAAAATATCTTTCCACGGAGCTGCACGCACTGTTACCGGCTCAAAACATTTAATACACCTACACCCCAATAAAAAAGTGCTTTTGGATTGCGGAATGTTTCAAGGTATGGGCAAACAAACTTCGCCACTCAATGCACAATTTGGTTTTGAACCCACGGAAATAGATTATGTTATTGTTTCGCACGCACACGTCGATCATATTGGCCTTTTGCCTAAGTTAGTAAGCGAAGGTTTTAAAGGAAAAATTTATTGTACCGAAGCTACAGCAGCATTAGCCGAAATACTATTAAAAGACAGTGCCAATATTCAGGAATCTGATGTAAGATTTGTAAACAAAATTCGTAAAGAACAAGGCAAAACACCCGTAGAACCACTTTATACACTCGATGATGTATATAAAACTATTCCTAAATTAACTAAGGTAAAATATGGAGAATGGCTTACCATAGATGAGCAAGTACAATTAATGTACACCGATGTAGGGCACATTATTGGTAGCGCAGCAGTGCATCTTAAATTAACCGAACACGGAAAAACCGTACAACTTACTTTTAGTGGCGATATTGGCAGATACAACGACCCTCTCTTACGCTCTCCGGAGCAGTTTCCTCAAGCAGATTACCTAATTGTAGAATCTACTTATGGCAACAAACTACACCCACTTAACGAACCTCCGGTAGAAACATTACTCAAACACATTATTACCACTTGTATAGAACAAAAAGGCAAGTTAATTATACCATCGTTTAGTGTAGGTCGCACGCAAGAATTACTGTATGCACTCAATCAATTGGAGTTAGAAAACAGACTACCCGATGTAGATTATTATGTGGACAGTCCGTTAAGCGTAAAGGCAACTATGTTGGTAAAAAGTTTTCCGCATTTATTTAACCATAAAGTACAGCAAGTGCTTAAAAAAGACAACGACCCTTTTATGTTTAAAGGGCTTACAATGATAGAAGATGTAGCGGCATCTAAGTCTTTAAATTATATGAAAAAACCGATGGTAATTATTTCGGCATCCGGAATGGCAGAGGCAGGCAGAGTAAAGCACCACATTGCCAATAATGTAGAAAACCCTAATAATACCATATTAATGGTCGGATATTGCGAACCCGAATCCTTAGGCGCAAGATTG
Organism: uncultured Taibaiella sp.; assembly: GCA_964448955.1. Classification (GTDB taxonomy): domain Bacteria; phylum Bacteroidota; class Bacteroidia; order Chitinophagales; family Chitinophagaceae; genus MKSF01. The sequence continues at coordinate 40,131 of CAYUXT010000001.1, read as the reverse complement.
CAGTCGGGTAAGCCGCAAGTAGGTATCTTCGGACAGCAGTTTGAAGTAAAAGCCGGTATAGCAGCATTAAAAAGCCTAAGTGCGCATGGCGATTTTAATGAAATAAGCCAATGGCTTTCTTGCCAAGACCCACAAATGGTTAAAAAAGTATTTTTGGTACACGGTGAAGAGGAAGTACAAATGGAGATGAAAAATAAATTAGTAAGAAAAGGCTTTGCAGATGTAGAAATTCCACACTTACATCAAGAGATTGGATTGGGAGAAATGGAGTAGAAATTGAAATTTAGCACGAAAGTTTGAAATATGCTGTCGTCTAACGCAATAATTGTAACATTTCGGTTTTGGGTATGCTTTTTTAAAGAGGAATTGAGATACAACAGGCTTACAAAAAATGTAAGCCTGTTGTGTGTTGAAAGCAATAAAATGCAAAAGCCCTACCAATAATTTACTTTCCAGATATGAAATGTACCACTACGAACAATTACAGTATCGGGATAGGGGCTGCCATCGCAGCCCGATTCTTTGTAAAGCGAAATGCTAAACTCTCCCCACATCTCCTGATAATCGTTTTCCTGCTTTGTAATATGTATCCAATTATTAATACTGTCTGATTCTATGGGGTAATATGTATCACACATAGCATCCTCTTCTATGTCATTAGTTACATACCAGCCGTATGGTAATGTATCATAATTGACATTTATACGTTTTACATATTGTTTTTCTGTTGTTTTAATTAATGTTCCAAAACGAATACTTCCATTTCTTATTCCATTAATAGACTTAGAAAATCCAATTTTAAAAGTATCTCTATTGTTTTTTAGCGCAGAGGCTGCTGCATTATCTGCTATCCACAATGAGCCGTTATATACGCATTTTGCTTCGCCGTTTATTTCTTTTTCCTCTTGTGGCTCTTCTTTTTTACATGCAAATATTAATATTAGCAACAATACAGGTATTATACTTATTGTCTTTTTCATAACTATTGCTTTTTTTTAATTAAACTAATTAAGAGATAGTTTTATTGTACGCTGTATAATATCAAAACTGCTCTACAAAAATAACTATAACAATTAAAAAAATTAACGTAGTACCTTTGATAGTCAAAACACAAATTAAAGTATACAATATAAAATGAAATTTTTAGTAACCATAAGCATTTTCTTGTTTCTGTTTTCTTGCAATAACAAAAGCAATGATGGCACAGCAGAGAAAAGCCCAGCTAAAGCTAATCCAACTACAGCTAAAGCAGACGAAGGAGTAAATCCCGATGGAAGTGACGGCACCTATTTTTCTATAAAACAATTTTTGGACGAAAGGCAAGAAGATGAAAAAAACGAGCCTTATGTTTTGCTTAAAGTCATTAAACACGACAACAAAAAAGACTCTTCTTTCTTACCTTTAGATGAAACCGCTTGGAAAGAACTAAAAGCACATTTTGAAGATGCAGATATTGGCGATAAAAAATTTCTAAACCGATACGAAGCACAAATGTTTGAAGACAATTTAACACAAACTATTTTTTTGCAATACATTGCCAAAAACGATGATGAAGTCGTTAGGAAAATGGACATTAACATCGACCCCAAAAACGAAAAAATTAAATCAGTATATATCGAGTTGGTCAAAAAATCTATGTCCAATACCTTAATCAATAAAATTTTATACACACCCGAAAAGTTATTACAGGTGCAAAGTTTAGAAAAATCAAAAATTAAAAAATCCGATTCAAAAGAAACGGTAACAGAGTACCACTACGAATATTAAAACGCAATGCACACTTTTTTTGCTATCAACATTCCGGCTATCGGCGAAGAAACAGTTTTAGACGAAACCAATTCCAAACATTTGGTACAGGTGTTGCGTATGCAATATGGCGATGAAGTATTGCTCTGTAACGGGAAAGGGAAAATGGCAAATGCCACACTTGTCTTGGCAGATAAAAGAAAAGCAATACTACAAATCCGAAATGTAATTGAAGAAGCGGCAAGCCCAACTCCATTAGTATTAGCAGCTGCATTTACTAAAAACAAAAGCCGCAACGAATGGCTACTCGAAAAAGTTACAGAAATGGGCGTGTCGGAAATCGTGCCACTAATTTGTACTCGTAGCGAAAAGGAAAAGTTTAATTACGACCGAATGAATGGCATTTTGGTTTCGGCGATGTTACAATCTCAACAAGCATTTTTACCTATTTTACAACAACCTGTTTCTATAAAAAATCTTGTACAACAATACGAAGGGTATAATAAATTAATAGCCCATTGCAACGAAAAATCTAATCCTATTGCACTATCCAATGCAGTACAGCCGATAAGCAAAACTATTATTATGATAGGTCCCGAAGGTGATTTTACTAACGAAGAAGTACAATTATGCCTTACATCGGGATTTAAAGAAGTAACTTTGGGCAAAAATAGATTAAGAACAGAAACGGCAGCAATTTTTTCTGCTGCAATATTCAATGGTATCAACAATGGTTAGAAAATTAGTTGTAGTATTATTATCCTTTTTCTTAACGCTTGCAGCATATTCGCAACCAATGAAGTTAGCATTATTGGTTTATAATGGCGGTGGCGATTGGTATGCCAATCCTACATCATTAAAAAATTTAGCGTCATTTTGCAATCAAAATTTAAAGACCAATTTTGCCGCTACAGAAGCACAAGTAGAAGTAGGAGGAGCAGATATTTTTAATTATCCTTTTGTACACGCTACCGGACATGGGCGCATTTCGTTTAGCGATGCTGATGCGCAAAATTTGAGATTGTACTTAGAGGCGGGAGGCTTTTTGCATATAGACGATAATTTCGGTATGGATGAATATGTGCGTCCAGAGATGAAAAAAGTTTTTCCGGAGCTTGATTTTGTAGAATTGCCATTTACCCACGCTATTTACAAGAGTATGTATTCTTTCCCGAATGGTTTACCAAAAATACACGAACACGAAGGTGCACAGCCCAAAGGTTTTGGCTTAATATACAAGGGGCGTTTGGTGTGCTTTTATACCCACAGCTGCGATCTGGGAGATGGCTGGGAAGATGCAGAAGTGCATAACAATCCACCCGAAGTACGTCAGCGCGCACTACAAATGGGCGCCAATATTATAAAGTATGTATTTGAAGGTAAATAATGCCGTTTACAAATTAAAATTCTAAATTACTCCTATAAACAACGGCTCCTACCATTTGACCAACAACACATCATTTTACTATTTTGCAATTACAAACAATATTTAACGTAGCCATCATCCAAATACTTAGGATTTACTATATATAAGGTTTGGGTTAATCAAAAAAACTGATATATAAACCAAAGAGGTTGTCGGCAATTGCGACAACCTCTTCTTTTAATTAAACTTTAAGTTTTAGTGTTTCCGAAAATTATCTAATTAATGTTATATCGCCTTTTTGGAAAATAGGTTCAAAGTTGGAACACTTGCCTGAGATGATATAAAAATAAGTATCGTTAGGTGCAAAATCACCATTATACAATGTTCCGTCCCACTTATGTCTTATATTATTACTTACAAATATCGACTGTCCGTATCTGTTGAAAACTTCTAATCTATATTCGTGTGGTAAAGATTGTGAATATACCTCAAACTTATCATTAAGCCCATCTCCATTGGGCGAAAAGGCATTAGGTGCAAATATACGACAACAGTGCTCTCCTTTTATGGAAACCTCTTTTGTGTTTTCACAATTCCATTCGTCTCTTCCCAAAACTCTTATTGTTGTATTGTCGTAAAATAAGTAAGCAGTTTGCTTATCTGTAGTATCCCCAAACCTTAACTCTTCTTTGGGTGTAATGTAATACCACTCATAATATACAGCTCCTTTGGCTGTTATGTCTAATGAATCGTGCACACAAATAAAGTCCGGATTTTTAGGATTGGGCGTTATAGTAATTATCGGAAGAGGGTGTACTGTTAGTTCTGTTCTATAAAAATGATGACCCCATTCGTAACGGAATGTATCGAAATAAACTCCAGTTCTATCATACATTATAGTATCTAAATAAAACTTCTCTCCTATACAAATATGTGGTTTAAGGGTATCTAATTTCCAAGGAATTACTTTCAAGCGTAGCGTAAAGTTACTATCACAATTTAAAATAGTTTGGAAACGATAATTATATGTCCCCTCGTATTTATGATGAATACCGGCAATAGTAATCGAATCGCCTTCGTAAATAGCAGTATCTAAATAGGTATTGTACGTTGGATTAACAGTAAGAATTGTTGTAATTATACTATCACAATCATCTACATTTTTAAATGTATCTACATAAATACCTGTAGTTGAATAGTTTTTATGGGCAACACTGTAAGTCTGACCTTGACAAATAGTAGCAGCAGTAGTATCATTGGTAATAACACATCCGTTAATACAATCTAATAGGGCAACAAGAGAGCCGTTAAATCCTTGTGCTGTAAGAGTAACAGTATATTGGGTAGCACCCAATGGATTGTCTATCGTTACTAATGTTCCTGCCCCATTAAATATTCCAACAACATTACAACTTATGGCATTGCCAGTAACTACATAATTAGCTGCACAAAAATTAGATAACGCAGGTACTCCATTGTTACTAGTTATGGTAAATTCCTCTCCAGGGTCTGTTCCATTAATTAATATAGAAAAGTTAGTTACAGGAATAGAAAAAGTAAAGGTTAAGGCATTACCTACATTCATTATCCAAAAAGCAGTTGCCGGAATCGTAACAGCAGTTGTATTTGCCCCACATGCACTTGTAAATGTAGTAGCATATGTAGTACCTGTATTAACAGCGGTAACGGTAATACCCGTAGAAGACAAATAAGGATAGTCAGCCATATTTAACGCATAAATTGTTTGATAATTATTCAAATCACAAAACACTTGCGCTTTTACAGAACAATGAAGAAATAAGCAAAAAATTACAGTTGTTATTAAATTTTTAGTCATTATTTTAAAATATTTGTGTTTTAAAGATTTATCTAATTAAAGTTATATCACCTTTTTGGAAAATAGGTTCAAAGTTGGAGCACTTACCTGAGATGATATAAAAATAAGTATCATTGGGCGCAAAATCGCCATTATGCAATGTTCCGTCCCACTGATGTCTTAAATTATTACTTACAAATATCGACTGTCCGTATCTGTTGAAAACTTCTAATCTATACTCGTGCGGCAAAGATTGAGAGTACACCTCAAATTTATCATTTAATCCATCGCCATTGGGTGAAAATGCACTTGGTGCGAATATATTGCAACAACGCTCCCCTTTTATAGATACTTCGTTTGTATTTTCGCAATTCCATTCGTCTCTTCCAAATACCCTAATGGTAGTATTGTCGTAAGATAAGTAAGCAGTTTGCTTATCTGTAGTATCCCCAAACCTTAACTCTTCTTTGGGTGTAATGTAATACCACTCATAATATACAGCTCCTTTGGCTGTTATGTCTAATGAATCGTGCACACAAATAAAGTCCGGATTTTTAGGATTGGGCGTTATAGTAATTATCGGAAGAGGGTGTACTGTTAGTTCTGTTCTATAAAAATGATGACCCCATTCGTAACGGAATGTATCGAAATAAACTCCAGTTCTATCATACATTATAGTATCTAAATAAAACTTCTCTCCTATACAAATATGTGGTTTAAGGGTATCTAATTTCCAAGGAATTACTTTTAAGCGTAGTGTAAAATTACTATCACAACCCAAAGTTGTTTGCCAACGGTAATTATAAGTACCCTCAAATTTATGGTGAATACCGGCAATAGTTACGGAATCGCCTTCGTAAATTGCAGTATCTAAATAGGTATTGTACGTTGGATTAACAGTAAGAATTGTTGTAACTACACTATCACAATCATCATCGATTTTAAATGAATCGGTATATGTACCAGGGGTGCTATAATTACTTGTACCAACTTGGTATGTTTGACCTTCACAAATTACTACAGTTTGTGTATCAATAATTGGAGGACAACCTCCTGTTACACAATCCATTAAGGCTATTCTACTTCCCGAGCCTGTACCGTTGTGTGTAATAGTATATACAAGAGACCCCGTTGGATTATTGATTGTAAAAATGGTACCAGTAGGTCCTCCTCCTATACACGTAATAGCATTACCCGCAACAGTAAAATTGTTGGTACAGAAGGTTGGTATTGTTGCAGTACCCGTTGCTGGCGTAACGGTTACAACTTCCCCTGCATCTGAACCATTTTGTACTAATGTAAAATTAGTAACAGGAACGGAAAAGGTAAGTATCCAAGATTGGGTTGCAGCATTTAGCCAATAAGCCGGAGCATTAGTAGCATAAGGATTTGTGCCACAATTATAGGTAAAATTTGCTAAAGTAGTCACCCCTCCCGTTGTAGCCGAAGCTACAGTTATGCTTGAAGATGTAAGATAAGGATAATCATTAGCATTTAAGACATAAATTGTTGAGTAATTGTTTAAATCGCATACAGGCTGTGCTATAAGTTGAGATTGGACTAATACAAAAGCAAGTATAAAAATAATTTTATTCATAATTCACAATTTTAGAAAACAAATGTAACTAAATTATCTAACTAAAGTTATATCACCTTTTTGGAAAATAGGTTCAAAGTTGGAGCACTTACCTGAGATGATATAAAAATAAGTATCATTGGGCGCAAAATCGCCATTATGCAATGTTCCGTCCCACTGATGTCTTAAATTATTACTTACAAATATCGACTGTCCGTATCTGTTGAAAACTTCTAATCTATATTCGTGTGGTAAAGATTGTGAATATACCTCAAACTTATCATTAAGCCCATCTCCATTGGGCGAAAAGGCATTAGGTGCAAATATACGACAACAGTGCTCTCCTTTTATGGAAACCTCTTTTGTGTTTTCACAATTCCATTCGTCTCTTCCCAAAACTCTTATTGTTGTATTGTCGTAAAATAAGTAAGCAGTTTGCTTATCTGTAGTATCCCCAAACCTTAACTCTTCTTTGGGTGTAATGTAATACCACTCGTAATATACAGCTCCTTTGGCTGTTACATCTAATGAGTCGTGTACACATATTAAGTCCGGATTTTTAGGATTGGGCGTTATAGTAATTATCGGAAGAGGATGTACTGTTAGTTCTGTTCTATAAAAACGATGTCCCCATTCGTAACGGAATGTATCGAAATAAACTCCAGTTCTATCATACATTACAGTATCTAAATAAAATTTTTCTCCTATACAAATATGTGGTTTAAGGGTATCTAATCTCCAAGGAATTACTTTTAAGCGTAGTGTAAAATTACTATCACAACCCAAAGTTGTTTGCCAACGGTAATTATAAGTACCCTCAAATTTATGGTGAATACCGGCAATAGTTACGGAATCGCCTTCGTAAATTGCAGTATCTTTATAAACTACGTGAGTAGGATTAACAGTAAGAATAGTTATTATGGTGCTATCACAATCATCAACATTTTTGAAAACATCTGTGTATGTACCACTTGTAGAATAATTACTTGTACCTACCTGATAAGTTTGCCCCTGACAGATAACAGGATAAATAGTATCTCGAGTTGAAGGACAACCACTTACGCAATCCAACAAAGCAATTAAAGTACCATTTCCACCCATATTATTATTGGAGTGTGTAAGTGTGTAACTGTATGAACCTGCCGGATTATCAACTGTAATTAAAGTCCCTACAACGCCAGCCGCAACACACGTCATTGTATTTCCAGCAATAGTAAAACTACCCGGACAATTATTAGATAGTATTACTGTTCCGGTTGCAGCAGTTACAGTAAATGATTCTCCTGTATTAGTAGCTGTGGCGGCTAAGCTAAAGTTAGTAACGGGAACATCAAACGTAAATGTAATATATTCAGCAGTCCCCCCATTTATCCAAAAAGACGGCGGAGGGGTAGATACAGGAGCCGAAGTCCCACACGGATGCGAATATATCATACCATAAGCAGGGTTAAATAGATTATAGGTAACAGAAGCTGTTATTCCCGAAGATAATAAAAATGGATAATCATTTGCATTTAGCGAATATATTGAGCCTATATTATTATAATCACAAGCAATCTGACCATAAGATTTGTTATCTTGTATAAATCCTAATAATAAAAATAATGCAAGTATAAATTTTCTTTTCATTTACTAATTTTTAACGTTATATTAATTTAAAATATACTTATTATGCTTAAAAAAGATTAAGACACAAAAAAATACGATTTAGTTGGGCAAAAAACTCCGTAAATCTATATATAATATTTAAAAAAAATTAGCAAAACAATAAAAAAATAAATTGTTTTATTATTAATACTCAATAAATCCTTGAAGTTATATTTGATTTACAACTGCAAAATATTTCTCGAAATCACTAATTTTTGTATCTCTGTAGTGCCTTCTCCTATGGTGCATAGCTTAGAGTCCCGATAGAACTTTTCTGCCGGAAAATCTTTTGTATAACCATATCCGCCAAATATCTGTACAGCATCGGTGGCAATTTCTACACAAGCTTCTGAAGCGTAATATTTTGCCATTGCAGACTCTTTAGTCATTGGCAAGCCTTTATTTTTTAAATCTGCTGCTTGATATATAGACAACTCTGAGGCTTCTATTTTTACTGCCATATCTGCTAATTTAAATGCAATAGCTTGAAAATTTGCAATGGGTTGGTCGAATTGCTGTCTTTCTTTAGCATATTTTAAAGCAGCTTCGTAAGCACCTTTGGAAATACCTAATGATAGTGCAGCAATAGAAATTCTACCACCATCTAATACTTTCATTGCTTGCTTAAATCCGTCGCCTACTTCGCCTAATCTTTGGGCATCAGATATTCTACAATTATCAAAAATGAGTTCTGCCGTTTCAGAGGCGCGCATACCTAATTTGTTTTCTTTTTTACCTGCTGCAAATCCCGGTGTTCCTTTTTCTACGATAAATGCAGTAGCATTGTTTTTGGCACGTGGCTCTCCTGTTCTGCATAACACAACTGCTACATCGCCCGAAATGCCGTGCGTAATCCAATTTTTTGTACCATTTATAATCCAATCATCTCCATCTCTCGTAGCGGTACAGCGCATATTTCCGGCATCGCTTCCGGTATTAGCTTCGGTTAAGCCCCAAGCTCCTATCCATTGCCCGGAGGCTAATTTGGGTAAATACTTTTGTTTTTGTTCTTCATTGCCAAAATACAAAATATGGCCTGTACATAAGGAATTGTGTGCGGCAGTAGATAAACCTATAGAGCTACATACTTTTGCAATTTCACTTACAATAGTTACATACTCGAAATAACTTAATCCAGAACCGCCATATTCCGTAGGTACGAGTACCCCCATTAATCCTAATTCTCCCATTTGTCTAAATAGCTCCACGGGGAAACGTTGCGTTTCGTCCCATTCCATCATATTAGGTCTTATGTGTTTATTGGCAAAATCTTTTACCATTGCCGCAATTTCTATCTGCGTATCGGTGTATTTAAAATCCATAAAAAAATGTGTGTGTGGTTATTCGATATAAATGTAATTTGCAATTTTACGATATTTTTCTTCATTTATCAAAGGGGAATGTTTTAAGTCTTCTATATTTTTAAAAAAAACCATATCCGTTCTTAGCCTAATTATGTTTTTGGCTAATTGTTTGCCAATATAAGGATGTGCTGCAAGCTGTTCTTCTGTAGCACTGTTGATATTTATTTTGATAATGTCTTTTTTGTCTATTATTGCTATTGTTTCTAAAGCATGATAAACACTATCCGGAAAATTGTAAATTTCTTTTAATTGAATAATGCTATAAAAACCACCTAATTGGCCTCTACGGTCTAATATCCTTTTGGCATAACCCTTACCAATACCCCGAATGGTCATTAACTCTGTTTCGTTTGCAGTATTTAGATTAATGTTTATAGGTATATTTATTTGGGGTTTTTCGAGGTGGGTTGCTTTTTCGGAATAAGTGGCTACGGTTTCATTTTTAGACTGCGGTATTAAAATGTGTGGGGCAATTTTTGCGTACAATTCGGGAGTGATGGTATAGATTCTTTTCAGGTCTTCTGTTCTATAAAACTTACCACCTTTTTCTCTAAACTTTTCTATAGTATTTGCAATGCCTTTCGGAATACCAATACTCATCATATCTTCTACAGATGCGCTATTAGGATTAATTTTTAGATTAGGAGAGATTACAAAATTGCTTTCTACATCTTCTTTTTCGTTCAAAGATTGATGCTCCTCCCATTGTTTTTGTAAGGCAATGCTGTCTTTTAAAACAGAATCATCGTATGGTACAAAGTATGGTAATAATACCCAAACTAAAATCGTAAGCGTTAGCAATAACAACAAGAGCAAGATAGATGTTCTTGTTTTTTTAGGAAAAACAAAATAGTAGTCTTTAATAATTTTTTTCATCGCTATCTAATGTATATATACCACAAAATACAATATAGGTAAGGTTCGATAGCAAAGATAATTTTTTTCAGACCAAAACCACTACTCGTCTGCTATTTTGTCAGTCTTAAATACTAACTTTGCACATATTATTGTGAATTAAACCAACATTGGCAATTATGCAATTGCAAGATAAAGTGATAGACGAAACCCGTCAGGGTGAGGCTTTTTTGCCTTTTGAACAAGATGCTAACCAATACAGCAAAAGGTTTTATATAGAAAGCTATGGCTGTCAGATGAACTTTAACGACAGCGAAATAGTAGCTTCTATTTTACACCAAGAAGGCTTTGGAGCTACTAAATATTTAGAAGAAGCCAACCTTATTTTGCTCAATACCTGCTCTATTAGAGAAAAAGCAGAACAGACCGTTCGTAACCGTCTCCATATTTTCCGTTCCTTAAAAAAAGAAAAACCGGGATTATTGATTGGCGTATTGGGCTGTATGGCAGAAAGGTTAAAAGCCAAATTTCTAGAAGAAGAAAAATTGGTAGATTTAGTAATAGGACCCGATGCATATAGAACTTTACCTGCTTTAGTAAACGAAGCCGAAGGCGGACAAAAAGCAGTAAATGTATTACTGAGCAGAGAAGAAACCTATGCCGACATTTCGCCCGTAAGATTAGACAGTAATGGCGTTAGCGCATTTGTTAGCATTATGCGTGGCTGTAACAATATGTGTACGTTTTGTGTAGTGCCATTTACTCGTGGCAGAGAGCGTAGCAGAGATGCAGTATCTATAATAGCAGAAGCTCAAGACCTATTCGACAAAGGCTTTAGAGAAGTTACACTTTTAGGGCAAAATGTAGATAGCTACCATTATATACCTTCCGGAAATTCAAGCGATGACAATGCCATTACATTTGCCAAACTATTAGAAATGGTGGCGCAGATTAGTCCAAAATTACGTGTACGCTTTAGCACTTCGCACCCAAAAGATATTACCGACGAAGTATTGTTTACTATGGCTAAATACGATAATATCTGCAAATACATTCATCTGCCGGTACAAAGCGGTTCTACAAGGATATTACAACTAATGAACAGAACTTATACTCGTGAGTGGTATATGAAAAAGGTAAATAGGATTAGAGAAATAATGCCGGACTGTTCCCTTTCGAGCGATGTAATTACCGGATTCTGTACCGAAACAGAAGAAGACCACCAAGATACTTTGAGTATAATGCAATATAGCAATTACGACTTGTCTTATATGTTTGCGTATAGCGAACGCCCAGGCACTTTAGCACAGCGTAGATACGAAGACGATATAGCCGAAGATGTAAAAAAACGCAGGCTACAAGAGGTAATAGAAGTGCAAAACAAAATGACCAGAGCAAATTATAAAAAAGATATTGGAAAGACTTTTGAGGTATTGATAGAGAACACCAGCAAACGTAGCGACGAACATTGGAGCGGGCGCAATAGCCAGAATAAAGTGATTGTTTTTCCAAAAGGAGATTTTGGTTTTCAAAAAGGAGATTATGCAATGGTAAAAGTTACGGATACTACGGGCGCTACGTTGATTGGAGAAGTTGTGTAATGTTGAATTTTGAATGATTGGTAAACGTAATCGAAGTATGATTTATTTCTCACAGAGTATATAGAGAAAATGTGGTACAGAGATTTTTTTACTTCTTATGAGAATTGTTCTCGCAAAGACGCAAAGGTGTAAAGACACTATTTAATATTGTTTTAGATTTTTCCTCCTATCGTCGTCAAAATGAAAATGGGAAGTTTCATTTAATTTTTATTTAAATTTCATCATCAAATCAGCACATCATCAAATCAACTTTTTTTGAATTTTTACTTTTTACTTTTGAATTTAATATATGATTCCTTTAATTAAAAACAACACAAAACAGATACAGGATATTTGCAAAAAGTATCGTGTAACATCGTTGTATTTAATTGGGAGTGCAGCAAGAGAAGACAAACAGTTTAGAGACGATAGCGATATTGATTTTTTATTAAAATACGAAAGAGATAAAGAAGGTTTGGGTGTTGAAGAATTCGATTATTTTGATTTATTATTTGCATTAGAAAATTTATTGAAGAAAAAAGTAGATTTAGTGATTGAGGAAAGCATTCGTAACGACATTTTCAAACAAAGCATTAATCGCTACAAGCAAAAGATTTATGAATCCTGAAATTAAAAAGTATTTAATAGATATTTTGCTTTCCATTGAAGCAATAGAAGAATATCATTCGCAGTTTTCACATTTTTATCAATTTTCTTCCAACCAAATGGCATTAGATGCTACTGAAAGGAGATTAGCTATAATAGGAGAAGCTTTAAACAAAGCAAACCAATTGAACAGTGAATTAGAAATAAGCCATAAAAAGAAAATAATAGGATTGAGACACATATTGGTTCACGATTATGATTTAGTAGATCCGCCAATTATATGGAAAATAGTGGTCGAAAATATACCATTGCTTAAAGAAGAGATAGATAAATTAATAAAACAGAATGAATGAAAAAGTATTTTTACTTCGTAGGAGAAACGTTCTCGCAAAGACGCTAAGGTGTAAAGACACTATTTAATATTATTTTAGATTTTTCCTCCTATCGTCGTCAAAATAACAATGGGAAGTATTATTTAAATTTCATCATCAAATTATCAAATCAGCACATCATCAAATCAACTTTTTTTAATTTTTAATTTTTAAAATGCACCCCCGACTTAAAAGTTTTGTATATGCTTATGAAGGTCTAAAATTTATGCTCAAAGGGGAGCCTAATTTTAGGATTCATTTATTGGTAGCGGTTGCGGTAGTGATTTTGGGTTTTGTTTTTCAAATTAATGGGTACGAATGGATAGCGGTTGTATTTTCGATAGGATTGGTTATCGTTACAGAAGCAGTAAATACAGCAATAGAAAATGTATGTGATAAGATACAACCAAACAAGGACAAGGACATTAAAATAATAAAAGACATAGGAGCGGCAGCAGTTTTGATAAGTGCTATCATGGCAGTAGTTGTGGGATTAATTGTTTTTGCACCTAAGATATTTACATAACATGAAGAGCATCATTAAAATAGAGGAAGTAGCTATGTTTGGTTGCAGTATATGGTTGTTTGCACAATTGCCATATAGTTGGTGGTGGTTTTGGGTATTATTGCTCACGCCGGATATTAGTATGATAGGATATGCAGCAGGCAATAAAGTTGGTGCAGCAATGTATAACTTTTTTCATCACAAAGGGGTGGCAATAGCAGTAGGTTTAATCGGAATGTATATGAGCAATCCAATGTTACAACTCGTCGGCATTATACTCTTTGCGCATTCGAGTATGGACAGAATTTTTGGTTATGGATTAAAATACTACAAAGGATTTAAGTTTACACATTTGGGAGAAATCGGAAAATAAATTTTAACATAGATTATTGCTCTGTTACTGAGCATTGACGATTATGAATATTTCTCATAGAGACACAGAGATTTTTTCATACAAAGACACAAGAACATATTTTTTGACTTTTGCATTTTGACTTTAAACAACCACATAGACACATAGTTTTATAAAATTAGATAGAAAATAAATTTTAAACATAGATTATAGCTCGGTTACTGAGCGTAATCGAAGTATGACTTTTTACTTTAAAAATGGACTTACAAAACATAAAAAACAAATTTGGCATCATAGGGAACGACCCTAAGTTGAACTATGCCTTAGAGGTAGCAGAGCAGGTTGCCGCTACAGATTTAAGCGTATTAATATATGGAGAAAGCGGTGTAGGGAAAGAGGTGTTCTCGCAAATCATACACAACTTATCTTTACGCAAGCATAGTCCCTTTATTGCCGTAAACTGTGGTGCCATACCCGAAGGTACTATCGACTCGGAGCTTTTCGGACACGAAAAAGGCTCTTTTACCAGTGCTACAGACCAGCGCAAAGGATATTTTGAAACCGTAAATGGTGGTACTATATTTTTAGACGAAATAGGCGAAATGCCATTGGGTACACAAGCACGCTTATTGCGTGTATTGGAAACAGGAGAATATATAAGAGTAGGCTCGTCTAAGGTGCTTAAAACCAATGTACGTGTTATTGCTGCTACTAATAAAGATTTGTTGGAATTGCACAAAAAAGACAAATTCAGAGAAGACTTGTATTATCGGCTCAATACAGTTCCGATAAGGGTTCCGGCATTAAGAGAACGCCCCGATGATATAATTTTATTGTTCCGAAAATTTGCTTACGATTTTGCAGAAAAATACAGAAGCGAAGCGGTACAGTTAGACGAACAAGCACAACAATTACTTAAATCGTATCGTTTTCCGGGAAATGTTAGAGAGTTAAAAAACCTTACAGAGCAAATTTCCGTATTGTCCAAAAGTAAAAAAATATCGGCAGCACAATTAGCTAACTTTTTGCCACAAAACTTTAATAACGACAGAATGCCCGTACTCAGCGGACAGGCAGCACAAACTCCTATTTACAATTATGGTGCAAACGAATCTGCCCAATCAGGAAGTAGCACTACCGAAAGAGAGATTTTGTACAAGTTTATTGTGGACTTAAAGAAAGACATCAACGAGCTTAAAGCACTAAATTTCGAGATGGCACATAGTTTAGGCATACAACCGAGTAGAGCTTTTTCTACAAACGACATTCCTGTAAACTTTCAACACAATAACTTTCCGGAGCCGGCATTAAATACACCAATAAATACAGAGTCTAACATCGGAAATACTTCTTTTGTAATCCACAAACCAGGAGAAAAAATTAATCTCCACGAAGATGTAGAAGAGTCTTTGTCGTTAGCAGACAGAGAAAAAGAATTTATAACAAAAGCACTTCAAAAGCACAAAGGCAAACGCAAAGATGCTGCACAAGAATTAGGTATATCGGAGCGTACCCTTTACCGAAAAATTAAAGAGTATGATTTAGACGAGTAGTTGGTATTAGCCCTCTAATACCAACGTGAATTATACCCTTTGCAAATTGCACATACCCCCCTCTCCTGCTGTTGTATCTTGTATTCTTCATAAAAAAAATTGTCTTTTCAACGCTTAGGAAAATGTAGTACAAAAATATTATTGAACAAGCATATTTTTTACCTCTGCTACTAATTGCTTAGTGTTAAATGGTTTAGTTATATATTTATCTGCTCCATAGCTCAATCCCTTTTCTATAGCTTGTTCGGTGGTTTTGGCACTCAGAAAAATAACTTTGATGTGCTTTAGGGTATTGTCTTGTTTTACCATAGCGCATATTTCATAACCGTCCACATCAGGCATCATAATATCTAAAAGGATTAAGTCGGGCATCTCGGCACGAATATGCTGAATGGCTTCAGTACCATTGCGCGCAATCAATACATCGTATCCGCTTTTTTTCATTAAGAATTCAAGCGACATTAATATGTAGGGATCGTCATCTACTACTAATACTTTATGGCTCATTATTTTGATTTTGCTCAGCGTGTATTGGTAAACTAAAAACTATATGTGCTCCTTTGGCGTAACTTGTATCAGCCCATATTTTTCCATTGTGCAAATCTAATATTTTTTTACTAATCGCTAAACCTAAACCACTACCTTCCGGTTTTTTTAAGTTTTGGTTTTGTGCCTGAAAGAATTTATCGAAGATTAAATGTTTTTCACTTTCGCTAATTCCTTTGCCGTCATCACTAACCCAAACCTGCCATTCGTCTTCCGTAAAATGGGTGTGTATCGTTATTTGAGATTGCGCATATTTTATGGCATTGCCTAATAAATTTACCAAAACCTGTTTTATTAGCTCTGCATCGCAGCTAACCAACATCATAGCATTGGTTAAATGCAAATCCAATAACAACGATTTGTTTTTAATAATACCCTCGAAGGTTTCGGCAGTTGATGTAATAAGCTTAGATAAGTCAACCTGTTTAATATTTAGTCTTTGTTTGCCGGCTTCGTATTTTTCTAACTTCAGCACTTGATTTATTAGGTGTGATAGTCTGTTTGCTTCAGATATTACAGATTGCAGGTATTTGCCTTTCTCTTCATCATCTAGGTCTGGATTATCGTTTACAATTTCACTTAAAGCTATTATAGATGTAAGTGGTGTTTTTATTTCATGTGTTACAGTGTATAAAAATTCATTTTTTTGTTGGTCTGCTTTATTTAGTTCTTGATTGGCTTTGTGCAATGCTTCTCCTGCTTTTTGTAGTGCAATGGATTTTTTCCTTAGCTCTATATTGGAGGCTTTTACTTTTTGGTTTTCTTTAATAATAGCATACATTTCTTTAAAAGAAATTTCTTCTTCGTCAGTAGAGCGTTTTATGATAGATCGAGCAGCTATTGTACCTACTACACCTCCTAAAAGTCTTTCTGTAAATGCCACTAATTCGTTAGGTACAGTATTGCCTTGAGAAAGATTCATGTTTTTCTTTTCGGCATATTTATTAATTAGGCTTTGTGCTTTTGCCATTCCAATAAAGTTGCCTAATACATAATAAAGGTCTTCTAATTTTGCGTTGCCTTTCCAAGCTGCCTGATAGTTTATAGAGGAGTCGAAGTTTTGATTATCTACATACACTTCTGCATAATAAGACTCTTGAGAAGTCTTCTTTGTAAACATAGAGAAAATAATAGTAGTTAATACATTTAGACCCAGAGTCCAGAATAAGCTATGCGATAAGGGGTCTAATGCCGAAAGTCCAAATAGTGCATTGGGTTTTAAAAATGAGATGCCAAACAGTCCATTTTCTACTAATTCTTTAGATACTATTTGGCTACTAACACCGTGTGGTAGCAAAGAGGTAAACATCCAAACAACAAAACCAACAGATAAGCCGGCTATAATACCTTTACTGTTAGAATGTTTAAAAAATAATCCGGCAAATAATCCAGGTGCAAAATTAGCTACCGCGCCAAATGAAATTAAACCAATAGATACCAAGGAGCTACTTTGGGCTATAATTAAATAAAATACCAATGCTAAAAACAACACCCCAAGAATAGAAAGCCTTCTGATGGTTAAAATTTGATTGATATTGGAGCGTGGCTCATCGTATCTTACTCTGTAAGTGGTTAAGAATAAGGGTATAACGATACTATTACTAATCATTATGCTTAACGCAATAGTCTCTACAATTATCATACCCGTAGCTGCACTTAATCCGCCTAACCAGGTAAAAATGGCTAAGCCGTTAGCTTTAAAATAAAGGGGAATAGCTATTAAATAATTATCGGGCGAAACATTAGTGTTATGGAATAAATACATACCACCAAGAGCAATAGGTAATACCAAGAAATTTATGATTATAAAGTAAAGAGGCAAAGACCAAGTACTTTGTTTTATATTATTAAGGCTGTCGTTTTCTACAAAATTTACGTGAAATTGTCGTGGTAGTAAAATAATGGCAAAACAAGATAAACATATCATTGTGAACCAAGAGGTGTAGCCCCCATCTTGACTAAGTGTAAATAAATGTTTTATGTCTTGCTTGCTGCTTAGTTTTTCTGTAATGTCTGCAAAACCATCAAATACAAAGAATACAATAAACACACCTACACACAAAAACACAATTAACTTAAACAAAGATTCAAAAGCAATTACGGCAATAAGACCTTGATGTTTTTCTGAGGTGTCTAATTTTCTGGCACCATATAAAATAGAAAATATCGCCAATACTATTGTAGTGGATATGGCAATAACAGAATAGTCTGTTGCCGATGCCGATTGGTCTAATAATTCTACGTGATTAAAAACTTCTAAACTGGTTACTATTGCTTTTAATTGAAGCGCAATATAGGGCACAATGCCAAAAACACTACATACAGTTATAAGCACTCCAAGCGTTGCATTTTTTCCATACCGCACACTTATAAAGTCTGCAATAGAGGTAATGTGTAGTTGCTTACTGATTTTAAATATTTTTTGCATTACACCAAAACACAATCCAAGCATTATGGTAGGTCCTAAATAAATCGACAGAAAATCTATACCATTAGTAGTAACTCTGCCGATACCACCATAGTATGTCCAAGTAGTGCAATACACAGCCAATGCCAACATGTGTAACATCGGGTGCTTTAGCAACTTATGATTCTTTATTTTTTCGGCTCTATTAGCTATCCAAAATAATAAGAGCATATACAATACGCCACTTAATACTACCCAAGTAATCATCACTTAAATTTTTTGTAACTAATAACAAAAGCAAATAAGGCTACCGATATACACCATACAATAAAAAAGTATAAATACAATACCGGCAAACCATTTATGTTTTTGGGTATGTTAAAAATAGAAAGCATAGGAAAACTAATAAAGACTAAAAGCAAACAGCTCACTAAAAGAATGATATTCCTTTTCATAAAATTATATTATTCTCACGCTAAAGTAAAAAACCTTAGAAAATTCTCTAAGGTTTTTATAATTATTCTTTTAAGGTTAAAAGGAAAATATATTTCAACCTACTTCTAATCCTACATCTTCTCGTCATCATACTCTCCTTGTAAAGAGTATTTACCGAAAATAAACAAACCTCCACAAATAATTGGTAACAGAATAAACAAAATAATGATACCAAATACCAAATCGTCTTGTTTGCCGCTGGTTATTTTAGGAATACCAAACACTGTAATCCCGTAATATGCAATGAGTAAGGAAAATATTATCCATACTACCCCTAATATTTTTTTAATAATGTTCATAAAATTTAGTTTTAAAAAAAATTTTGAAAATTTATTGTTGTTGAAAATTTAATTATTCATCTAAAGTGCGTGGTTTATTGCTCACATACAACATCCCAATTACAAAGCATACACCCGCTACAATTATCGGATACCACAACCCCTCCAAAAACCAAGTTGGGTGATTAGCGGCTTTAGCATTTAATACCAAATAAGAACCTACCGCAGGTAGCAAGCCTCCAAATACACCATTACCTATATGATAAGGCAAACTCATAGATGTATAACGGATATTTGTCGGGAACAGCTCCACTAAGAATGCTGCAATTGGTCCATATACCATTGTTACAAAGATAATCTGGATAAATACAAACAAAATTAATGCCCATTTATCACTACTGTTAATATGTACAGAAACTTTGGTTTGTGCTTTTGCAATAACTATTTCTCCACTATCATCTAATGGGGCCGATACTATGGAAGTCATTATGGTACCATCTGTGTAATTGGTAATGGTGGTTTCGTTGCTAACAGAATGGTCGCCGGCAGTTGTAGTTTCGGCAGTTACTATCGGAGTGCCTTGTGCTTCTTTATGTACCACATTTGTAGTCTGATACATTTGATTGTATATTGGTCGATAACTGATTACGGCAATTATCATACCCAAAAGCATTACCCATTTTCTTCCGACTTTATCGCTTAGCCAACCAAAAAATAAGAATAGAGGAGTGCCTAAGATTAACGCAATAAACATAATGCTGTCCACTTGCTCTTTATCTATATTCATTGTTTTTTCCATAAAGCTCATAGCATAAAACTGACCAGTGTACCATACTACACCTTGACCCATTACCATACCAAATAAAGCAAGTAATACAAATTTAAAATTGAGCTTGTTTCCAAAACTTTCTTTTAAAGGGTTTTTTACAATTTTTCCCGTTTCTTTGGCTTTAGCGAACATTGGCGACTCATCCATATTTTTACGAATTAGATAAGACACATAGACCATTAAGATGGATATCCAAAAAGGAACTCTCCAACCCCATTCGTTAAATGCTTCTTTGCTTAAAGCCGATCTGGTACCCATTATTACTAAGAGCGAAATAAACAAGCCTAATGTAGCCGTAGCTTGTATCCACGAAGTCATATATCCTCTACGTTCAAATGCGGAGTGTTCTGCTACATAAGTTGCGGCACCTCCATATTCTCCACCAAGTGCTAAGCCCTGCAATAACCGCATAATTAGTACTAAGAGAGGTGCGAAAAACCCAATGGTTTCGTATCCCGGAATACAACCAATTAAAAATGTGGCTCCACCCATAATCAGAAGTGTTACCATAAAAGTGTATTTTCTTCCGATGAGGTCTCCTAAACGACCAAAAAACAATGCTCCAAACGGACGTACTACAAAGCCTGCCGCAAATGTTGCTAAAGTGCTTAAAAATGCCGCTGTTGGATTATCTTGTGGAAAAAATTTAGAGGATATAATACTGGCAAGACTTCCGAAAATAAAGAAATCGTACCACTCAATCATTGTGCCCACAGATGATGCCCCTATGACCTTTATTAAGGTATTTTTGTTTGTTGAACTACTCATATTTATAGAATTATTTGTGAAAAATTATTATTGAATAAAAAATTGAACGCATTATAAAAACACTTGAAACTGGACGATAAACTCTCCTTTTCTATCGCCTATTAAATACTTAGTACCGTCAGTAAAATATAATGGACGAGAACTATACTGTGCTGTTATCTTAGAATGATGACCATCTAAAAACCAGTTTACACCAATATCAAAATAGTTTCCGGCCTCATCTACAAAATCTAATTGTTTGTATGAATTAGCGATATATGGCATTATTTGAGCTTTTTGATATTCGTTCCATTTTGGAACCAAGTAGCCTAATTGCGTATATAATATTTGTCCTGTGCCTATCATCAATTTACTATTGCCCGCGCCACTAATGCTCGATTTGCCATTTGGCAATAATCCTCCGGCTACATTCATTATACCAATACTTCTATTGTAATTGGGTCCAAAATTGTAATTGTAATAAGTGCCAAGAAAGTTTATACAAGAACCCTTGCTTTTTTCTCCAATGGGCAAATCCCCAAAAACATCAATCCCCAGCAGTAAAATATCGTGCTTGAGAATATCGCCATTGGCACTTTTGCTTTTTGTGCCATCTGCATTATAGTAAAATCCTGCTCCTACGTTTAATACTTTTTTGCTTCCTAAATAAGCACCCACTTTAAAAGGCAATAAGTTAGACTCTTTATCAAAAAACTGATAATCTGCATAACCCTGAACAGAAAGCTTACTGTCGCCATTGTTGTCCACAGCCACATTGCCTTTTATGGCGTGGTGTTCCGGCTCTATATTTGTAGCAAAAGGTTTGTTGACGGAAAAATTATAACTGAACTTTTTTAGATTACCTTTTGCAAATATTCCAATTTGACGTGCAAACTGATCTGAATTTTCTATCAATGCCCAGTTGTAAATGGGCGCATCAAGTGTAGCAAAATTTAAAGTGCTATTATTGGTTAATCTACTAACTCCATTGTAATAATGCAAACCTGCGCCGATGTACAGAGAGTAATCATTTTTTTTGTTTTTAGATTTGTCAAAATCAGGAACTACGGCATATTCTGTATAAGCATCGTGCATAAATAATCCTGGTTTTTTGCCCATTCCATATCCGCCGGTACCATTACTGCCTAAAGTACCTCCGGTAGAAAACGATTGGTTGTTGATACCAAAATGTGTAAGGATTAAAAATTTTTCTGAAATTTGGGCATAAGAAATAAAACGCGCTCTTCTGATACCGATATCGAAAGTTTGGTTTTTTTGCTCACCATTTACAATGGTATTGGGGTTGTTTTCATTGTACTTCGCCCATATCTGATTCATTACAATGAACCTAACATACTTTGACCCTCCTTCGTCAAGATTGATTTTAAGACCACTACCATAATTGTCTTTAGGAGGCTGGCGTAAAGCGGATTCGGCTTGTGAAAATCCTGCGGTAGATATTAGTGTAGTACAAGCCAGTAACGGAATAATAGTTTTAGTGTAACGCATAAGACATCGCTTTTAAAATCTTATGCTAAATTTGTTTTTTGGGCTGTATATTACAAATTTAGGCTATACTATTGCTAACTGTATAGCTTAATGCTTAAACCTATCCCACTTAATTACCATAAACTTATCCCCCAATTCTGTAGTTAAAACGCCTGCTCCCTTTAGGTCCTGACGAGATTTCATTAATTCTATTAACTCATCGTGAGACAATACTTGATAGGTGGGTTTATATTCGATATTTTCCGGACGATTAACACCAAATTTTTTCACCCAATTCAAAACACTTACGTGGCTAATGCCTAATATTCTTTCTATTTCTCTATAAGACACCCCTTCAATATATAATTGCAGTGCTTTAATTACATAATACGAATCAATATTTTTCCCTTCTTTTGAAACCGTATAGAAGTAGCTGCAACTTTTACATTTAAAGCGTTGACGACCTTTTACAATTCCACTTTTTGTGTATTCTGTCGATTTACATTTGGGACAAATATTATTTTTCATTTCACGAAAATATATTCATTTTTTGAAAAAGTATATATCTAATTAGCATAAATATACCATTTTAGCAACTTGTATCAATTATTAGTTAATTCATCTTTATAGTTTAGCACTCTAATTCAAAAACACTAAAAAATAGAGTTATGTCTTATCCTTTTCAAATCAAAACTTACGAACAATACAAAGAGGTTTATCAACAAAGCGTTACCGACCCTGAGGCTTTCTGGGCAAGCATTGCAGAGCATTTTGTATGGAGAAAGAAATGGGATAAAGTGTTAGATTGGAATTTTTCCGACCCTCAGATTGAGTGGTTTAAAGGAGGTAAACTAAATATCACTGAAAACTGTTTAGATCGCCATTTAGATAAAGATGGTAATACCCCGGCAATAATTTGGGAACCAAACGACCCACAAGATTACGGTAGGGTACTTACTTATAGAGAGCTACACTTTAAAGTAATGCAATTTGGCAATGTGCTTAAAAATAATGGCGTTAAAAAAGGAGATAGGGTATGCATCTATATGGGAATGATTCCCGAATTAGTTATTGCTATATTAGCCTGTGCGCGCATTGGTGCTATTCATTCTGTAATATTTGGTGGCTTTAGTGCTAAAAGCATTGCCGATAGGATACAAGATGCAGCAGCTAATGTGGTAATTACCTGTGATGGTTCTAATAGAGGAAGTAAAGTAATTCCACTTAAATCTACAATAGATGATGCATTGCCTTTTTGTCCATCTATACAAAAAGTAATTGTATGTACACATACTCGCACGCCCGTAAGTATGCTCAAGGGGAGAGATGTATGGTGGGAAGACGAAGTAAAAATTGTAGAATCTCAAGGCAATCCATATTTGGCAGCAGAAGAAATGGATGCAGAAGACATCCTGTTTATATTATACACCTCTGGTTCTACCGGCAAGTCCAAAGGAGTAGTACATACTTGTGGTGGTTATATGATTTGGGCAACTTACACGTTTGTAAATGCCTTTCAATACAAAAAGCACGATGTATATTATTGTACAGCTGACATCGGCTGGATTACAGGGCATTCTTGTGTGGTATATGGTCCGCTATCTGCAGGTGCTACGAGTCTTTTTTACGAAGGCATACCCACTTGGCCCGATGCAGGTAGATTCTGGGAAATTGTAGAAAAATACAAAGCCAACACCATATTTACTGCACCTACCGCCATTCGCAGCCTTATGAGTTTTGGCACGCAACCGATTGTGGATAAGGACATTTCTACACTCAAAGTATTAGGTACTGCCGGCGAACCCATAAACTCCGAAGCCTGGACTTGGTTTCACGAACAAATAGGAAAAGGTAAATTACCTATTGCAGACACTTGGTGGCAAACCGAAACAGGAGGACCAATGATTACTAACCTTGCAGGAGTAACCCCAGCTAAAATGTCTTGTGCTACTTTACCAATGCCCGGCGTACAACCCGTCTTGGTAGATGAAAAAGGAAACGTTTTAGAAGGAAACGAAGTGAGTGGTAATTTATGCATAAAATTCCCTTGGCCCGGTATGCTCAGAACTACTTATGGCGATCACGATAGGTTTAAACAAACATATTTCAGTACATACAATGATATGTATTTTACCGGAGATGGTTGCCTAAGAGATGAAGACGGTTTTTATAAAATAACAGGAAGAGTAGATGATGTATTAAATGTAAGTGGACACAGATTAGGCACAGCAGAAGTAGAAAACGCCATTAATATGCACTTAGGTGTAGTAGAAAGCGCAATAGTAGGCTATCCGCACAGCATTAAAGGAGAAGGCATATATGCTTATATAGTGTACAACGGGCACGAAGAAGAAGACAATCTTACACGACAAGATATTAGCCTTACTATTTCGAGAATTATAGGACCTATTGCAAAACCAGATAAAATCCAATTTGTAAGAGACCTCCCGAAAACAAGAAGTGGAAAAATTATGAGAAGAATACTCCGTAAAATAGCAGAAGGCGAATTAAGTAATTTAGGCGATACCTCTACCTTGCTTGACCCAAGTATAGTAGATGAAATAATTGAAAACAGGCTATAAATTAAATCAACAAAAAAATTAAATCCCGAAAAGACAGGTTAGCGATACAATGTGTGTGTGTTTTGTATTAAGTCTAACCGTCTGCATTCGGGATTTGGTATTTATAAGCAATTGGCTCTTTCTTAAAAAAAATTAACTTAATGTTTATACAGAGGTCTTTTGCGTGTAAAATAATAATTCAGTAAATTCGCATCAAAATTTTAAAAAATTATGCCATTAATTATTTTAATAGTAGTAGTTGTACTACTTGTTTTGTGGCTTGTAAGCCTCTACAATCGCTTAGTGCGAATGAAAAATAATCGCGAAAATGCTTTCGCAGACATTGACGTTCAGCTTCGCCAAAGAAACGATTTAATACCCCAGTTGGTATCTACCGTAAAAGGTTATGCCACACACGAAAAAGAACTATTAGAAAGAATTACTGCTGCTCGTTCTACCATTATGAACGCCTCTAATATTAACGATAAAATACAAGCAGACACCCAAATGACTCAAGCCTTACAAGGGCTAAGAGTACAAGTAGAAGCATATCCCGACTTAAAAGCCAATACTAACTTTTTACATTTACAACAAGAAATAGCAGATATAGAAAACAAATTAGCAGCATCGCGCCGCTTCTTTAATAGTGCTACTAAAGAACTAAATACATCTGTAGAGTCTTTTCCTGCTAATCTTATTGCTAAGAATTTTGGATTTAGCCGCCAACCAATGTACGAGCTTACACACGAGCAACGCACTACAATGGAAGAACCGCCAAAAATTGCTTTTTAATTTCTTTTCTGAAAAAAGAGCTAAAAGAGAAATATTATACGGCAATTATCGTCAAAAATGGTAATTGCCGTTATGTTAACTAACGTATTTAAAACGTAAATAAAATCAATGTCGGCTTACGTAGGCATACAAACACAAATCAGTAAAAATAATTTCAATTCTATATTGTTATTAATATCGTTTCCTCTTTTGATATTGGGAATGATATATGCTTTTGTATTCTTAACTACACCCGAAGACGCAGACAAGCTAAGTGCCTTTTTGCGCATTGCCCCCTTTGCATTAGTAGGAGTAGGCATTTGGTTTTTGATTGCTTTTTATTCTCATACAGCCATCATTAATATGGCTACGGGGGCACGTCCGTTAGTAAGAAAGGAAAATATGCGAGTGTACAATCTTGTAGAAAACCTTTGTATTTCGCAAGGAATGAAAACTCCCAATATTTTTATTCTTGATGACGACTCGCTCAACGCTTATGCTAGTGGTATAAACGAAAAAACCTATGCAGTAACGCTATCTCGAGGCATAATTAATAAATTAGACGATGCCGAATTAGAAGGTGTAATTGCACACGAACTTGCTCATATTCGTAATAAAGATGTACGCTTATTAATTATTTCGATAGTATTTGTGGGCATATTTGCTTTACTCAGCGATATGGCTTTTCGCTCGTTTCTGTATGGTGGTATGGGCAATAGAAGACGAAATGATAAAGACGGCGGAGCTTATGTAGTTGTTATTGCAATGGTTATTACTGCGGTTGCTTATTTCATTTCATTGTTATTGCGTTTTGGTATTTCGCGCAGCAGAGAATATATGGCAGATGCAGGTGCTGCCGAGATGACGAGAAATCCTCAAGCATTAGCTTCTGCACTTCGTAAAATATCGGGCGACCCATATATAGAAGCAGTAAAAAACAATGAAGTAGCGCAACTTTTTATAGAACACCCTGCAAGTAAAAAGAAAAATTCTCTTTCTTTGCAATCTTTATTTGCCACACATCCCCCAATAGATAAGCGAATAGCACGATTAGAAGGATTTTAATAATCGCCAAACGAAACTATACACGTACAATCTCTTTTTATTTATAACCATTTATTTTAGACTGCGCCCTATAACATAGGGATATAGCATTTCTTATGCAGTTTGTAAATCATTATTAATCCGAACTAATTCTCAGAAAAATCGGAAAGAAGTAATGGAAATTAAACGTTCGGTAGTAAACTGTTGGTTGATTATATTGGATATTCCATTTGTCAGGTCTTGAAGTATTTTAAATGTTTTGTTTGCAATAAAAGACTGTATATATTTCCATCCCAACTCCGCCAGATTTATTTCCGGATTGTAAGAAGATAAATATAAAGTTTTCTTGAATTGCTAATCTTTGAGCTTTATGAAATGCTCCATTATCTAAGATAATAAACTTGAGTGCATCAGGTTTGTGTTGAGAGAGTTATGCTAAAAAAACATTGAAGCATATCCGTGTTGCAATAAGGCAAAGACAAAACATTATACAAATAACAAATTTGTTGGGAATAAAAAAATAGAGTAGATAATTGTTTTGCAAGCCCTAAGTAATCCCTATTAAAATGCACATAAAAAAGACTGCCTATAGGACAGTCTTTTTTTGTATTAATTATTTCGGGTTGAATTATAGTGTTTGCTCGTACAAACCTTCATCAATGCTACGTTTTACACCATAGTATTGGAATGTTTTTTTGCTGTAACCTTTTTTGATATACAAATCGGTATTTCCTTCTTCAGGAATAGTAACCCAATCTTTGGTTTTTTTGATATACCAACGATATACTGCTACACGATTTTCGTCGCGACGAACAGGGGCATAAAATTGAAGCTTTTTGCTTTTATAACCCATTTTTATCATTTGGTCTTCTGTAAACTCATCTTCGGCTACGCTTACTAAATCTTTAGTAGTAGGATTATACCAACTATATACCGCTACACGATTTGGTCCCGGATGACGGAAAGCATAAAATAATAATGTCTTATCAGTGTATTTCCAATTCAACAATTGTCCTTCCTGATACTCTCCTTCAGCAAGAGTTACATAAGATCTGTCGGGTTGAGAAAACCACCCGTACACGGCTACCAAATCATCGCTACCTTGAGCAAATACATTGGAACTGAATAATATGCTAATTGCAATAGCCGGAATTAAGAATAACTTTTTGTTCATATTCATTAAGATTTTTTAAAATCGAATGCCAAAATACATAAAAATTTTTGGGACTTGCAAGGTTTATGCTTTTTTTTTTTTATTTTTTTTTATTTCTGACTTTTAATACTGTAATTTTTAAGGTCTTGTTTTATTCTGGAAACCTTGTAATATCTGCATTGTTGTCTAAATCAATTGATTATTTTACTGTTTTTTTTCTTATTAGGAAATATCGGTTTAAAACTAAAAAAAGAAATATGAGAGATAGGAAATAAATAACATCTCGGCTATCTAATACCCCTCTACTGATATTAGTATAATGGTAGTCTAAACCCATTAACTCTAAATAATAATCCGCCCCTCCTCTAAACGCCTTAATTCTACTTAACCCTTCGAATCCGCTGTATAACACAAAATTTAGTGCTAATGCCATTAAAAAACTCACTATCTGACTATCGGTAACAGAAGAGCAAAATATGCCTATGGCTACAAAAGTGGCTGTGAGCAAAAATAAGCCAATGTACGAACCTAAAATACCACCAAAATCTAATGAGCCAGCAGTAATGGCTAACCAATTTAAACTCACAAGATATATAAGTGTAGGTATTAATGCTATAATTGCTAAGGTAAGTGCAGCAAAATATTTTCCTAATACTATATCTCTTAATCTTAATGGTTTGGTAAAAAGCCATTCTATGGCTCCAGTCTTATACTCATCGGCAAAAGAGCGCATAGTTAATGCCGGTATTAGAAATGTAAGCACTATTGGTGCCACCGCAAAAAACTGTTCCATAGAAGCGTACCCATAATCTAATATATTGGCATTGGGCAAAATGTTAGTTTCTGGTAGTACCCATAATAATAGTCCGGTAGCTATTATAAATAACAGCAACACTACATATCCCACTAAGGAGCTGAAAAATGTCTTTATCTCTTTTAAATATAGACTGCGCATAAATTAATCTTCAAGATTTTTTTAAAACTTGCAGTGCAAAGCTATTAAAAATAATTTTGGTTGAATTGATTTGTTGTTGGTCAAAAGACACAACGACGGTTTGGATAATTCATTGGCTAAATTGGCAATATTTAGCCTTTGCTTTTATTTTACTAAAAGTTTAAACCAGCTTATTTGATAAAAAACATTTGCATAGCCCATGCTACGGACATATTTTCTGAAGAAGAATAATCGAAAAAGAACAAACACATTTAACTAATTTTCATTTCACCTTGGCATTATACTGTTTATAGTTTTGTTAGCTTTCCTGAGCCGGAAATATTTACATCTATATCAGGACTTCCATTGTATTTTACATTACCACTTCCCGGAATTTTTACTTTAAGGTAGTCGGTTACATTAATATACGCATCTCCTGAACCAGATATTGTAATGTCGCCTTTTTCTGTTACAAAATCAGCTCCTTGATAGTTGCCGCTACCACTTATTTTTAGCTCTAAATCTTTGCCGGAACCTTCTTCTATAGCTATATTACCACTGCCACTTATGCGTGTATATACCGATTTTGCACTTAGTTCATCTACAGTTATGTTACCAGAACCACTTACTTCTAAGCTAATGTCGTCGCTATGGTAACTGCCTTTAGCCCAAACATTGCCGCTGCCACTAATTACCACTCCTTCTACTTTAGGTAGTGTAATATAAATTTTTATTTTTCTTGTGTTAGAAATATTAGTTTTGTTTTTCACTTTGAGTAATAACACATTACCGATAACATTGGTTTCTATTAACTCTATTATATTCTCCTGCGCTTCTATTACTATATTATATTCGTTACCTCTTACTATTTCTACATCGGCAGATAAATCGTTACGGATAATACTAAAGTTGCTCACATTTCTTGTTTCCGAAATTACAGCACCTCCCCCTACTACTTTTCGGCAAGAACTAAAACTAAAAATAGAGATTAGGGCAATAATTGCAATTGTAAAGATTTTTAAATGTTTCATTTTTTTTAAATTGTTTTATTGTTAATTGTTTTATTTTAGAAAATGTATCTTTTAGATAGAAAGTTGCTAAGGCAAAAAAGAATTAAACTTCATCATTCTGTATGTCTGCTTTTTGTATTTAAAAATTAATATTCACCCCTACCATACCACCAAAATACAAGCTATTTACAGACACAAAACTTCTATATTGCCATAGATAATTGTTTTTATATACGTCGGGTTGTAGTCTATCGAAATGCAAATGATTAAACGAAGGCCCTGCTACAATTTCTAATCGTTGTTTAATTTTCAATCCAACTAAAACATTAAGCGAAGATTTAAAATATGCACTTCTTACAAAATCGCTATTTGCCATAGACGTGCCTTCAACATTAAGGCGCAATGCTTTGTATATAGGTATGCGAAATCCCATTCCACCTTGTAGTGCATAAGGTGCTATTTCTAAAAAATTATTACCACCAATAGCCAATATGCCATATAGTTTTCTACCACCCGAACGAAATCCCAACATAGTATTTCCTATATCGTCTAAGGTAATACCAATCTGTTTTTCTCCATTTTTTACAATATTGATAATGCCAATAGGGTAATCGCTTTCTTCTGCAATGTTGATTAGCCCTGCAATTTGTACTCCTTTTACTTTTTGGGCAATATTAATTAAGCCCGCAATCTGTGTATGTGCATTTTGGGCATTATTAATTAATCCAGAAATCTGTACATCGCTATTATTTTTACTTGTATTACTTATTCCCGCAATCTGCACATTGGTTTCTTGTGCTGCATTAACAATACCACTAAGTTGCACATTGGCGTTTGTAGCAGACAGACTAACAATTCCCGATGCTTGTACGCCCTCTACACATTTAGCTACATTAGCTATACCTGCAACTTGCACGCCATTGGTGTTTTCTTGTGCAGTATTAATTATTCCAGCTACTTGTACTCCTTGTACATTACCTCCAATATGATTGCTGATACCGCTAATTACTACTCCGGTACTGTTGTTTTTAATTATAGAACTAATACCCGATATACATACTCCCGTCTCTTCTT
Organism: uncultured Taibaiella sp.; assembly: GCA_964448955.1. Classification (GTDB taxonomy): domain Bacteria; phylum Bacteroidota; class Bacteroidia; order Chitinophagales; family Chitinophagaceae; genus MKSF01. Next base: position 9,457 of record CAYUXT010000001.1, on the reverse strand, counting down.
TGCTAATACCTACAAGGGCGTGTAAAGAAAAATGGTTACTGTATTCGGCAGCATTTAAACCATTAGAACTTATCGGATATATAAAACCAATATGGGCGGGGCGTTTGAGTTGCGCATAACTGCTTACCTGTGTACAAATTAAACAAAAAAATATTGCAAAATAACTGTGGATTGTAAATAAAGGTTTCATTGAAAATGTGTGTTTTGCCAATTAAGACAATACACTTGAAATCCACCCCTACTCAAAAAGTATTTTTATTATGCGGGCAAGAATAAGTAAGGAAAATGAATTTATTGTAACCATAAAGCAGCAATGGTAAATATAGCAAACAACACACTCGCTATGCCATTAGTATTGCCAAATGCAATATTTACTCTACTTAAATCATCGGGGCTGACGATTAAATGTTGGTACATTAGCAATGCAATAAACAATCCGGCTCCTACCCAATATACAATATGAAAGGAACCGTAAATACCGGCTATAACTACCAATGTTGCGGTAACTATATGCAACGTATTAGAAATCCACAATGCTTTTCTCTTTCCGAAAAATGCGGGTATAGAATGTAGTTTTTGTTGCTTGTCGAACTCTTCGTCTTGCAATGCGTAAATAATATCGAAACCCGAAACCCAAGTAAATACTACAAACGAAAACAATAAAGGTAATGCATCGAACACTCCTGTAACCGCAAGATATGCTCCAATAGGAGCTAAAGCCAATCCTGCACCAAGTACTAAATGACACAATGCTGTAAAGCGTTTAGTAAAACTATAAAATAGTACTACAAAAATGGCAATAGGAGAAAGATAAAAACAAATATCGTTAATGAAATAAGTGGTAATAACAAACAAAATACAATTGACAACAGTAAATAATAGTGCATTTTGTGGTTTAATAATCCCTGCCGGTATTTCCCTTTTAGCTGTTCGTGGATTTAGAGCATCGTATTTTCTGTCTAAATATCGGTTAAAAGCCATTGCTGCACTACGAGCAAAAACCATACATAGCAATACCGCAACCAATAGCCGCCATTCAAAAGTAAAGTCGGGAAAAGATACTACTGCTAATACAAATCCAATTAATGCAAAAGGCAAAGCAAAAATGGTATGACTGAATTTGATGAGCGAAAAATATTTGTTCATTGTTGATGCTGCTGCAAAAGCCATTATAGATATTTTGGTATATACATTTAAAGCGCAAAATTATACATTATTGCGCCAATAATAATTCCTAAAGGTGCGAAGTTTTAATTTTCGACCGTAGCATTATTTTTTCTGTTAAATAGATAATAAATCGGAATGCCTAAAAGCACTATAATTAATCCGGGCCAAGTGTATTGTGGCTTGTAAAAAACCAATAACACACAAAATGTAATGCCAAATACTATATAAATTATTGGTACAAGAGGATAACCAAATGCCTTGTAAGGACGTTCGGCATCGGGGCGTTTTATTCTTAATCTAAATACACCAATGATAGTGATTACATAAAATATAACCACCACAAAACATATCATATCTAATAAATCGCCGTAACGACCACTAAGACAAAGTATAGATGCCACTACAAATTGTGTCCACAAAGCCCAATGTGGTACACCGTTTTTGTTGAGCTTGCCTGCTTGTTTAAAAAACAAACCATCTTGCGCCATAGTATAAAACACACGCGAGCCGGCAAGTATCAATCCATTATTGCAGCCAAAAGTAGAAACCATAATAAGTATAGCAATCATTACAGTGCCAAACTCGGGAAATATTTTATTTGCAGCAGCCACTGCCACTCTGTCGTTTTCGACAAAAGCCAATTCGTTGATGGGCATTACATTTAAAAACATAAGGTTGGCAGCTACATAAATTACAGTAACGATTAAAGTTCCCAATACTAAACTCAGTCCTATATTTCTTGCCGGATTTTTCATTTCACCTGCAATAAAGGTAACATTGTTCCAGGCATCGCTACTGAATATAGAGCCTACCATAGCCGCAGCTAAGGCTCCCAATAATGCTGTTCCCGAAATAGCAGTCCAACCACTTGCGCCCAATGCTCCACTTGCACCTTTTGTTCCTAAATCTTGCATTGCATTAAATCCTGTACTCCAATTCTCCGCCCAAAAACTTTCTTTAACCAATATAAAACCAAAAAGTATTAAGCCAAAAAGTGCGACGATTTTGGCAAACGTAAAAATAGACTGAATGAATTTTCCTTCTTTTACTCCTTTAGTATTAATGTAGGTAAGCAAGCCTATAATGAAGATAGAAACCAATTGTCCTGAATGGATTTTTACAAAACCTAAATCGAACAGTAAATATTCGTTGCCCAATTCGGGAACTAAATATGCCAAAAACTTAGAAAAAGCCACACCAACTGCTGCTATTGTCCCTGTCTGAATAACAGCAAACAAACTCCAACCATAAAGGAATGCCACAAATTTATTATAAGATTCTTTGAGATAAACATACTGCCCGCCAGCTTTAGGAAACATAGCACTTAATTCGCCATAGCTCAATGCCGCCGCAATGGTCATTAGTCCGGTAAATACCCAAACGGCAATAAGCCAACCCGCGCTGCCTACATTACGGGCTATATCGGCACTTACGATAAATATGCCCGAGCCTATCATAGAGCCTGCTACGATGAGTACGCCATCTTTTAAACTTAAAGACCTACGAAAAGAATTTTCTGACATTAGTTAATTGATTTTGTAAGTGGTAAAGATAATCAGGATTATTATTTATTGAAAAAAATAAAGTAATGCTTACGTGGTCTAATAATCAATTTTTTAAAAAGCAATACCTTTGCTATACTAAAAAAATTAAATTCACGTTAAAAGCAAGAATAATAACAAACTAAAATTTATGAAAAAACGTCTATTAGTTATAATGGGTTTTATTAGCACTACTTTAATTATTGCAAGTAGCTGTTTGAGTTTACAAAAAAAGGACAAATATCTTTGTAAAGAGAACTCAAAAAAGCATTTTACCATTACTAATCCCGATGGTACATTTGAACCAGATAGCTATGGCGCGGAAGGAGAAGTAAAGCTCGTCAAAAAATCAATTGACAGTAACAATACCATTAGTAAGACTTTGGTAGATGTAAGGATGATTAGTAATGCTAACGACAAAGCCTATATTTTGTATGTAGAAATGGATACTGTAGTAGCAACGGGAGCTTATGGTTTCGATAGAGTGGATTCGGCTTATGTATTTATTAAAGATGTAGGTCCACTAAAAGTAATAGATTTAAACATTAGCTTTAGTCAGTTAGCAGAATTAGGGATTGTTACTATTTCGGGTGAGCAAAGTTATGGTTATAGCACTGCTACATTCCAAGGGAAATATTTGGAAGGCAATAATCAAGTAACTTTTAGCGGCAGCTACTGTATAGACGTATATCCGGAAGATTAATAATGAAATTAGATAGCTGTATTTACCGATTTAATTTTTGGTTATTTTTTTAACCCAAGAAGAATGCTTTTTAGTAAACAGAATATATTTGTTAAATGAAAAAAATAGTAACAACTACTGCCTTATTAATATCTCTAAGCTTAATAGGATATGCACAGAGTGCTACCAACGGCAAAGAGGCTTCTGATATAGTTACCAGACAAAACGAGTTGGCAATTCCAAATGCTTTTACACCTAATAACGATGGTTCCAATGATGCATTTAGAATCCTTAATTTTAAAGACGAAAAGTTATTGGAATTTAAAGTTTTTAACAGATGGGGTACTGTAGTTTTTAATACTACAAATCCCAATGAAGGATGGGACGGTAACTTTAAAGGCAAAAAACAACCAACCGGAGTTTATGGTTATGTAATTAGAATTGCATTTGATGATGGGTATATGGAAACATACAAAGGTACTGTTACTTTGTTACGATAAAATTTTCTACTCACACGATAAAGTTAAGATTGTTCTAAAAAAACAAAAAGGTTTCAGTGCATTTACTGAAACCTTTTTTAATTTAAAACTATTGTTCAATTAGCTCTTTTTTTCCAAAACTGTTCCTATTAATTTCAATTCTAACCTATCTGATGCAGGGTCATCTAATACAGCATTAGACTTAATAAAAATCTGTTTGCTAGTAACCCCTACCCTTCCGTTTGAGTCGAAAGATACTTTAATTTTTCCTGTTTTGCCGGGCATAATAGGGCTTTTGGGCCAATCGGGAGTAGTACAACCGCAAGACGCTTCTGCTTTTAAAATTTGTAATGGCTGATCGCCTGTGTTTTTAAATTCGTATTCGTGGGTTACGACTTCTCCTTCGGTTACTTTTCCAAAATCGAAAGTGTTGTCTTTTTCCTTAAACTGGAACTTTGCTCCTTTTTGTGCTACTGCAATAGTTGCAGATAACATAAGCATAAGTGCTATTGAAATAATTTTGTTCATTTTGTTAATTGTATATTAGTGTATAATTGAATTATCCTTTTTTCATCATCGATGTATTTTCAGGAACAGAATTTTCAGGAGCTTTTTCTACTGTACCTTTAATACGTAGCGTAGAAGTACCTCCGTTAGTAGTAACTGTTACTGATTTATTGAAAGCTCCAGGATTAGCCGCATTGTAAGATGCTTTTACTTTTCCTGTTTTACCTGCATCAATAGGTTCTTTAGTATAAAAAGGAGTAGTGCAGCCACATTGTGCTTTTACATTTTGGATAACCAATGGCTCTTTTCCTGTATTGGTAATAATAAATTCTGCCTCTGCAGGTATGCCTTGAGGAATACTGCCAAAGTCATAAACTTCTTGATCGAATTTCATAGAAGTATTAATTTTCACTTCTTCTTCTACTGGAGCAGATACAGTTGCGGAAGATAAGCTTGTAGTTGTAGGTGCAGAAGATAAAGATTTGCTTTGTGCAAAAGCAAATAAACTGCCCACTGAAAGAATTGTTGTTAAAAGAATAGCTCTTCTCATAAGATTTGTATTTTGTTTTGTTGTTGGAATTGTTATTAAATTTTATATTTTTTTCTTGTTACACAAAATTAAATTTCTTTATTTACTTAGCTGTTAAGCAACAGTTAAGCCAATGGGGTTTAACTTTAGCTAAGTATTGTTAAATTTTTAGTTATTACATTCTCTATTCGCTACCTTGCAAGACGCATAAATTTACGATTTAGTTTGTTTGTGGATTTTAGAGTGTCTATAACCGTACAAAAAATAAACCGCTAAGCCTATAATAAGCCAAATACCAAATCTTAGCCAATTGCTTTGCTCTTCTTGTGCCATTAGATAAAAACAACTTACCAAACCCAATATTGGTATAAGCGACAGCCTGTACTTAAATACTAAAATTGCAGGTATTGTTGCTACTATCCAAAAGAAAAGCATTAATAATCCTTCTTTTCTAAGAATATATTGAAAATGCTCCGGCGCATAAATCGTAATTAAGACAATGGCAGTAACAAACATTGCGGGGTATATATACTTTGCATTAATGAATGGTACTTTAAATTTAGATTGCGGTTTGTCTTTTCTATTATCTAACACTAAAATGCCTGCACATACTAATATAAAGGCAAATAAGGTGCCGATACTTGTAAGTGCTAATACAAAATCGAGATTTAAAAATAATGCAGGTATGCCGACCACTAATCCTGTTAGTATAGTAGAAAAAGATGGCGTTTTAAATTTAGGGTGAATTTTTGAAAATATTTTAGGCAATAATCCATCTCTGCTCATACTCATCCAAATACGTGGTTGCCCAATTTGGAAAACCAACAATACACTCGCTGTGGCAACAATGGCACTTACTGCTACTATACCCGATATTACATATAATCCGTTGCTGTCAAATACCATTGCTAATGGATCCCCTACATTTAAGGTTTTGTAATTTACCATTCCGGTAAGCACTAATGCAACCAATACGTATAAAACAGTACAAATTACTAAAGAGTATATCATACCACGTGGCAAATCTCTTTGGGGGTCTTTACACTCTTCGGCAGTTGTAGATATGGCATCAAAGCCTATGTAAGCAAAGAAAACAGCACTAACGCCTTTTAATATTCCACCGAAACCTTCTGGCGTAAATGGCGACCAGTTTTGCGGATTTACATAATATGCTCCTAATACTATTACCAGAAATACTACTGCCAATTTTAGTATTACCATTATATTGTTTGCCGCTCGCGATTCTTTTATCCCTACAAAAACGATAGAAGTAATAAGTATCACAATTCCTAATGCAGGCAAATCCATTATTAGACGTAAGTTACCCAATTTTGGTGCATTAAGCCAAGCAAAGTATCTTTCTACTTCTGCGGGAGGGAGCGTAGCTAACAGATGCCCTTCGGAAAGCGATTTCGATACAAATTCATACCCCGACTTGGCTGTTACATAGTCCATCGTCAGCCATTCGGCAATGGGTATATTGGCTTTTGCTAAAAGTCCGGTAAAATAATCGCTCCAAGATATGGCTACGGCTATATTGCCAATCGCATATTCCATCAGTAAATCCCAGCCTATTATCCAAGCAAATAATTCGCCAAATGCTACATAAGAATAAGTGTAAGCACTGCCAGATACAGGAATGGTTGATGCAAATTGAGCATAACATAAAGCTGCAAAGCCGCAAGCCAAAGCCGTAAAAATGTATAAATAAACTACTCCCGGACCACCTTCGTAAGCAGCTTTACCAATACTGCTAAATATACCCGCACCTATAATGGCAGCAACGCCTAAAGCTGTAAGGTCTTTTACTCCTAATATCTTTTTAAGCGATTTACCATTACCAAGCCCATCTGCATCATCTTGTAAATTGGCTTCTTGTAAAATGGTATCAATAGACTTTTTTCTAAATAAAGATTTGCTCAATTTTAAGATGTTTTAATATGAAAATACAATCTATACCATAATTCGTATTAGTATTAGACTATGGTATAGATTGCGCAAATGTAATATTAAAACAATATTATTGCAATAATTATCCATAAGCTGAACGTAAGTTAGCCTTTTGAAAATTATAAGGTTTTATACATTTAATTATTCCTTCATTTTAGAGATTATAATTTTGTTACTACTTTATTAATTACTTCTGCATTTCCTTCTAAGTATAACCTAACTATATATACACCTGCAGCCAAGTTACTTAAATCAAGCGTAGCTTTATCGACAATATTTTTTCTGATAATTACTTTGCCATAAACATCAACCAAGTGTACTACTCCATTACTTATGTTGTTGTTAATTTCTATTTCCACTTTATCTGTTGTAGGATTAGGTATTAAGGAAATAAGGGCATTATTCTTTTGCGAAGGGGATAGCATTACTATATTGGAGTACGAGGTTCTTCCATCCCAATCTATTTGCTGCAAGCGGTAATAACCGATTAGTGTTAATTCGCGTGAGTCTATAAACTTATAGTCTGTATTAATATTACTCATTTCAAATTTACTTTCCATAAATCCTATAGGAACAAAATTTTTGCCGTCATCGGAATATTGGATTTCAAATCCTTTGTTGTTATATTCTTTGTACGTTGTCCAATTTAAAACAGCTGTTCCCGATTTGTCTATATGTCCGTTAAGGGCACTCATTTCAACCGGTAATGGCAAATCGGTCAATTCAATACTGAATGTACTTACGTTATTATCAGCAGCCATCACTCTAAAAAAATAATTGGTATTTGGAGTAGTGTTATTTATAGTTATTGTAGCTTCATTCGCAGTAAATGTTTCGGTACAATCTAATTCTGTTAAACTGCCACAACTACCATCGTACACAGATAAGCATAGGTATGGCAAACCGGGAGTTCGGTCTAATGTTATGGAAAAATTACCAGTATCTGCTATTGTAGCCGAATACCACATATCTATACTTGCATTTTCTGAATAACAAGCCGGGTCGGCAACTAAGCTCGATGTTGCTCCTAAAGATGATTGCCCTATCTGTGGTGTGGTGGTTATGTCTATAGCAGAACCACAGTCGTCATTAGTAGGTGCTGGTGGACTTAATACACAAATATCAAACGAAATACTATTGACTAATCCATAAGTATGCACACGAATAAAATAATCATTGCTTATTGTTAAATCATTAAGATAAACATCATTTGCAAATACATTTGCGGAACAGTAAATAGAATTACCATTACAAGCATCAAACACTTCAATATTTTTATAAATATTATTTCCAAATACTGCGGTTAGGTTAGATAATTGTATTAAATGGTTTTGTTGTGTTGCCGTAAATTCAAACCATACATCATCGTTGGCACTGCCAAAGCAAGCAGTTTGGCTTTGAGTAGCGCCTGCTGTAGTTCCATTGAAAGAACTTGAACAAGTCATTCCGGAATTAACAGTTAAGCTTTGGGCAGTACTACATTCATCATAAGCAGGAGCAGGTATTGGAGTAAGTATGCAAATGTCAAAATCAATATTGTTGTTAACGCCATTGCTCATCACTCTTATGTAATAATCTTGTGATGGGGTTAGTCCATTCAGTGTCGTTTGTGTATTTAGGGCAGCAGAACAAAATAAACTTGTGCCATTACAAGCATCAAATACTTGAAATATTCTGAAATTATTATTACCGTAAGCTGTTGTAATATTGCTTAACTGAATTATGTGAGAGGCATTAGATGCCGTAAATTTGAACCATACATCATCCTCGCCAGATCCCGAACATCGGGTTTGACTAAGTGTAGCCCCCAAAGTGCTGGCATTAGTAGATACATTACAAACATATCCTGGATTTACTCCTAATTCTAATGCTCCGGAACATTCATCATTTACAGGAGGAGGGGGTGGTGTAAGGATACAAATATCGAAATTCAGATTATTGTTATTGCTATTACTATTGACTTTAATATAGTATGTTGCAGAGGGTGTAAGATTATTTAATTTAACTTCGGTATCTAATGCACTCGAACAAAATAACGAAGCGCCTCCACATCCATCAAATACTTGGAATACTCTAAAATTGTTGCTGCCATGCGCAATAGTAATATTTTCTAATTTTACAATATGAGATGCTTGTGTGGCAGTAAATGCAAACCATACATCATCTTGTCCGCTACCAGAACAATTAGCTTGGCTTTGTGTAGCACCGAGTGTGGTAGCCGATGTAGATGTGGTACAAGTAAGTCCTGTGTTTATGGCTAAAGTTGTGGCATTAATGCATTCGTCGTTTGTAGGAGGAGGTGGTGGTGTAAGGATGCAAATATCGAAATTCAGGTTATTGTTGTTGTTATTGCTATTGACTTTAATATAGTATGTTGCAGAGGGTGTAAGATTATTTAATTTTACTTCGGTATCTAATGCACTCGAACAAAACAATGAAGTGCCTCCACAACCATCAAATACTTGTAATACTCTAAAATTATTGTTGCCATACGCAGTAGAAATGTTTTCTAATTTTATAATATGCGATGCTTGTGTAGCCGTAAAGGCAAACCATACATCATCTTGTCCGCTACCAGAACAATTAGCTTGGCTTTGTGTAG